>NZ_CP036266.1:7696563-7996563 GCF_007744075.1 Gimesia chilikensis | reverse complement strand
TGGCGGGCATCATGGCGACCATGCCACCCAGGGCGACCGCCAATCCGGTGGCTGCGTATTTGTTGGTGAGCGGTTTGATGTGCACGGTCGCCGCGAGTTCCTGGATGACGTATCGCTGCAGACGCGTGGCGGTATCGAGGGTGGTGGCAGCGAAGCTGGCCACAAGGACGGCGATGATGCTGATGCCGAGCTTCATCGGGATGCCGATGGCACCCAGGAAGTTGGCACCTCCGTGAATGAAGGCACCGATTTTGTCTTTCAGGCCGAACGCGCCCCAGCCTTTGCTGGCGTCGTAACGGGTTTCCCAGGCAGCCAGTCCGGCCAGTTGGGTGTCGGTCCCTGTGGCGAGTGTGGGTTGATAGCTGTAGGCGGCTCCTTCTCCGACGCGGGTGAAATCACCCATGCCCACGCCGGCACAGCAGGCGAGGATCACGATGACAGCCAGGCCCCCTTCGAGGAGCATGGCACCGTAGCCGACGTACTGGGCGTCCATTTCGGATTCGACCTGTTTACTACTGGTACCGCTGCTGACCAGGCAGTGGAAACCGCTACAGGCACCGCAGGCGATGGTAATAAACAGGAAGGGCCAGATGGGCGGGGCATCGGCGGGGATGTTGGTGGCAACCGCGGGGGCGGAGCCGACGAGGTCTGCTTTTCCAGTAGCACCGGCGACCAGGGCTCCGATGAGCAGCAGTCCCAGCGCGAGAACCAACTGGTGGCTGTTGATGAAATCGCGCGGCTGGAGCAGCAGCCAGACCGGCATGACCGAAGCGACGGCACAATACGCCAGCAGGACGAAGGTCCAGAGAATGACCGCGTTGGGGAACGGTCCCATGTCGGGGATGCCGAACAGTGTGGCGATATTGATGGGCCAGTAGTAGGCACCCATGTAGATCGAAGCGTATACAACGACCAGCGCGACGAGCGAGGGGATGAGCAGTTCTGCATTCTGTTTATAGACCATCAGGCCGATCACAATGGCGATGGGCATAGTAATCCAGACGGGGATGACCGTCTCGGGATAGAGCGAGAAGATGATGGCAATCACCAGTCCGAAGATGGCAAGCACCACGGTCAAAGCGAGCAGCAGGATCAAGAGGAACAGGATACGGGTGCGGGGGGCAATCAGTCTGCCGGCCACTTCACCAACGGTTTGTCCCCGGTTGCGCAGCGACACCATCAGCGCACCGAAGTCGTGAACGGCGCCGACGAAAATAGACCCAAAGAGCACCCAGAGGAGTGCAGGCAGCCAGCCCCAGAAGACGGCAATCGCGGGACCAACGATGGGTCCGGTGCCGGCGATGCTGGTGAAGTGGTGGCCGAAGATGACTTCTTTTTTGGTGGGGACGAAGTCGATATCGTCACGCAGCTGTTTACTGGGAACTTCCGCATCTGCGTCGACGTTAAAGATTTTCTGGGAGAGCCACTTACCATAGGTGTGGTAAGCGATGATGTAACCGATAAAGGCTCCCGCAGCAATCAACAGTGTGGCCATTGGTCATTTACTCCAGCGTTTGTCCCGAAAGTGGGGGTCAGGACCGGACTTGATCCGGAAGGTCTGCTTAATCAGAGGGTGAAACACGAGGCAGGTTCTGATTTTCGCCGCAGTAAATCAAGGTGGGATGCGATGTGCGTCAAATCAGAGCGCTACCTACAAGGTTATACATCTGCCGGGGAATTGGCAATTCAGATTAGCCCCTTGAGGTCCTGTTTATATTCGCATGTGTTCATAATTTCATTATTAATCGCCAGCAGGGCGTTAAAATCGTTACAGGCGGTACGGTTGGGCTATCCGGCAGAGCGGTATGCATCTTTTCTTAATGTGCTCATTTATCCTATCTTAAAAGGAATCTTCTCTGTGGAAAGGTCGATGTAGTTAGTACCCCCGCGGAACTCATTACTCAGATGCAGGGATGTGGGTCATTGCCGGATCGGGAGTTTCGTGCAGGAACCGCACGGTTCTCCAAGATGGAGTCCCTTCCGACCGGACTGAATTGTTTTTACTTACTTACGAAATGACAACAGGTGACAAGCTTTTAGTCAAATCGATAAGAGGTTTGTCGCCTCTTCAGATATCACCTCATTGGCCCAGAAAAAATAAGATCTACGGAAGGAGTTACTACGATGCTTGTATTGTCGAGACAACGCGACGAGAGCATCATCATCGGTGACAATATTGTCATTACTATTGTCGATATCCGGGGTGATAAAGTACGGTTAGGAATCCAGGCCCCTACAGAAATTCCAGTACACCGTCAGGAAGTGTATGATGCGATTCAGCGTGAAAACGCGATGAAAGAAGCGGAAGCGCAGCGTACCCCATCTCAGTCGCCATCCAAGAATGCCAGCGAGTGATCGGCTTTGAACAAAGACGTTCGCCAGGCGGATCAGGGATTGATTTCAATTAAAGACTAATTGAAAACGCCACAGGGGAAAGACTGATACGAAGTCAGTCTTTCCCCTGTTTTTATGTTTGCGCGAGTCGATGCGAGACGGTCCAGTGCCGATCGGAGGTCAACTGTGCTGCTTCAGGGGGCAGGCCGCAGGTCTGCAGCAGATCCCGAATTTCTGAGAGGGTGAGGGCTGCGTGCAGGGAGTCGGTCAGCATCTGACGCTGATGCGGTGTGTCATTCGCGGCATACTGTCTGACGAGCGATTCGAGATCGTCCAGCGAGTCGGGTCGGGCAAGATCGCGGAGAAACAGGAAGCCACCCGGTTTGATCACACGCAGCATTTCCTGCAGGATGGGCAACGGATCCGCGATGTGATGAATCAGGCTGTTGGCGATGACGCCGTCCACGAAGCTATCTGGGCAGGGTAGCTGTCTGGCGTCAGCGAGTTCCAGTGAGATGCGGTTGGAGAGTTCCGCGCTGCGCAGGTTGTTTGTGGCGACTTTGAGCATTTCCGTGGCGAGGTCGGCTGCGATGATCTGAACCTGCGCGTTACGCTGACAGATTTCTATGGGGATTAGCGCGGTCCCGGTGCCGGGGTCGAGCAGTGTGAGCGGCTGCGAGCTATCTAATTCCGAATCCGCGATGAGTGAGAGGATTTCATCCGCGAAGCGCCGATTGACTTCGCGATTGTCCATGGTGTTGTAGCCGAGGGCCTCTTCGCGGGTGTCCATGACTTCGGGTTCGAGTCGTCGGGAAAGCATGGTCCAGCTCCTTCCGGTTGAATGCAGATACAAAAAGAGCCCTCACCGTGATAGTGAGGGCTCTGAAATTTTATCTCAAGCGTTATTCAAAAAGTGAAGTTTAACCTTCGCCTTCTGAAGAACCGCCTTCGCTGGAACCGACGGTTGCCAGCTCTTCGGTTTCGGCTTCGTAAGAACCTTCGAACTCGAGCCGTTTTTCATCGCCGACTTCAGCGACGGTAACCAGCACTTTGTTCTTGCCTTCAAAGGCACCCCGCAGCAGTTCTTCTGCCAGCGGGTCTTCGATGTAGCGTTCGACCGAACGACGCAGCGGACGTGCACCGTAGTCGAGTTCGCCCCCTTCGGAGCCTTTGTCGATGATGAACTCGCGGGTCTGGTCGGTCAGTTCCAGGACTACGCCCTGTTCTTTCAGACGTTTGCGAACCTTGGCCAGTTCAATGTCGACGATCTGCTTGAGTTCTTCGCGGGTCAGTTTCCGGAAGACGACGACTTCGTCGAGACGTCCCAGGAATTCCGGTTTGAACTCTTTCTGCAGGTCGTGCATCAGATTTCGTTTCATGGCATCGTAGCTGGTGTCATCGTCGGCTTTGCGGAACCCGAAGGCATCTCCGTGAGCCATACCCTGAGCACCGGCGTTGGTGGTCATAATAAGAACGACGTTCTTGAAGTCGACCTTGCGACCGAAGCTGTCGGTCAGGTGGCCTTCTTCCATGATCTGCAGGAGCATGTTGAAGACGTCGGGGTGTGCTTTTTCGATTTCGTCAAGCAGCACAACCGCGTATGGACGACGCCGAATCTTTTCGGTCAGCTGACCCCCTTCTTCGAAACCGACATATCCCGGAGGAGCACCGATCAGACGGCTGACGTTGTGCTTCTCCATGTATTCACTCATGTCGATCTGAATCAGAGCGTTTTCGTCGCCGAACATGAACTCAGCCAGCGTCTTGGCCAGCAGGGTTTTACCAACCCCGGTCGGTCCGGAGAAGAGGAAGGCCCCCATCGGCCGTTTGGGATCTTTCAGACCACTGCGGCTGCGGCGGACGGCCTTGGAAACCTGCTTGATAGCTTCGTCCTGGCTGATGACGCGTCTGTGCAGTTCGTCTTCCATGTTGAGCAGACGCACGGTGTCTTCGCTGGAGAGCCGGGTCAGCGGAACGCCGGTAATCTTGGCGACCACTTCTGCAACGACTTCCGCATCGACGACGCCGTCGACTTCTTTGGATTTTTCACGCCATTCCTGGGTCAGGGTCTCTTTCCGTTTCTTCAGCTTGTCAGCCTGATCACGCAGATTGGCTGCCAGTTCGAAGTCCTGGTTAGCGACCGCTTCTTCCTTGGACTGGTTGAGGCGTTCTGATTCTTCTTCGAGTTCTTTGAGGTCGGGAGGCCGCACCATTGATTTCAGACGGATCCGGGCACCCGCTTCGTCGATCACGTCGATCGCTTTGTCGGGCAGACAACGGCCGGTGATGTAACGTGAAGAGAGTTCGACGGCTTTTTCGAGCGCGTCGTCGGTAATCTGTACCTTGTGATGCTCTTCGTAGCGTTCCCGCAGACCACGCAGAATTTCAACGGTCTGTTCGTCTGTGGGAGGTTCGACCATCACGTTCTGGAAGCGACGTTCCAGGGCGCTGTCTTTCTCGATGTATTTACGGTATTCGTCCAGGGTGGTGGCACCAATACACTGCAGTTCGCCACGACTCAAGGCGGGCTTCAGTACGTTAGAAGCGTCGATCGCTCCTTCAGCACCACCGGCGCCAACGAGGGTGTGCAACTCGTCGATGAACAGAATCGTATTCTTGGCACGACGGACTTCGTTCATGACGGCTTTGATGCGTTCTTCGAACTGACCGCGGTACTTGGTGCCGGCGACCATCATGGCGAGGTCGAGTACGACGATGCGACGATCGCGGAGCAGGTCGGGAACTTCGCCGTCGACGACCATCTGGGCGAACCCTTCGACGATCGCGGTTTTACCAACGCCTGCTTCACCCAGCAGAACGGGGTTGTTTTTCTGACGACGGCAGAGGATCTGGATGACGCGTTCGATTTCTTTGGAACGGCCGATGACCGGATCGAGCTTCTTCTGCTTGGCCAGTTCGGTCAGGTCGCGACCAAAGCTGTCCAGAGCGGGAGTCTTGCTCTTGCCGGCTTTCTGGCTGCCGGTACCAGGAGTCCGTTCGCCAGCCTCACCCCCTTCCAGGCCGTGACCCAGCAGGTTGAGAACTTCTTCGCGGACTTCTTCCAGTTTCAGACCCAGGTTCATCAGGACCTGAGCGGCGACGCCGTCCTGTTCACGCAGCAGGCCGAGCAGCAGGTGCTCTGTACCTACGTAGTTGTGATTCAGGTTGCGGGCCTCTTCCATCGCGTATTCGATGACTTTCTTCGCGCGGGGCGTCTGGGGGAGTTTGCCCATGGTAACCATGTCTGGTCCGGACTGGACAATCTTCTCAACTTCCAGACGGATCTTGCGCAGATCCACATCCAGATTTTTCAATACATTGGCTGCGACTCCTGAGCCTTCCTTGACTAAACCCAGAAGGATATGTTCGGTCCCGATATATTCGTGATTGAACCGCTGGGCCTCCTGATTGGCCAGCTGCATCACTTTTCGAGCTCGATCTGTAAACCGCTCGTACATAACTCGTTTCTCCTATGGCCCAGTACCATTGCGGGCGCTGTTGGATGAACACTGACTCCCCTGACTGGAAACCGGCGGGTTCAGTCGCAGGGAGCATTTCTCCCAAACTATAATGCTAATTCGATTGTTTCTTGTCTTTTAAAATTCAAAAACGCTGTTTATTTAACCCGAACGGCGTTAAACAACAAACAACGCACTGAATGGATTCGTTGCTGACAGTGATTCAGGAATGGTTCCCTGAGAATAATACGTCACTCACAAAAAAACGTCGAGGAATTTCCCCAAACTACTGTCAGTTCATCATAGGAAGTAACTGAATAATCACAACTTACTAAAATAAGCTGTCTATCTTAACACGTCGACTTTCAGCGGGTGTCACATTGGAAATACCCCCTCTCTTCCCTGATGAGGGTTAACGGAGTTTTTCATAGTACGAAACCTGCAAAATCCGCAAATTCGACAGGTCCGGTAAAGTTAATTCTAGTACCCATACCCAAATGTAGCAAGATAAGCATTCAATCGGTTAAGCTAAATAAGTTACGATTGCCTGTTGGGACGTCTTTCGAAGTCTACTTACCTCTCCCGTTTTGAGAAAATACCTGAGACCGATGCAACATTTACTTACCGCCGGCGCACAGCGTGCCCTGGCGCTGGCAGAACTGATCGCCAATAATTCAAATGATCAGGTAACGAATCCCCGGCATTTGCTGGCGGCTCTGGCACATGAGGAATCCCGGGCTGCCGAGATTCTGCAGTCGCATGGAATCGTGCAAAACCTGATATTGCAGGAATTTGAACTGACCCTGCCGGACTCAGAGGCCAAATCCGATCTGTTCATGACAGAAGTTCCCTTGGAACTCTCCCAGGCCCTGTTTCGGTTTCCTCAGTTAAAGGACGTTCTCAATCGAGCGCTGGAACAGGCCAGTCAGACCAGTCTGCCGGTCGAAATCGGCAGCGAGCATCTGTTGTGGGGCGTCTTGAAGACCGAAGGACCTCACACGGATTGGCTGGTGAATCAGGGGGCCATTTCTTCGGATTCGCTGGCAGCATCATTTCAGGGCGAACATCAGCAGGCAGGCGATCCGATCGATGTCGATTTCGCTTTTCGCACGGTCCCCGCGACTGTCTGCGATCAGACGAATACATTCCGCACCATCGATGCCGCCGCGAATCGTCTGCGGGAAGGACTGCGGGTGGTCGAAGACTTTCTGCGATTCGCGCTGGACGATGCTCATCTGACGAGATTGCTGAAAACCACCCGGCATCAGTTGACCGAAGCACTGCAGTTCATCGGCCAGGACTCCCTGATCGCCAGCCGCGATACGCTCAACGATGTGGGAACCGCCATCAGTTCGACTTCCGAGTTTGACCGCCCTTCCCTGGAACACCTGGTTCAGGCCAACCTCAAGCGGGTGCAGGAAGCAGCACGGACGCTGGAAGAGTTCGGGAAACTGATCTCCGTAGAGGCAGCCGCTATCTTTAAACAGATGCGGTACTCACTTTATACTCTGGAAAAGAGCGTGCTGACCTGTGTCTCGAGCCAACACCGGCTTGAGGACTGTCAGCTCTATCTGCTGGCGACAGAATCGATGTGTCATCATGGTTGCGGACCTGCAATTCGTGAGGCTGTCGCAGCCGGTGTCCGCATCGTGCAGATCCGCGAAAAAGAAATGTCAGATCGTCAACTGCTCGAGCATGGCAGGCGGGCCCGGGAATGGACGCGGGAAGCAGGAGCCATTCTGATCATGAATGACCGTCCGGATCTTGCGGTAGCAATAGACGCTGATGGCGTGCATGTGGGACAGGACGAACTGCCGGTGCGTGAAGTCAGACAGATCGTCGGTTCCCGTCGCCTGATTGGTGTCTCGACGCATAATATCGAACAGGCACGACAGGCCGTGCTGGATGGAGCCGACTACATCGGCGTCGGCCCTACCTTTACCACGGCTACAAAACAATTTGCCAAAGAAGAGTATGCGGGACTGGATTTCGTAAAGCAGGTTGCTGCCGAGATCACCCTGCCCTGGTTTGCGATCGGCGGCATTAACGCAGAGAACCTTCCGGAAGTTCTGCAGGCCGGAGCGACGCGTGTTGCCGTCAGTGGTGTGATCTGCAGGCATGAGCAGCCGGGGCAGATCACACGCGCATTATTAGACCAGTTTACCCGTTGATTATTCTGTGAAAGTACAAAGCTGAAAATGACGTCTGAAACGAAAATAAAACCGGTCAGCCTGGGGCCTTACCAGCTCAAATCTCCCCTGTGTCAGGCGGCATTGAGTGGCTACAGCGATTATCCGATGCGCGTGATTGCGGCGCGCCTGGGGGCGGCTTATACACTCTGTGAAGTGATGATTGACCGCTTGATTAATCAGACACGTCAGGGGAAACAGCTCTCGATGATGTACTGTCATCCGGATGAATTTCCGGTGGGCGGACAGTTGATGGGCTCCGAGCCGGAAGAGTTCGGGCCTGCGGCACAGAAACTCGTTGACGCCGGCTTTCATGTGATTGATATCAACTTTGGCTGCCCGGTGAAAAAAGTAATGAGCCGCTGTCGGGGTGGCTATCATCTGGGACAGCCTGAAGTGGCGCTGGAGATTATTTCCCGGGTCCGGGATACCGTCCCCGACTCGATTCCGGTGACACTTAAAATGCGACGTGGCATTGATGACAGTTCTGCATCGGAAGAAAACTTCTTTCGTATCTTTGAAGGTGCCTACGCGCGGGGACTGGCGGCGATCACCGTGCATGGCCGCACGGTCGAACAAAAATATGTCGGCTCCAGCAAGTGGGAATTTCTCAGACAGGTCAAGCAACAGGCGGGCGACAGAATTGTGGTGGGCAGTGGCGACCTCTTCTCTCCCCAGGCCTGCCTGGATATGCTCCGTGTGACCGGAGTGGACGGCGTTTCGATTGCCCGGGGTGCCATCGGGAATCCCTGGATCTTTCAACAGACCGAACGCCTGCTGCGGGGGGAATCGATTACGCCTCCCGATGTTCATGAACAGCGGACCGTAATCGCAGAGCATTTTGCACTCGCTCGTGAATTCTACGGCGAGAAAAAAGTCTGCAACACGATGCGCAAGTTTGGCATCTTCTATTCGGAGCTGCATCCGCAGCGCAAAGCAGTCCGCGATGCGTTTATCGCCGTCAAAACTTCAGACCAGTGGCTGAACGTTCTGGAACAATGGTATCGAAACAATGCGCCGGGTTGCTTTCCCCCGGTTGAAGCGCCGAACCCGCTCTCGCTGGAGGCGGTTGCTGCAGCCAGCGGTGAGGCACACTGATCCAGAACATGCTGGCAGGATGCTTTCCGCAGCGACCTTTCGCGAATGATTTCTTTCCGGTTGTGCAGAGGATTCTGCCTGGGGCGAAGGGGGCGATTGTCTGGATTGAACGCGGATGTCTGACAAATCGGACTGGCGGGTCGAAATATGAGGTGTTCCACTCAGAATTCTTTTGACTGTCTCTGAAGTGGATCTAAATTTTAACAATTCTATTTCCCTCATATGACAATCATTTTGTGCTTCGAAATGATTGTGGTTGCATGACTTGAAGGCCCCCTCATTCAATGTCTTACGAGTTAACCACGAATACGATCTGGGTATTAATCTGTACCAGCTTGGTATTTTTGATGCAGGCAGGCTTCTGTTGCCTGGAATCAGGACTGTCACGCTCGAAAAACAGTATTAATGTCGCGACCAAGAATGTCGTCGATTTCTTTATCGGAACGTTCCTGTTCTGGCTCTTCGGTTACGGACTCATGTTTGGCGAGTCCTTTCAGGGTCTGATCGGAACGACCGGTTTCGCCTTTGCTGACAACAGCACCACTCACTGGGCCACCGTTGTCTTTCTGTTCCAGCTTGTGTTCTGCAGTACCGCGATGACGATCTCTTCGGGCGCGGTCGCAGAGCGGATGCGGTTTCGCTCCTATGTGATCCTGGCTTGTGCCATTGGTGCGGTTGCCTATCCTGTGTTCGGTCACTGGGCCTGGGCCCGGGATGCCGCAGGTGCCCCGGCAGGCTGGCTGGGAAAGCTGGGCTTCATGGACTTCGCCGGTTCCAGTGTCGTGCATTCCGTCGGAGCCTGGTCTGCGCTGGCAGCAGTGTTGATCCTGGGACCACGCACGGGACGCTTTGGCGCGGGCGCTGATAAATCCCGCTTCTCAGCAAGTAACCTGCCCCTGGCGGCACTCGGATTTTTGATTCTGTGGTTTGGCTGGTTTGGTTTTAACGGCGGGAGCACGCTGGCATTAAACGGACAGGTTCCCTCTATCATATTAAATACGATTCTGGCCGGGATCGCGGGGGGCGTCTTTGCACTCCTCTGGGAAATGTTCTCGTCTAAACAGATTTCGGTAGAAAATATCTTCAATGGATCACTGGCAGGGCTGGTGGCTGTGACAGCGGGCTGTAACGTTGTTTCCTATCCCAGCGCGATTCTGATTGGCTTGATCGCCGGCGCGGTCATGCTGGGAGCAACGTATCTGCTCGAAAAATGCATGCAAGTTGATGATGTCGTGGGAGCGATTCCCGTGCATGGATTCGCGGGTGTCTGGGGGACCCTGGCTGTCGCCCTCTTTGCTGAAATGGAGCACGTACCGCACGGTATCACACGCATGCACCTCTTGGGAATTCAAGCCCTTGGGGTGGCTGTCTGCTTCGTCTGGAGCTTCAGTTTTATCTGGGTTTGTATGTGGACGCTGAATCGCTTCCTGCCGATCCGGGTTTCCGCGGGGGACGAAAAAATTGGTCTCAACGTGGCCGAACATGGTGCTTCTACCGAATTGCACAGTCTGCTGGAAACCATGATTGCCCACGAAAAGGGGGACAACACTTCTCGGGCCGAGGTCGACGACTTTACCGAAGCCGGGATTGTGGGATATCAATACAACCGTGTGCTGGACGCCCAGGAAGTCCTGTTATCGGATGTAAAAGACCGAGAGCTGCGTTACCGCTCGATCATGGACAACGTGATGGATGCCATCATCACGATTAACCTGGAAGGCAGGATTGAAGAGTTCAACCTGGGAGCGGAGCACCTGTTTGGCTATCTGAATCACGAGGTGATCGGGCAGAACATCAACCTGCTGATTCCTCCCCTGCACCAGAGTCTGCAGCACAAATACTCCGAAGGAGACTTGAATCCGCAACTGGTTCGCGCGATCGGTTCGCGGCAGGAAATCGTGGCCCAGCGACAGGATGGATCAACGTTCCCCGCCGAACTGGCGGTGAGTTCAGTTGTTCTGGCGGACCGGGAAATCTTCACCGGAATTATCCAGGACATCAGCGAACGCAAAGAATACGAACGCTCATTGAACGAAGCACGGAAACGGGCCGAAGCTGCCAGTGATGCCAAGAGTGAATTCCTGGCCAATATGAGTCATGAAATCCGCACTCCGATGACGGCCATTCTGGGTTTCACTGATATCCTGCTCGGTAATCTGAAAGAGAAAGAAGATATTGAGGCAGCTCACATTGTCAAACGCAATGGCGAGTATCTGATCGGCGTGATCAATGACATTCTGGACCTGTCCAAGATCGAAGCCCGCAAGATCGAACTCGAGCAGGTACGGGTCAATATTCAAGAGATCGTGCGGGACATTGCTGCTCTGATGCAGGTCAAGGCTGACTTGAAGCAGCTCAAACTGCAGATTGAATTTGAGAATCCGATTCCGGAAACAATCGTTACTGATCCAACGCGACTGCGTCAGGTGTTGATCAATCTGCTGGGGAATGCGATCAAATTCACCGAGACCGGTTACGTAAAACTCTGCATCCAGACCATCAACCTGGAAGACTCCTGTGCGCAACTCCAATTCGACGTCATTGATACAGGCATCGGCATCTCGGAAGCAGCACTCTCTCAGATTTATCAACCGTTTACACAGGCCGACAATTCAACGACCCGGAAATATGGCGGCACCGGTCTGGGGCTGGCCATTTCCAAACGCCTGGTCGAAATGCTGGGTGGACAGATCAAGGTCTCGAGTAAAGTCGGCGTGGGAAGTACTTTCACCATCACGGTCAACACCGGCTCTCTCGAAGGAGTGCGTCTGTTGCACTTGGATAAAAGTTCCTTCCGCAAAGCCACAGAGGAACAGAAACAGGAGCATCCTATGGAGTCTGGCCGGAGTGTGGCCTCCCGGCGTGTACTGATCGTGGAAGACGGCCTCGACAATCAGCGACTCATCTCGTTTCTGCTGAAGAAAGAGGGCATGGAAGTCGAACTGGCAGATAATGGAAAGCTCGGGGCCGAACAGGCACTGGCTGCCCAGGAAGCCGGGCACCCCTATGATTTCGTGCTGATGGATATGCAGATGCCGGTCATGGATGGTTACACGGCAACACGCAAACTCAGAGAGGCGGGCTATAAGCGTCCGATTATCGCACTGACGGCCCACGCGATGAAAAACGATATGGAAAAATGTCTGAACGCGGGCTGTGATGCCTATGCAACCAAGCCGGTCAATAAACAGAAACTGCTGGAGACCATCTCGCACTTGGCCGCGCCGCAGGCATCAGAACAGGCAGACTGAGTTTCACGACCAGAACTGACGATCCAGAGTGCGGTAGTTGATAGCTTCACTGACATGCGCTGCAGTAATCTGATCGCTCTGGTCGAGATCTGCAATCGTGCGACTGATGCGTAAAATTTTATCGTGTGCCCGGGCAGACAGGCCCATCTCCTCCATCGCAGTTTTCAACAGGCCCTCAGCATCCGAGGCCAGCTGGCTAAATTTCCTCAACTGGCGAGGTGTCATTCGACCGTTATGCGACGTCTTTTCATTTGCGAAGCGGCGCGCCTGAATCTCACGGGCCGCCGACACCTGCTCGCGCATGGTCTGACTGTTGGTGCCTGAAGTCTGGTTTGACAGTTCGCGAAAGGGGACCGGGGGAACTTCGATGTGAATATCGATCCGGTCCAGCAGCGGTCCACTGATTTTGGAAAGATAACGCTCGATCTGCATCGGATTGCAGGAACATTTTCGTCTCGGATCAGACAGGTAGCCGCAGGGGCAGGGATTCATCGCGGAGATCAGCATCACGTTCGCAGGAAACGTAACGCTGCCGATCGCACGGGAGATGGTGACTTCCCCGCCTTCCAGTGGCTGTCGTAACACTTCCAGGGTACGGCGATTGAATTCGGGCAGCTCGTCCAGAAACAGCAAGATATTGTAGTTCTAGGAGTATCTGATAGAATTTAACCCTTTCGTTCTATTATACCAGTATTAAGTAAGAGTATAGCATGGCATTGGTTTATTCATATCTGAGATTCTCATCAAAAAAACAAGAACTCGGGGACAGCAAACGCAGACAGCTTGAACTCGGACAGAAATGGATCGCTCGCAACAAGCACACTGAAAGCAATCTTAAATTTCAAGACTTGGGTGTATCTGCTTTTAGAGGTAGAAATAAGCACTCGGGAGCACTCAAGAAATTCATAACTATGTGTCAGGCAGGTGATATTGAACCGGGTGCAATTCTGCTTGTTGAAAATCTTGATCGGCTTTCAAGAGAAGGGGCTGACGAAGCTTTTGTAATGTTTAAACAAATTCTTTCTGCTGGCGTTAATATCGCTGTTTTAAAACCAGATGAAAGACTCTACACAAAAGAATCGATTAAGGATTTCTTTTCTCTGTTAATGCCTCTTATGTATTTTCATATAGCATATATCGAATCCAAAAACAAAAGCGATCGGCTTAAATCAAGTTGGAACAATAAACGAGATAAGAAGGAAATATTCAATAAACGTTGTCCTGCTTGGATCGGCTATGATGATGAGAAAAAATGTTTTGTACTCAACAGTGGAGCTAAAGCAATTCAATTCATTTTTGAGCAAACAGCCGAAGGACAAAGCCAAAAACAGATCCTAAAATCATTGCAAAAGCAAATTAATCCAATCGGAACTTCTGGAAAATGGAACCTGAGTTACATTGCTAAAGTATTAAATGATACTGCCACTTATGGTGAACTACAGCCCATGGAATATGATCACCAAAAAGGAAAGAAAGTTCCAGCAGGCCAACCAATAGAAGATTATTATCCCGCCGCAATCTCTCAAGATCTTTGGTACATGGCCCAAAATGAAAAAGGAAAAAGAAAACCAAACATTGCTAAACATGATCCATATGTCAATATTTTTAAGGGTTTGGTTTTTAATGCTAATGATCGTCATTCTATGCATATGATTCGAAGTAGACGGAAAAGTGATTATCAGAGACGGTTGGTTTCTTATGGTCATATCAGAAAATTAGATGATTCGGACTCCGTGTCTGTCGATTTATCCGAACTGAATCGAATGTTTTTGGAAACATTACTCGCGATCCAACCTTCTGACATCTCACCGACTCAAACTAATTCACAAAAAGACATTTCAAAATGTGAATCTGCATTGATCGATATTAAAAAAAGAATGAAAGAAGTTGAAACGGCGATGATTGATGCCGCCGGTAGCCCTATTAGTATTCTTGTCTCCTCATTAAACAAACTTGAAGAACAGAAAAAAGAATACAAGAAACGACTATCTGAATTGAAATCACAACAGCACAATAATGCTATTGATATGTTGTATATGGCAGAGTTTCTCTCGAAAAGCCCGAATGAAAATGAATTACGCCAGAGACTCCATAGTAAAATGGTGGACGCTATTGACAAAATATGGATCAAACCGGAAAAGCATTACGGAAAAGTCTATGCATTAGTTGAGATTTTCTGGGCCAACAAAACGACGATGACAGAATTCGTTATTGGCCACGGTGTTGCTGATGTATCGATTAAAGGTACGACAGCAATTCATCACAACTTTGGAACTCCTGCATCTCCGAAACTCTTCGCTTTTGATCTACGAGATCAAAAGTCTGCCAACAGAATGGTGTTACATAAATTAGCCAAGCAGTGTAATGAAATTAAACCCTATGAATTGCCAGATAAAATACCAGCAACCTTAAATGAAGCTATTGACGTTTGGATAAACATCCAACGAGCTGAACAGAAAAAAGGTAGTTTCAGAGTGATTATTCCGCAGATCGCTAGGTTTAAGGAATTCACTGCAAAAAATAAAATCACAAGGAAAAGCCATTTCAAGGATGGGATACAATTCAAGTGGCAAAAGTATCTCTTAAAGAAAATCAAAACAGAAGATATTAGTCAGGGTACTGCACGAAACACATACAACCGGGCAAGGCAATTCCTCAGATGGTGGGAGGTTAAAATTGAATTTCCGACATGTGGTTTTCTAATGAAAAAATAATGTCTAGCTGAATCTTGTTGTAAGATGTTTTTCAAACCAAAACCCAAATCTGAAAACCGCAACCTGTCATTTTGACAAATTGCCAGATTCCAGTTTTCCAGATTTCCAAAAATTCACTTTCTGGAAATGTAAAGACTATCTCTTAGGTCACCACCTGCATTTCCATTCATTCTCGCCAATGAAGAGGATCCAGAATCGATCAAAAGATGCTCATCATAAAGATCAGTGGGCACATCAACTCTACGATCTTCCTCTCCAGAGAATCCATTCAGTGAAAGAAGATAATCTGACGATTGCTTTCTCAGCCAACAGAAGAATGTCTCAAAATCAAATGGTCCGTTATATAAAACGAAACGTGGACTGATTCTGTACGGTGGATCGAGATATAAAAGATCGCCTTCTGATGCCTGAATCCGCTGGTAGTTCCGCCAGTAGAATCGCACATCATATTGTCTAAGTAAGTTACTCCAGTCCAGAATGATTCTTCTTACGGTATCTGGTTTCATACCGCCTCTTCCATGATGAAATGCAGCAGTGAAATTTCCCTGTTGATTGAAACGAATCAAACCATTCCTGCATGTTCGCAATAGAAAGAAGAAGAGAGCAGGGCATTGCGAATCATTAAATTCATCTCGGACTGACTGGTAGAATGACGCTCCTTCCTTTTGAAGCTTTCTCCACATCTCGTCATATCTGAGAACCAGCTTCCGGGGATTCTCTTTCACCATCCTCCAAAGCCCTATCAATGGTTTGCAGGTATCTGAGCAGCGATATCGATTGACTTTGATATCGGATTTCAAGAGCCGATAGAGGACAGATCCACCACCCACAAATGGCTCATAGTATGTCTCTATCTTTTGGGGAAATCTACTAATGATTTCCTCTGCTTGCAGACGTTTGCTGCCAGTCCATTTGATCAATACCTGATCTTGAATCGGACTGAAATTCTCTGTGGTTTGCTCTCTCCACAGATCAGAAATTTGGAGCCCATAGCGGTCAGTAATTCTCTCCAGATCTTTCTGAGTTCGCCTGTCTACCCGCTCAAGTCCCCGGTGACACAGCCTTCTCATCCACTTGTAATCGACTCCCAGTTCATCAGCGAAGGTCCGCTGATTAAGGAATTCATACTGAAGAAATGCCTCCAGATTTTTGTGGAAGGTGGAAGATCGATTGGATGCAGGGTGGTCTGTCATTTTGTTCATTGTATCGAGTTTTCCTGTATTTGACACCCATATGTGGATCCAAATCGAGTTCATCAATAATCAGTTTAAACCGTTGGAAACAGGAGACATGGAAAAATGCCTTTGATCAGGTTTTGGGGAAATTGCCCCAACTTTGGATGTGGAATTCCCCGGTTTTCGCCGGAAAAGCTTTCTCGCTGACACTCCCACGACACCCGCTGACACCCATAAGTCAGGTGTCAAAGAGACACTCAATTCAAATTTACACAAAAAGGAGAAGATGAATGAGCAAGGTGATCAACAAAAACAAGGTTCAGTTTTTCCCAGTAATGAGTGAAGAGGAATTCGAAGCACTTAAAGCTTCTATTGCTGATCGAGGTGTCGAAGTACCCATCATCGTCGATCAGTCCGGGGAAGTTGTTGATGGATTTCAACGAAAACGTGCATGCGAAGAGTTGGGGATCGACTGCCTAACCGAAGTTCGTGATTTTGTAAATGAAACTGAAAAACTGGAACTGGCACTTATCCTCAACTGCAATCGACGCCACCTGAACCAGAATCAGAAACGTAAACTCATCGAAGACTATCTGCTCCGTGATGCAGAAATTGCAGATAACCACCTCGCAGGGATTATCGGGGTGTCCAAAAACACTGTCGCCAGTGTGCGGAAGAAATTGGAGGCAAGTTGTCAAATTGACAAGCACGAAACGCTTCGTGGGAAGGATGGCGTAAAGCGGCCCAAAAAGCAGAAACGCATTATTACGAACACACCCAAGGAGACCGAAAAAGCGTGTCAGATGATTCTCCAGTTGCCTGAGAAGAGTTCGGGGAAAACACACGATGTCATAAGTGCCCAACGGCACGCCAAACGCAATCAGAATGCACAGAAACGAAAGGTAGAAGGTGAATCTGTCATTCCAGTCACAGATGATGATATTCGACTTTTTCATACACCATTCCAAAAATTGGAATCAGTCGCTGGAATCGAGCCTGAATCAGTGCAACTTATTTGCACTGACATTCCTTATGACAAATCATTTCTTCCACAAATCGAAGAGCTTGCAGAATTCGCAAAACGAGTCCTTGTTGATGGTGGCGTGTTAGTCACCTACTGCGGTCAGTATTGGCTCCCGCAGGTAATGGAAATGCTTGGTAAACATCTCGATTACCGATGGATGATCGCTTCCTGTTGGAGCGGGGATGCAAACCAGATCAATATTGGGAACTGCAACATCACCAATAGTTGGAAGCCTATCTTGGTTTTCTCAAAGGGGAAAATGAACGGGAAAGGTGTGTTTCAAGACGTTAGCCATATTGAATCAAAAGAGAAAGATTGGCACGACTGGCAGCAGCCACTCACGGAGGCTGAGTTTTTAATTCGTTCATTTTCTTCCGCTGGAGATTTTGTCGTCGACACATGTAGCGGAGGATTTACGACTGCGGTTGCATCCCGGAATTTGAACCGTCGATTTATCGGTTGCGATATCGATGAAGAATGTGTGCAAAACGGACACAGACGGCTCCAGTTGACCAAATCGCTGACTGAATACGTTGAGGACGCTGTGGAGTTGGGGCGTTCTGATATCAATGAAATGCTTCAAGACTGGTCTGAAATCAATGCAGTCAGTCCCGCTCTTGCATCTGGTCTGGTCCTTGAACTGTCGGAAAGCATCAGGGAGTCGGTTAATAGCGAACCAATGATTGCTGTGTGAGTCTTTGGCAGATCAGAAACTGTTCACAGCATAAATGCTATTCCGTAAAGAGTATTTTTGCTGAAAACGGATTAGTGCTGGATGTGTGCTGTATGGGGAGCTTGTGTTTAAGCCAGCTCCCCATCTTTTCAGTGTTTCCAACAATTGTTCCATAGAAGGAGAAAGCGATGTCTATCAGAATTATTCATGGTG
Organism: Gimesia chilikensis; assembly: GCF_007744075.1. Lineage (NCBI taxonomy): Bacteria > Pseudomonadati > Planctomycetota > Planctomycetia > Planctomycetales > Planctomycetaceae > Gimesia > Gimesia chilikensis. The sequence goes on along the minus strand of NZ_CP036266.1, from coordinate 7,978,434 downwards.
CGAGTGAAGCGTCGTTCGAGTTATCCGGTCACCCAATTTATTTAGTTGCCGAAAAACTAAGGGATATTTTAAATGTTCCGTCTCAGTTTATCAGCTACTTAGACGGTCGATTAGTTTCAAACAACTATGTTCTGGATGGCAAACATGAAGTGCTGGAATTTGTAAAACCTTTTGGACGCAAAGGCGGTCTACCTGATTTTTGGTCTGAAAATGAATTGCTCGAATTTTTTGGGAACGAAGCAATAGAGAGGATAGTTGAAGCTGGGCTCGATCTGGAATCGAATTCAGTTATTCCCAAAAGTGAAGTCATAGCTTGGAATGACTGGCTGCATAATTCAGAGGAACCACGACTGGAGATTCCTGCGAGAGTCAATATCAAAAAAGAAATCATCCAGATGAATGGAGAGAACTACCATATCGATCAGGAAATGGCTGCGATTGTTAAATGCATAGTTGATGCCAAGGGGGCTTGGATTACAACGACTGAAATGCAGAAGAAATATCCTGAATATATTGTGAACAACCGCGTCGATGATGTGATTCGCCGTAAGATATTTACCCACAAATCAGGCATCGGTGATTATATCGAGAGTTGCTGGAAAGGTTATCACCTAACTTCCCTCAAAGAGTGAGGGACGTACTCAATATTTTCTTCGGTCGTCCCGCACTTCTGGTTCCGGTAGATTCCCTGCGTTGGTTATGTCTTACCAGTTGACAGATATGGATGAGATGGAAGACATGATTGATCAGTTCTACATGGAAACTTTCAAAATGTGAGGGAAAACAGAAATGATGACAGACAGAGACAAACTAACAGTCATCTTAATTAAGATTTTGGATGCTACTGATTTGGATGATGATGACCAAGAATATATCTACAACAAGATCACTAGCGGTTTATCAAAAGTAGACATTGAATCCTATTTGATCTACTGCATAAAGCAGATCGTGAATGATGAAGTAATTGATGCTTCGAAAAACTAAGCATCTTTGTGACACAAAAAGTCAAAAATGATTCTCGGCACCATCATGGCAGATCAGATATAAGGTTGCCCTGCTGCTTTTGGGGCAGACAATCATACTTTAATTTTTATGAGGGGAATTTGAGAGATGAGTAATAATAAATCTATCTGCTATCGTTGCGGGTGCAAAAGATATAACAAACGTGTATCTGTCATTGTGGAGTGCAGTAAATCAGACTTGCACAAAGGATTCGAAAATATAGGTGATGATATGCATAGAGGGCAAATCAATCTATGTGATGATTGTGCAAGTGCAATCAAGCCAAACGACAGCTTACCTTGGTTGACTGGGGTTGATGAGCCAACCGCAATTTTTAAGACCGAAATACGCTCATTATTGATCCATAATTTTCTCAACTCAAAGGGGATTTGAGATGACAAAAACAATTAAAAGAGAAATCACAACAGAGGCAATGCAAAACTTTTGGGCCGAAAAATCAAAAGAACTGGAAGCCTTAACCAAAAAGTATAAAGGCAGAACTGATATTTATGGCGATATGTCTGAAGATATCCCAGATACAAACTCAGTCTCTGCCGAGCTGGCAACTGATGTTGAAATATTGCTTGAGCAGTATTTCGGGTTTGACAGATTTGGTTTTCGTGATGCGTTTGATGCTTCTGGTGGTGATTTTGCTTTGATGATTGACGAATCAGTTGAGAATCTCATTGATTCGCATTTGTAATTTTTGGACCAAAATATTTTTCTGCCTGCTTCGCGGGCAGTATCCGCTATTCGTAGCGTGTGGATTGCAACGAGAAGTATATGAGAAACTTAAAGTTTCAAAAGCCTCTGTGAATTCATTTTTCACAGGGGCTTTATCATTGTAATCAAGGGGTTTGTTGTTTTAATTCCTGAACAGCCTGAAAACATCAGGGATTCGATTAATAACGAACTTCTAACCGCTTTCATGGAGGTTGATGCCACGGAAACTGTTCACAGAATAGAATGACTGTAGGTAAAGCATTTTTTGTACTGTGAACTAATTCTTGCTGGATGCTTGTGGGAAAATGATGTGGTACCAACTCTAGCATGTGTTTGTTTGGGGGCGGCATGGAAATGAGAAAAAAGCACCAACCTGAATTGAGTTCAGAATGTTGTTCTAAAATATACAATTTCTCATCAGGTCACAGACTCCCTGTGCGTTACTCGCGGATTGGTAGTCAAAAACTGATTATTAAGCTGATCATCAAATGAAGAAATATTCAATCTTTCAGGTCTCCTCAAAAAGTAGGAGACAGTATATAGATCACTTTTATATTTTGTTGTATTGTTAGTAATTACAGTTTCTGTCTCTACCACAACAGCCTGTAATCGCTCCGTAAATGCTTTACCTACACCATATGCTCTAGCACGATTACTTCCCGTTTTAGTCCTGTGTTTTTCTGGATGACAATACTCTATACGAACATAAATCCAGTCCCATTCAGTTAATAGTCGCAAAAACTGTGTCTGTTTGTCATGACTTTTAATCTTGATGTCATAATCGCACAGAACATGGGGCAGGGCACTTACCGGTATTTCACGAGGACAACATCGTACATACCTTAAAAAATAGGCAACTGCCCGAATCACTTCGTCCTGCTTCTCCTGTTTTTGGGCCTGTTTACTTCCGACTAATAATGGAGTCATTTCCCTTATTAACTGAGACTTTTCTTCCTCAGAAAACTCTAACTGGGGACAGTCTACAACTACATCTTCATGCTTCTTCGATGTAACAACCCATGTTGTTTTATCAGAAACCCGAAAACCAATGTTGTTCCATCGCTCTTGTGACTTTTGCCATTTACCAGAAACAGGCGAATCCCAGATCTTATTAGCAGTCCTCTCTGCAACTCGCCTCACTTCCGGTAAATCATCCAGCCGGGAACTGACTGTTTTGTCTGGTAATCCTTCCACGTAAGACATCACAACATCAACCGCGTCCTCTTCCGACAAACCTTCAGCACGCATCGCATGTAATGTTGTGTTTATGGCAGAATTTAGATGTATGAAATATTCCAAGTTTCCATCTTTCCAGAATCCAACAATGGCACCACGAGTCTTTCCTTTTAACGATCTTTTTTCCTGTTTTTGTGGCTTTGTTGCTTTTTGAACAACCGTCTTTTGTTGTTTCTGTTCTTTAATTTCTGCAGGACGAACATCCAATCGCTCAACAACATACTGGTAAACATCATCTTTGGGCAAGTATTGTCTGTTGGAATCACCCAACCACTGAATGTAACCGACAACATCCTGTGTTTCCTTGCCACGACTTGTGATTAAATCCAGTGGTCTGTCTAGCAACATCGTTCTGCCGCGAGCTAGTGGCAACCGAACACCTCTTTGAGTGTCTGGATAAACCTCCACATTGAACTTAGGGTCATACTCAGAACCTTTCGTAAAATTCAGTTCTGGGTCTTTTCTGTCTGCACCAGCCAGTTGTCTCCACAACCAACGACGACGTGATTCTAAAGATGAATTGTTCCCGAAAAACAATATTAGATGGACGCCTCCCGCGTTGTTTTCAGAAACCTGATAATGACATCGATGTTGCCCATGAAACAGCTCCAGAAGGGCACTCAGACGGTTTAAAAATAAAACAAGACCTTTGTTGTGGTAATCGAGATCGATAATTAAACAATAAGAACTTTTGGCCCCAAAGATTCCATAAATCTCTTTTCCCCAGATGTGGTCTATTGAATTTTGGAGACCAAAGCTTTCCTTGAAATGTCTCCAGCTCCAGTTGTCAGCCTCAGCATCCCAATACTTATCGTCACCATCATGTTCCCACGCTCCTTGAGTCCATTTAATTAATTTATTGCGATCAGCAGGCTCGACGAAACATCTGTAAAACAGATGGCGTGACACATTCAACGGAGTCTTTTTGACTGGTGATGTCTGGCTGACGTGATACAGGCTGATGTACTTTTCAGAATCGAATTCATGATCTACTGTCTCCAGCTTACGTGTTTGCACAATTCGGAATTGTGCTGCTGGGGATTGTTTTGGCTTCACTTTTCGAAACTGCAAAGTCCATCTATTTCTGGTGGCGTATTCCTTTGGAACGATACGCCAGTCATCATGCACTGGGACTTTTGATTTTGTGTTTGAAAGATTGTTCTGAAATACTTCAGATACGTGGACTGAAATTGTGCTCTCAGCACTATTATACTTGTAAGACATATCATTTATTTTATGGGGGAGCTGTTTTCAGAGTGGCTCCCCCTTTTCCTTTCATAATTCAGTGAGCAGTTTAACAAAAACACTGTCCTATGATTAAGTAGAGTTTTCATTAATCTTTTTTGGACACAAAGTCGGAAGAATTATGAAAGGAATAAGAAAGGATGTTTTTTGTGTGGAGCAGGGGAGGATGAATTATAAAGTTCTTCTGAATCTCATTCTGGATGACATTCGCATTTTAAATCGATCTCAGATTTTTATTCCAAGAACTGAATGATTGAAATTCCTCTGGATTAGAATTTTCATTTCTGCTAATATTCGCTCTCTGAATTACCACGAATTACATTGATTTACTTTCTTCTACTGGAATGCTTCGGCTCTTTGGTTTGAGCTCAAAAGCGTCCGCCGAACCATCGCATGGTTTGGCATCCCAACTTCTCTTTTCTGGATCGCATTACGTACCACGTATTCCAGACCGCAATCTTGAATTATGTAGAGAAGCCATTTGGGTTGTGAATTATAAGTATTTAGAACGGGAATAAACCGATGAGTAGCCAAGCATGGATTCGAGATGACGATAGAATTGAAATTCTGACAGATGAAGGCGATCAACTAATTCTTTCTTTCGAAGAGGCACAGAATTTTCGGATTGAAATTGAGAATGCACGACTTACTGCATTTATAGAAGCGAACATTGGTGTTGATCGGAATGATACCATTACAGTAAACGACATACACTTTTCACCAGAAGATGCGGAACAGCTTTCCGTGAGACTGGAATATCTATCTTACTATGAGGAACGGAGGCCATCTAAGTTGGAGAAAATCAACTGGCTCGAAGAAGGATTCTAAAATCAGAAATCGATCTCATCTGTATAAATAAAATATGCACGAGAAGTCACTCTACAAGACAACAAAATGGCAACGTGTCCGCGAACGCGTTTATGAGAGAGATCACGGGCTATGCCAACTCTGTGGCAGACCCGGAATCGATACCCATCATCTTCGTTACGATCAGGGATTTTACAACGAAGAATGGCTCATTCTGGTCTGTCGTCGATGTCATGACATCTGGCAGGGCGTGTATCCAAATCACATCGACGATGAAAATGACTTGAAACCGGTTTTGAATCGGATTGCTGAAATTTCCAGAGCACTGGATGGGCTAGAGTGTATTTATGATTTTAGTGGTGGGGGCCATAAATGGAATGCCCATCCCAAAACGCTCTAATTTGATTAGATCTCATTCTCAAGTAAATGAACCGCCCCCAACAGGGAGAATAGAAATGCCAGATGATATTCCAAATGATTATCAGGAGATTCTGCACCAGATACACGCGGAGATGTTTCTACGGCGTCTGAAACATCATTTAGATCCAGCCAGTGAAATAACTATGAATGAAAATATTGTGTCTGATCTAAACGATTTGGATCTACGTTTACTCGTGCAAGATGAATCTCCTTCTACTGATAGTGAAGTGATTCAAAAGTTTCTAGAAGATGACGAGTTTCGTGATAATCTTTTGATGGCTACTCGTACTTTAATGAAGTCCCAATCAAAAGAAACATAGAATCTCACTGCTGATGAAAAAACAAATCCACGATTTTGACGACTATTCCGAATTTATTACGAAGCAGCTTCGCACGCTCCGTCATTTTGAAAGATGCTTGTTTTCCGTCTGGTGTGCCGACCATCTGCTGACATTACATGCCGATCTCCTCGCAGAAAATCTGTCGAAATCTGATCTGCGAATTTTACAGGATATTTTAAATGAACTATGGGATGCATTGTTGAGCGGGATAATCCCTGAGAAAGACCAGTTGAATGCCCTCGAAATGGATTTCATGGCAATCGATGACGGATGGGACACACCAATGGAAGGCATTCATCCCGTCGTATCGATAGTGCAACAGAGCGTTGGAATGTGCATTTTGTGTTGTCGCAGAAACGATGTTGGGTTGGCTCAGACTGTTTCTCAGTCAGTGATTGGTAGCCTTGAATGCACGATCGAAGAGAGTGATACCAGTTATTCACCAGATACTCTGTTTGAGCAAACGCAGATTCAGAACGAAATTGAGGCTCAATTGGATATGACTAAGCACCTAAAAGGCGAGTATGAATTGGTTCCGAAGCTGAGGATGATGTTTGGTTGAGGTTGTCCCATTTCTACCATCTGTGATTCTGTTCTGATGCGTACCTATAATTTAAACAGATGTTGAAAAGTAATCGGAGACCACACCACTGATTTGTGTAAAGCAGGTATTAAAATTCTGCAACTCCTAGTAATCAAGTAAGTTGCTCAATTCTTACTTTAGCGTGAGATAAATATATTAAACTATGATCATATTATCTTTGCGATGTTTCTCGCCCATTCTACACACTCAGGCCCGAGCATATCAGTAAACATCTGACTTGTTGTCACATACTTCGATGTAATCTGCTTGTTTGAATCTGATGATTGTTGGTAGTGCTCTTTCTTACTCAGAATGAATTCTAAAGCTTTCACATCGTTTGGAAAATCAGGTGCATCCCACGTGCTGAGATCATCATCAGTTATTTCCCCAATCTGATAATCAAAATAACTGCTGGGAAGCTTCATGAACGGGTTTAAACGCAAACCTTCGTCCACTTGGAAAAACCTTCTTTCACTTGTTAATACATCGATAACTCCAGATTCCGCATAATCAACAGCCTGACATGCAGAGGGGCAGAGCGTTATGCCCATCCACTCTCTGTTTATCTTGTTTGATTCAGTCTCATAAGCATCTATCAGTGCTTTTCCAAAAAAAATTGAATGCTGTTTATTCGAATCTAGCTCAACAAAGAATTCCCCAAACGAAATCGCTCCTCGACATGGTATACCATTGGCTGCAAGGGCAGTCCATACTAACCCCGCAATTGCATATATATCTGAAAACGCCCAACGGCCCCAGCCGACTGGGTCTTGATAAAAGATTATTGTGTCCGAGAAGTAAAGAGTCTTAAATTCTCGAATATACATTCCTCGTTGGTGGAATTCAGCGAGTGCCTTGTTAATGATTTCGTAAGCTTCATGTGCAGGTCGATTCTGCACTACCTGTTTGAATCCTAGTACATCTAAATACAGGAGATATCTCCCATTTTGTAGTTGAAAAATATCCATTGTTAGATTTCCATTAAGCTCATGTTTCTTTTTCTGACAATTTTCTGATCGATTTCTCAATCGATTTTTCTTTGCTGAGAAGTAGTTTGCTAATGTTATTCAACGTGAATCACATTGGACTGCCGCTAGAGTCAATGGATCAAGAATCCATCCTTCGAGAGCAACTTGTTGGCCAAGGCAGTTTAATGAAAATTCTGGAATACCATAAGAAGACCGACCGTCATGAGTGGTTTGATTAGCAGACCAACCTGCTTGAATCGCACACAGAACTGAATCCAGATGGTCTCCCTTACCATCATTCAAGCACTTTTCACGATCTTTGTCGCAAATAAACCGAATAGTAATGCCATATGGATTTTCCTTTTCCAGACCTTCAACGACTTCTTTTCGATTATTGGTGATCTTTAATTTGTCATCTGATTTCTTAGCATCTTTATACTTACCACCGTTGATGAACTTGTCAGCAACAAGACGTGGATACGCTTCTATTAGTATTCGGAGATCATCTGTAGGCCGAACTGGCAGAATAGAAATGCTTGTGTCAAGAAGCCTTTTTGATCCTTCAAAAAACATTCTCCCGACTGGTGGGTTGCACTGTTTGTTGATTTTCATAGGGCTACTCGCAGTGCTTCCACCAAACGAAGCAATTCTGTCGGCATATCTAAATAGAAATACTCGAACCGCTTCACCACTGAGCCGAAATTTCATCCATTGTTCAACCTCAACCATGAATTCATCTGCTGTATCATGAGATTTATGAATATGTTTGACGTATTGCTCCCAATTTGCCGGTTCTTTATTTTTACACCACCCGAAGTAATCAATAGCACCAAGCGGCATCCCGAACGGAAAATCAACTCCACAGATCCATTGTTCATTTTGTTTTGCAAAAAACTCTTCGAGCTTCCCAAACGGTGCGTTTGCATCTCCTGTTAGCGGAATGAACTTTTCTACCAACAACACTGAACCTGTCAGTTCACATTCCGCCACCATTAGAAGTTTGTCAGAAACTCGTGATGGCGAACTAATCACTGGAGCACTCGTGAAATCAAGACCGTAAACCTTCACATCCTTTCCTCCAAATCTGGCTTTCCTATCTGGATTACTCGATACGATGGAAATTCGAAAAGCGGCGAGTCTCCCTGCAAGGCAGCACTCACGGCCTCAGAAGTTTCTTCGCACTTCTCAAGATGTTTCAGTAGATGGTATACCAAGAACCATATCTGACATATTTATTGATACAGTTAAAACATATATGTCGAATCATCTAAACTAATTCCCGATACTTCTAAAGAAGTTGCATCTAGTCGAGGCCAGTCTGTTCTCTCGTAATCCAGAGTATCACGACCTCCAATTGTCAGGGCTCCTTGAGATCGTGATGGCCAATAAACTGCAAACATTTGGGTATTCATGTGTGGGTATATTTTTAATAACTGTGGTGGTCCGCCGATTGTTCGGTGGTTCGCTTCAATAATTATATCTCTCAGTACCGCAAACGGCTCCCAGTCAAGATTACCATCCGGAAACTTATCTTTTGAAAGAAGTATTTGTTCCAGCCGCTTCTTGGCTTCTTGTGGGATATCAATATTCTTGTCTTCGTCAACATCTCCTATAAAAACACAAGTACGTTTTTTTACCTTATAGCTATGAGCGGAGTAGGAGCCAGAGGATTCGTCATATGCAAGTCGAATAACACGGAAACATTTATTTCTCCATGAATATCCGCATAGCAAAAAAGAAGACGCAGCAAGTTCGCGGCGGAATTCTAACTCGCCATCATGCACTTCGTGAACAACTTTACTAAGTATGAAATTAAAGACTCGAACTGTGTGTCCTTTCATTTCATCGAAATCCAGAATACGACGACGAGACTCTGGGAACGATGCAATTGAAGAAACAAGTTGGAGCATTAGAGGGTACGTACGAAGAGTGGACCCTGCGAAAGCTATTGCAGCATCACTTCGTGGTAAGCATAATACTTTAGGACACGCATCCCAAGTCTCGCCGCACCCCGAGAGACGACTATCGGAAGCGAGTACAAGTTCCTGAGAGTCCCCAACGGTTCGTATCCATGCTACACATAGTGTCATTTGACAGCCTTTTATTCGTTGTTGGTTGAGCAGATTACAAACTCATCACAGCACCATTCACTCTTAGCCACTGCTTCCGCTCTAAATAATTAGGCAGAAACTTATCCACTTCTTTCCATAACACTTCCGTGTGGTTGGCATGAATTATATGAGCGAGTTCATTGACGACGAAATATTCAATGATCGCCAGTGGTGTCATGATGCATTTCCAGTAGAAATTGAACATGCCTTCTGTAATACAGGAAGCCCAATGGCGATGGGGGGGCCAGAGCTCTACTCAAAAGGTGTGCTCTATTCTTTTAACTTTTCCAGCATCTCTTTCGCTTCTGTAGCGGCTCTTGTATTTGGATGTTCGTTGATCAGATCCTGAATTCTCTTCTCGGCAGATGAATTCATATTCTTATCCATCAACCACTTTACAACGTCCAACGCCTCTTGTGCTTTTTTCTCTTCCAAATCGTGTTCAAAGGCTTGCTGTTCTTGTGATACTTGATGATCAACTTCTAATAACCTCTTTGCTTTTTCACCAGCTTTCGTGCTTCCGTAGTCACTCACGGTTTCTCTCAAAAGAGTGAGAGCTCTATCAAGTTTTTCCTGAGCCAGTTTTTCGGGATCAGGTTTAATAACTTCAACTTTCTTCGTTGAGACGGAAGACCTTGCTGTGGTTCTTGCAATTGATGGAGATGTAGTTCTTGGTTCCGTTCTAACCAATCGCAAAGTTGATGGAGAGCTCCCTCTCCCGTGGAAATGATATTCTCCAGTCCGGCGGTTGTAATGCCCTCCCTTTGAGTCAGTCCGACCGGAATGAGCGAAAGAAAAATTCACTGAAACGATGAGACAAATGAAAATCCATGAAAGTAATTTCTTCATTTCATCACTCCTCTAAGGATGAATTGCGGCAGAAACAACAATGCCTAAAGAGATGATCATTGAAGCGAGGATGATCGCGATTGGAATATTTCCCTGCTTGACCAGCTCCCACTCATCAACATCTTTCGTAGAGAGATCAAACATTTTGATGGCGATGATAATTCCCAGTCCCATCGAAACTGATCCAACCAAAGCCCACCCAAATGTGATTAGATAAGCCATCCAGATACCACTCATTTTTGGCCCCTTAAAAGATTCTTATGCCACTTGTTTACTCGAAGACGAAGACAGAAAAATTGCGATCAAGACCATAAAACATCCCACATCAAAATTAATAAGGGTTCTGGAATTGAATTCGAATAGAAGCAACTGACTGAAAAGCCAGTAATACTGGTTTAAATAGAGTCCATATAATTGTGCCAAAGGTATTGAATGTATACTATCGAGTATTGCATCAAAATACACTAAAATGATCGAAATGTTCACATTGAATAGAATAATTCAGCGTGATCTTTAGAAAATGGCTTCAAATGGATGATGAATTCGGTGACGACTTTGACGATCCAGAATCGATGGAAATCCCTGATTTTGAACCAGCGAGATTCAACTCTGATCTAAAATTACCAGAAGCAGATCCTTCTATTCTGGATGACGCCAGTTATGCCGTCAGACAAGAGTTCCGAAACCAAGCAAAATGGCAAAGACTCTATTGCAAAGAAATCAGCATCCTATCCGAGCAGAGGCGGGGAACAGTCTATGCAATCCATTTAGATGGTTCAGTTGAGTTCGATTGGACGTGGGAGGGGGCTTTTGCTTTTCGGCCCCAGTCACTTGCTGACAATGAAGATTCTCCTGACTTCTATCACGAGAATATCGCTCACGAAAATGAAGCTCTGTGGTCCGGCGAAATAGTAGAAGTCGATGAGCAGAATAACTGTCTATTCATTACGCTGGGAGATCCAGAGCATCCTCCACACGCAGGAGCTTTCTTTGTTCGACCTTTTGAATTTCTTTCAGTTCTCGATGCGGTCTACAACGAACCCGAATTTGGAGAAGTCAGGAAAGATCTACCAGCCAGATTAGAAGCAACCAAAGGTAATATTCATCCACAGATTGCAGAATCAGACTCAGAAGGACTTCCACATTTAAACAACTTATGGAAGCACTCTTGGGGTATTCTGTGGGGGCCTCCGGGGACAGGTAAGACATACACCACTGGATTGCAAATCGCATCAATATTGGATGATCAAACAGAACGTATCCTTGTTGTTTCGACAACCAACAGAGCAACCGATGCTGTCGCACTCTCGATTGGAAATGCAACAAGAACAATTGATACAACTTACTTGGAGAATGGAAAGATACTTCGAATTGGCAAGGGAGCTTCTGCCCAGAAGTTCAAAGCAAATGATCTGGAAGAACTGTTGGAAGGCACTGAGTCAGAATTGCTTTCAAAAGTTGAAAAGCTGACACAGGAGCTTAAATTAACTGAATCCTCAGATGATAAAGCATTTATCAGAAAGCAAATCACAGAACTGCAGTCGAAAACAAACGATCAGAGCAAACTCATATTTTACGATCCAGATGTGAGAGTCGTTGTTTCAACAGCTTTCAAGGCGATGAGCTTTCTAAACGATTCCACGATCAGGAAAATGATTGAAAATAATGAAGCACCATTCACTACTATCTTCATTGATGAAGCTGGTTTGATATCACGAGCAGCGGTTGCTGCATTGTCATTACTCGCCGCTAAACGAGTTGTTTTAGTCGGTGATTCGAAGCAACTAGCACCGATCAGTCGCATTACTAGAATTCTGACAACCCGACAACAGACATGGCTGGCCAGCAGTGGTTTGAGCCATCTGGATGACATTGAAGAAACTCCATCAGCAGTTCATGTCCTTTCAGAACAGAGAAGGATGCACCCAGATGTATGCAAAATCGTTTCACATTACCAATACGATGGGTTTCTGAAAACAGCAAAGGAGACGATAGACCGAGAATCGTTACTTCCTACATTTATTTCAGATTACTCCAGAACAATCTGGTATGTACTCGATGAGGAAGATTCTGATCTAATCTCGATTCGTGCAAAGAGAGGTCCGGGCAACAATAGCTGGATGAGATCCATCACTCCTGACATATTACAAAAGTTGTTCTCGGATTCTTCTATCAGGGAAACTAAAGGATTGTTTATTTCTCCATTTAAGGCACAGGCTCAAGAAATTTCGAAACTGTTTTCACAATGGGATCTTCCAAACTGGGAAGCGTCAACAGTTCATAGTCAACAGGGGGCAGAAACCGATATCATAATATTTGATACAGTGAATGCCAGCAGTTATAGCTGGCCATTCCAAGAGTGGAAACGGCTTACGAATGTGGCTCTGAGCCGAGCCAGAGAAGCTCTCATCGTCCTTGCCAGTCGAAGCGAGATAGAAGAACCCTATCTGAAATCACTTGCTATGGAATTGACTCCAAGCATACTGGCCCAGCAAGGTGCAACCGTTCGCTGGCAAAAAGTCGATCTTAAAGCGGGCAATACTCATAATTCTGATCATGGTCCATCAAAACAAAAGGAGCAGGGGACCGATAATTCGCTTGGGGGCCAAATAGCTAATAGACAGTCGATGAAACCGATTCTTTCAGAAGAACAACAACGGCTTACAAATTTAAAGCTAGATGGAAAACCCCGTCTTGTACGTGGAGTAGCTGGAAGCGGAAAATCCATAGTCCTTTGTAACTGGCTGGCAAAAACTGTTAAGCGAATGAGCGACACGAAAGAGTTCCATGTGTGGGCGGTTTATGCAAATCGTTCTTTACATAAACTGCTACGGGAGTCAGTAGAATCAGCATGGAGTTCTATGTCTGATGGAGAATTATTTGATCGCAGTGACTTTCCGTGGGAATCAGTATCTCTCTTGCACATTAAAGATGTTCTCACAGAAATATTACCGATTGCTTCATTGACCATGAATCGGTTCGAATTTGATTATGATCGTGCAGCGGAAGAGTTCCTAAATTGTCATGATAACTCTGAAATGCTCCCACGCTGTTCGGCTTTATTCATTGATGAAGCTCAGGACATGGGACCATCAACATTGAAACTGTTGCTATCGCTAGTGGAACAATCTGATGCAGAAGATCCCAATAGTCGTTCAGCACACATTTTCTACGATAATGCCCAGAACATTTACGGTCGCAAAACACCGAAATGGACAGAATTTGGCTTGGATCTGCGTGGTCGCTCAACAATCATGCGTGAGAGCTTCCGTTCGACCACGCCAATTACAGAACTCGCAGTCAACATTCTTGATCGCCTCACTCCGAAGGACAAAAGACAAGATCAGCAGGAGTTGATCGAGATGGGTTTGATGGAACGAACTCAGAATGGATCAAAAGAATGGTTGAAAATCAAATACAACCAGATTGGCGGACCCGATCCAATTTTTCATTCATTTGATGATCGACAGACTGAACTGGACGCTATTTTCAGACACTTAAAGCATTTAATCACAGTCGAGCAGATCTCGCCATGTGACATCTGCCTGATCTACAATTCAAAATCTGTCGTCCAACTTCTTGAATCCAAGTTAGGACCACTGTTGTCTGAGATCGGTGTTGAATTATCCATCCAGACCAACCGAGCGTTTGAACGACGACCTAATACATTGATTGTGACAACATCACATTCTTACAAAGGGTATGAGTCAGAAGTGGTCTTTATTCCGTGCGTGGATCAGTATGTGACTGGGGATGGAGATATTCTTGCCAACAACTTGTATGTGGCGATGACTCGTGCCCGATCCCTGCTGGCTATTTATGGAGTGAATATAAATCATGGTCCGTCACAGATGCTGATGGACACGATTGGGCAATGTGTCGAGTTTCAATATCGATGACTCGATGATAAATATCATGTAATATTTTAATTCAATTGAGTTAAGCGGGAATAGCCTCGAGTCCAGCTTTTACATCCTTGAATCCATTCAATATTTCCGCTTTTACTTTTATATCCTTTGCCATAATCCCCCGAATTCTTAATTGGTTGTCTAAACGTTTCTTTATTTTTTTTGCACTACCGTGATTCTGGGAAACGATTCGAACTTTTATTTGCCTACCATTCCTCGATTGCACTCCTTTTTGAATGCATTCGAAAAAGTATGTATCCTGTTCAGGGAAGCTGTATCCAATAGCTACGATGTTATCACACCACGAAAAAGCTGCTTTAATAGCATGGTGTGATCTCTTAATAATCTTTTTATCATATAGTGGTGAGACTATCATTGATTCAAGCAATTCTTTTCGCCCCGGCATCGTCTTCTTGCATTTAACACAACGCCTATTATCTGATGCAAATGCTCCAAGTCCCGTTTTGCGAAAAGTCCAAAACCAGTTAACGTGTGCTCGTTTGCAATTAGGACAAATAAGGAAATGTAGAGATCCGTGGGGTTTAATCAGGACTAAGTCACTCTTCGCCCCTCTCGATACTGGATACCCATTAATCCCCGCTACTGTCATACCTCCGTAATGCCAGCTTCGTGTAAAATAATTGAAAATAGCTTCATCAAGCATTGTGTCGTAATTGAAAGATATGACACGAGCATTTTTCTCAAGGATAAAACTTTCTACGAGTTTGGAATACAGATTATTATTTGCAAATTTAGTATGGGCAGCTTGGTTATATTCGGACAGGGTATAGAAATAGATATCTTGGAGTGTTTCAAGCGTTTCATCTAATTTTCTACGAGCAGATTTGCAATCATAAAAACCGTGATGTTTAACTAATGATGAGGGTGTGATATTTCTGACTTCTGCAATCAGTTCTTCAGGATACTTTGATATTAATTGATCAGGAGTAAGTGATAATCCAATTTCTTCAAGTAGGGTTGGTAGTAGTTTCCAACTATTCCAGAGGTACTGTATTTTTGCCATAACATTGTGTTCGGGAGTTAAATAGTTCCAGATGTCAATGTACGAGAGAGCAAGGCGTGAATCTCTTTTGAAGCTCCTGATTTTATTAATACTTGGAACTTGTGGGCTATTGCTAGTTTTTCCCAAACAGAGCCCCATATATCTGGGGTCATTTTTTCGCGAGAATGTTTTCATTTTACTTGTGCAGAGAGCGATCGATTTGTCAAAGAAATTAAAAGACATTGGAAAATCATTTAAATGTTGAGAAGCTCCCGCACCAAATATCCACACAGTTTTGGTGTCTTCATTGGCACCAACATTACTGGTGCAAAAAGTTCGAACAGTTTTTATTGCATTTCTTTTGGCCACAAAGATTTCTCCAGATACTTTATATGTCTGGGATAAGAGCTTCTACGAAGCTTGCGTTGCTCAACGACGTTTCTTCAAACACCCGAAAGCTGCCAGTCGATGTCACAAAGATCTCTATTAGATGAATTCCGTTCCCACTTCTGATGGCGTGGAATCCACCTGCTTTTCAAATCGACGTTCACGGAGCGACTCAAAAATTAGTATGACGATACGCCTCATAACACCTACAACTGAGGACTCAAGATTAGAATACGAGTCCACAGGAACTCCTATTCTTGAACTTCCATGTGCAATGTCATTCCGCCGACGCAATAACTCGTTTATGGTTCCTTCCTCTGATTTGAATTCTTCGTGTGAGAATCCAAGCCGAAACAGATTCTTTCTCACTACGACGGGTTTGAGGTTCGATTCTGTGTCAACAACATCATCAATTGGGATTGACACAATCGTCGACAACGCATCGTCGAGCCTAGCCACAAACTCCGAATGCCGTGCAAATCGGTGTAATTTTGTGTCATCAGGTGCGGGATTCCGAAAGAAAGTGCATTTCCTGTGCGGATCAGATAACGATGTAAACAGATCATTCATGCTGGCTGCAACGAGTTGTTCGACAGCATTTTTACACATTATTTGTTCCTGATTGATTGCCTTTAGATAAATACTAAACGCTGCCTTCCAGAAACCTTCAAAGTGAGCATAGAGCATTACAACTAGGCACTGGCAATAGCGTTCTTTCTCTTCTTTACTATCAAGTTCACTCAACTGATTGCGAAAAAAGCGAATCTCATTAAGGCGACGGCTCATCTCCTCCTCAAGCTCGGCCCTCACTTCTGCTACGTCCATTTCTCTGCTCCTAGGCGATTCGAAACAAAGTCGATTCGCTCTGTTAGTCTATTAAGGAAGTTTTTCCCTCCTCCTGTTGTAATTTCTCGAAATGCATCGTCACGTTTAATTTCCCAAATACACTTAGAAAGTTGCTCCATTTGTTCTGCGTTATCGGGATCGAGTGCATCAAGATGCGGTTGTAACCCTAATGAAAATGCTTCAAAATGATATACTCCAAACGGTAGTGTTCTTCCACGCTTGTCTACAATTGCAAATGCATCTTCAGCCATCGATGCATTGAGGATGCGGAATGTTTTTTCAAATATGCCACGCTCAACGTTGTAGTCCAGAGTAACCTCTGTGACTGAGGAATCGGCCACTGCTTCCATATATTCGGTGAGATACTCAGCCACCTCGTGTACGTAATGGTCCCTCCAATTCTTGAAGGCGAAGAACCTCAAGACGAGTTCTTGATCATATCGCTCCACCATACGCTGTTGATTAACTGGAGATATGGTTTTTACGAAGTCGATATTTCCTGTGCAATCAATGAGAAACTGGTTGACCGTGTCATCGAGAAGTCGAATTGTGCAGTTTCGAATTTCCTGTTCCGAAAGTACGGAGCCTCCTTTGTTAAGCCTCTTGAACATGTGATAGCGAATTCGACTTTCGCTTTCTTTTCTGATGACTTCTACTCTAATCGTATGACGCTTTAGTTTTATTTCTAAAGCCCTCGGTAAAGTCTCGTAAGTAAACCCGTCAAGTCCTTTTACAATGTCACATCCGTCAAGAGTGAGCACAACGCCGGGAGTAATTGCTCGATGTTCTGCGTCCAACTTGCCTCTGAAATAGAAGTATGAGGAAATTCGCTGAAGTCCATCGATTAACTCGTATTTCCCATCAGTGATTTCAATAACGAAAATTGGTGGTAATGGAAGTTCCAGAATCACGGATTCGATAAAACGAGATGCCTGCACCTCAGTCCAACGGAACAGTCGCTGGTACTCAGGTGCAATAATCAATTCCTCATCCTCGTACATACTGAGCAATTCATTGAAGGAATAATCCTTTCCCTGCGTCCGAACTTTCGCAACCTGTTCGTCTGCTGCCTGAATGAGTGCAGCGTGATCCATTATTGGCATCGTTCTTGTCCTATAATTTGCTAAACCAAAGTGCAGATTCGACTGCGATGTCTGAAGTTCTATATCGCCGGGATCGGCTGTTCACACGCACCATGTTTCGGTTCCATTCAAAGTCATTCCGCCCCATAAGGGTGAGCCCGTGTATATCGGCGATGTCTGTTACGAACTGAGCAAGGTCAGCATGAATTTCCTTGTAATACGAATCCTGTACCACCAAGACACAATTTCCATTTGTGACTAGCACACGTGAAATCTCTCCAAGCGATTTATGCATATCGGAAAAATACTGCCTAAACAGCTTATGGTAGTAATTGATAGACCCTTTCGACGGATGGTTTGCTACAGCTTGCATGAATCGCTCGCAAGATTCACCATACGCTTGCGGTGGAGGAGAAGCCGCCCGTATTGCTGGAGCACCCAACATCGATTTTCTGAGTTTGGCAAAGTCTTTTGAGAGAGACATTTCCAATGTGGCGAGCTCTGGCTTAGTCGCAACCGCATAGTCGATGCGAGTAAGGTATGGTGGGGATGTAACAACAGCCTTGATTGAAGAGTTTTTCACGGGTAAAGATTGTGAGGGTGCAACAGTAATTGTTGGTCCAGAGCCGTGTATGGGCTTTTTTAGACCTCTGTTAAATGCGTCGGAAAGCCTCAAAGACATCGCTTGAATTTCTTTTTGAAACCTGTGAAAAACAATCTGTTCTGAAGGACGGACTCGATTTTGAGGTGTTTTGGGTGAGCGAATCCACGTCGGGTTGGAACCAAGAAATGGTGAAAGAAATGAACGGGTAACGCGGAACAAAGCGGTAATGAAAAATGCAGCAAGGGTCGAAAGCCCTGAAATATGATCAGCTCGACATGTGGGCATTGAATCAGATTCCACTAAGACCTTCCAAATTGCATGATGAATGCGGCGGATATGATATGCACTAGAGGGGGAGTACCACTCACTCAATGGGTCGTTCTTGAGCTCGAGTGATAGTGTGCGTGCTACATTCAGCAATTCCTCTGAAAGTGGAAGAAGGCTTGGTGCCGTTCCGGGATCAAGGAGTGCACTTTTAGCTGCAATCACCATAACTGGGTTGATGTCACAACCAATGGTCGTCGCTCCCATTCGATAAGCAGTTGTTGTTGTTGTCCCACTACCGTTCCAAGGATCGAGAATGGAATCGCCCATTTCAATGGCAAGTGATTTTAGTGAATCGAATACGAACCCAGAATTGTAACCTGCATAGTATGGAAACCAATTGATATGAATCGGGTGTTCCGAACCGTGTCGCTTAGGATTGCGAGGAGCAAAGCGTGGCGTTTGATCGTTACCATTCTTGGTCATTACGCCCCCTCCCAGATCTTTGAAAGCGAAAAGAAGCGAGCATTAGGAGGGAGATACATCACGCCTTTAGACTGATAGTCTTCCTTTCCGATGGCTCGTCTTCCAGACCCTTTACCCTTTAATTCCTTCTCAGCGATTGTGAATTTGTGATCTGCATAGCGGAGGAAAATGAGTCCCAGAACTGGGGTGGAATATTCAGACGACCGGAGATTTGAATTTGCCCGAAATTCGTCCGCTGCATCCCACAGTTTTCGTTCAGTTTCAGAGTTGTTATTTGCCATAAGTAGTTATTTTTTAATTAAATTGCGGAGTTCTAATCCAAAGATCTGACAATTGTTGAAACAGGTTGACAAGTTTACAATGGTAACTGTTAATGTGATGATTAGCAAGTATTTATGAAGCGTGGAAATGACAGAGATACTTTTCAGGTTTCTATTTATAGGACTGTGGAAATTGGACATATACAAAACCTTGATTTCAATAATCATCAACACATACCTCCCGGAAACACAATATACCCTGATCAAGTTCGTTGAGAATTGAACATGGCAAAGAAGAAATCCGGATCCAGTGCGAAGACCAGTGGCACTCCCAAATACCAGCCAATGCCTGACCTTTCTCCTGACGAATTCGAGCTTCTGAAATCTGATATTGCAGAGAACGGTCTCCAATACCCCATTGTTCAAGATGAAGAGGGCATCACGCTCGACGGTCACCAACGTGAGCGAGCCTTGAGAGAACTGAAAATCAAGAATTACCCAGTTCAAGTCATAGGGGGCCTAAACGAGGAAGAGAAATGGCAATACGCACTGAGCGTCAATGTTAAGCGTAGGCACCTCACATCAGCCCAAAAACGTGATTTGATTAAACAGGAACTCAAACGCACGCCCGACATTGCCAATAATTGGCTGGCGGAAATTATTGGAGCCGACGTAAAAACAGTTCAAGCAGTTCGCCGAAAATTGGTCTCAACTTTGGAAATTCCAGAGTTGAAAAAGCTGAGAGGCAAGGACGGAAAACATCGCAGTGCACGATACAATCAGATCATTGCTAATACCCCAAAGGAACTGGAAATTGCACGATCAGTGATTTCTGATTTGCCGTCTGAGAATGGAAGAATTCTCGACACGATCTCGGCACAAAGACGTGCCAGACGAAACGTTAAGTCACTCGCCCGGAACATTAGCAGCGTCGTTAAGCCATCATCTACTAAGGACATTCGCCTGTATCATTGCCGGTTTCAGGATCTTGAGAAACAGGCAAAATTAAAGAGAAATAGTGTTTCACTTGTATTAACAGATTTTCCGTACAATAAAGAATTCTTGCCGCAACTATCCGAACTGAGCAGTTTTTGTAATCGAGTGTTAAAACCCGGCGGCCTGCTAGTTACTTATAGTGGCCAGTATCATCTTCCCGAGGTGCTGGAGCGTTCAGGGGAACACCTTACATACCGTTGGCAGATGGCCTCAATCTGGAGTGGCGATTCAAACATGATTCATCCATTGCAGATTGCTTCCCAATGGAAGCCAATTCTCATTTTCTCAAAAGGAAAATGGAAGAAAAAGAAACGTTGGTCTGATGTTTCACTGGTTCAAGAGAAAGACAAATCTTTGCATGACTGGCAGCAACATGAAACTGAGGTCGAGATGCTTGTAAAATATTTCTCAGAACCTAAAGAGCTTGTTTGTGACTGTATGGCTGGCAGTTTTACGACAGCAGTGGCTTGTCGTAGAAATGGCAGAAAGTTCGTTGGGTGCGATGTTGATGCTGAGTGTGTTGAGATTGGTCATTCGAGGTTGGAAAGGGAGAAGTAGTTGAGCAAGAGAATCTATATTCCCCAGTTTCGTGACTGTAATCTGAATTCATACTATCTATCAGTAGAGAATTTACTGTTCGGAATTGTGTATTGCAATGTATTTAAGACGTAGGATATCCGATATTTGTTGGGCTGCGTTCCAGCAAGGTAATAGAGGATGATCGTTGGTCAGTCCTGACAATGACACACGACTACAGAGATCACTTGAGGTCTGGTGGCGTCGATTGTGCCACAGAATAGGTCGTGTTTCTGGAGGATCCTTCGGGAAATACTGCTGGAAGGGACAGGGAAAGGCTAATAATATTAGTTTAATCACTCCGGTGCTTCCACAAATTGGAAGGAAACTTTAAACCCCATGATGCGAAGATCTTTGGCAGCAAGGTGCAAAGTCAATTGGCTGAAGAACGGAAGCTCATTGATGAATTTACCCCTCTTTTTCCCCATTACAACATAAACGACTTCGAATTTTTCGGGCGATGGGCGTTTTGGGGGAATCTTTTTCCCAAACTTAGTTGCAATTGTCTTTAATTTCTCTTTTGCTCCTGCACGAAAAGATTCATCTTTCAAGAATGCCTCAGCCGAGTTGCGTCCTTGGGCGAACAGATGACTTAATCCGCTTGATCCATGAGCACGACGTTTGACGTGAATAAACTGTCGGGATTCTGAAAACAAATCGCAGACTTCCATTTCAGAACCAGCGTTGTCGCACCAAACATTCTTTCGGTCCATCAAGGCCAAATCCACATGGTTGTTCGCACAGTCTTTGAGAAAGTCTGCCTCAAGCTTGAATGTGGTCGTTGCTGGTATAGAGGTATTTGCATCCGGTATTACTTCAATGTCATCACGAACCTTATCAGCAAACTCCTTTGCGATTTTGTACCACTTCCCGTCCCACAAAACGTACACCGTAGTCCCCTCCTTGATCTCGCAAATCAAACAGCGATAAGCCGACCATTTATCCAGAGGTTCTGCATCATTTACACGACGAAGAAATACACGGTGCGATTTAAGGTTCTCAAGCTTTAGATTTTCGAAGTCTTTTCCCGAGGAAAGATAATCTTCCAGTAGCATTTCGTCGTGTACATCTCCTTTTGCACTGAACGAGTAGCCTGAAAAGTTGTCGAACGAGATGATATCCGGTGGAGACATATGGAGACCATTAATGTTTCCTTTCTGAAGTCTTGATAAAAGTTTATCGTCCAATTCCGACTGTTTAGTCGCGTCTGTCACAACACTGAAATCGTCGTATCGGGGAAACGCCTTTTTATAATCTTTTGACCGATATACTTTGATGCATTCCCGACATTGATTGGCCAACTCCTTGAAGTCGATGCGAGTATGAACTCCAAATCCACCTTCGGATCCATTGATTCGTCCGCCGAGGCTGCTTCTTTTCGCTTTGCCAGTGAGCGACTTGAAGCGTTCGCGATTTACGTCGATCTCAAACGCGGCAAGGCTCGACTTATGACTTACTTGAATTCTCTTCTGTACAACCATCTCACCAAACCAATTTACATCGATCTGGTCCAGAGTCTTGGGGTCAACCGCATTAAGAGTCGAGCGAAGCCCAAAGTCTGTCTCATACGCACTGTCCTTCAGGAGATAACGTCCAGTGCCGAAAACCAATGCCACAATGCGATTATCAATTTTCAGGAACAGGACACCAGCGTTTGCTATAGACTGAATTTTTGGCAACTTATCTGTGACTCCAGATTGAATGAACTCTGCCCAATCTGGTGTGCTGCGTACTGATGGGCGAAGGTAGAACTTGCCACTAATCCCCGGTGAAGTTTTTAGGGAATACTCATTTACGCTCACGCCAGTCCGAAGAGCATCCTTAAACTTAGTCACGGAAGATTTAAGCAAATACATTCGTAAAGGCTGTATCTTCTTTTTCTTTTTTGCCATATGTGAACACCGTTTCTAAGCATTGGATGCTGTATCGGCCCCGAAATTCACTGTTGATGACAGACCTTGTCCTGTTTCACGATTCCCGATGATTAATCATTTATACTCAGGTAGGTGTATCCGGCAGTTGGGACAAATGATTTGCTGATCGTGATAAATACTTCTAAGAGTCGAGTCGATCACGAAGTGCCTTCAAGTTGTCAAGAAGATCATCAAAACAAATCACGTCGATGTTTTTCAGGCTGTCATTCAATACACGGAAGTCTTCCCGCATCTCTTCTGTGTTAAGGTTGGATCGTTTCCCAGCAATAATGAATCCGCGTGGTCGAACGATCTGTGCTTCTACACTCTCTTTTCGAAGCTTACTTTCAAGTTCGTAACGATGCCTCTGGATGCTCGACATATATTTTTCAGTTTGAGTCGTCGCACGAGAGATTTCAGCGTGCCAGTAATAATTCTTCCGACCGTTATCATAACTCAGTAACTTGGTCTGTGGCTTCTTGATCTCGTACACGTCAAGATAGCCGTAGGCGTCAATCAACATAAAATCAGGGTACTTCCCATCTAACTCGACGCTTTGCTTTTCAATTACGTGTGCGTATGTATTTAGAAGCGTTAGAATGTGGTCGTGTAAAAACTTCTGCCAAACATTCTCCGAACTGGAACCTTTGAGTTTTTTTTCAAACTCAATAATGATTTTGTCCAGATAGACTTTCTTGCTGGTGTTGATTCCATCGGTGACGATCTTCACTTTCTTTGCGGATCGCAGGCTGAACTCCATTTCTTCTACTAGGTCAGGAAAAGCCGCCTGTATTGCAAATCGGTCTAAGTCCGATAGGTTTTCAACAACGTCTTGATCAGCGAGCATTTCGGCTATCTTGTTAGGACGATATTTGAACGTATCAGAAGCGGTTCCGGTGAATTCCTTTGGAAACTGGTCGATCAGGAAATCTTGCACCAACGTTGTGATCTCATTCCTTCGAGTTCGCTTTACATCCGAAACTTCGCGATTAATTTGCTGCAATTTATTTGCGTTGATCGTTACAGTAACGCGGTTATTTGTTTTCTTCACTGAAGATATCTGAGTTGCCGACAGTACAACTAAGAGTTTGTTTCCATACTTTGAATGCAGAGGCTCAACCAATTGCCCACCGGAAACCTTAAAACCAAAGCCTGTCGGATAAAGTGCTTTTGGGAAAGTTGAGAACCCATCGAGCTCCACCTTCTTTAGATGCTTGTACTGAGATGAATCGGTGTTAATGTTGTACTCGCCGATCTTTTTATCTCGGTCAAGCCAATAGAGGAGTGTCCCGTCTTCACGTCTTTTTTCAACAACGTTGCGTACTGTATTCTTTTTCTTCGCCATTTATTATAGCTCTCTCTCTTGAAACCACGTTGGACGATAGAGTTGAACAAGGCTTTATTTGAATGATAGTTTTCTGTTTTATTTCTCACTTTAGTGATTTCAGAGATCTGGTTCAGTACATGAAACTACATTGCCCAGAGAGGGTAGACATGCTTACAATACTACACGGAATTCACTGCATGAGCAAGAACCTGTAAGAGGGATTAATCTAGGTACAAAATCGACATGCCGAAAGAATCTAAACCAAGGCAAAAATGGTCTGAAAAAGAAGTCCAGCTCATCATCAATGATTATTTTGCGATGCTCCTAGCAGAGATACAGAATTGGTCATATGACAAAACTGAGCATAGAAACCTGCTGATTCCCCAGCTATCAGATCGTTCGAAAGGCTCAGTTGAATTCAAACACCAAAACATCAGTGCCATATTGGTCGAGCAGGGATTGCCATACATCGATGGTTATAAACCACGGGGTAACTATCAGAAGCTTCTAGTAGAGGGCGTCGAGGAATATTTAAACAATAACCCACACTTGATGAAGCTTTTCGATACTTCACCTGTCCTGAATCCAACACAGTCAAAGAAAATAGATTCTTCGAATATCAACAGAATTATCGAAGCCCCACCTGAGAAAATCATTTCACCAAAACCATCGGTTAAGCCGTGGCTTTCCCGGAAGGGTAAGAGAATCAATTTTGCTGAACGTGATGCAGTGAATCGTAAGCTTGGCAGTCTTGGCGAGAAGTTCGTTTTCGAATTGGAACAACATCGACTGAAACTGGCTGGTAGGGACGATCTGGCTCAGAAAGTTATATGGGCATCCAAAGAATATGGCGATGGACTGGGTTTTGATATTCTGTCATTTGATGAACAGACAGAATCAGAACGAATGTTGGAAGTGAAATCAACTGGTCTTGGGAAATACTTTCCATTCTTTTTAACTCAGAACGAACTGCTCTGTTCGGAAGACATTCCAGAGCAATTTCAGCTTTACAGGGTGTTTGATTTTGGAAGATCACCACGGATTTTCATTCTGAATGGATCACTCAGAAGTCTTTGCAATCTTGATCCTGTTTTGTATCGAGCCACCTTATAAGAAAGAATGGTATGAGATACATCACAGCCATCGTGACTTTGCTCATGGTTGGGAAAGCCATGGTGTCGAACCAATAATGCTGAACCCTTTAAATGAAGAACATCATTCTAATCTAAAATAACCCCTGATAGGCCAGAATATTTTCATGAATGACTTCACACCAGATGAATTGAAACGACTGATCGAAACAAGTGGCGAAAGCGACAATATAGATTTCAAAGGCCCAATGACATGGGACAAAAGCACGCAATCCGCAAAACTAGCCAAAGTAATTGTTTCATTCGCAAACTCACGTGATGGAGGGGCCATTGTTATTGGTAGGTCGGAAGTAAATGGACAGTTTGAGATAACGGGACTTACAGAAGACGAAGCAATTTCTTTCGAAACGACTAGAGTAGCCAGTTGGATCAACAGTCGTTTTTCCCCACCAGTGCGTCTGGTGTGCAGTTCTATTGAATATGAATGTAAAAGACTCGAAGTTATTTCGGTAGCTCAATTCGAAGACATACCAATTATCTGCACCAAACCATTACTCGACCCAACTGATAGTAGAAAAGAATTACTGAAACAGGGGACTATATATGTCCGAAATCAAAATGCTGAGTCCGCACCTCTTAAAACCGTTGAAGAATTTCGCACGTTGATTGGTCTTGCAACATCAAGACAAGGAGATCAAATGCTCTCAATGTTCGATTCGATTCTCAA
Source organism: Gimesia chilikensis (assembly GCF_007744075.1). Taxonomy (NCBI): domain Bacteria; kingdom Pseudomonadati; phylum Planctomycetota; class Planctomycetia; order Planctomycetales; family Planctomycetaceae; genus Gimesia; species Gimesia chilikensis. The sequence continues at coordinate 7,952,679 of NZ_CP036266.1, read as the reverse complement.
AGGTAAACCTATTCTTCCTGTTGAGAATCACCAAGAAAGATATGAAGCAGAACTTAAAAGAATAGAGAAAGGACTCGAAGATGTTATGAAGGACAGAATGGTGCTGGGGGGGTGGAGACTTGCCATACATCCTACAACATACGTTGAAGATAGATGGAATGATAGCGAAGAACTTGAAGCAGTAATCCAAAAACGATCTATTCGAATTCGAAGTGAGTTTCCCCCAACCAGAAATGGGACACACTTGCGGGAGTGGGGGATATGCAATGATTATTATGGAGAAATCTGGACACTCACGCATTCTGGCATGTTTGCTCTTTGGCAACCATACCGCGAGAACAGTTATAAGTATGAATGTCAATGGCGTGGTTTAGATGGCACCCCATCAATCCCGGATATTGAACCCGGAGGGTGGATTGAATTTAAACTAAATATGGACCTTGTAATTGAAATGTTCATGTTCATTGATCGATTTATTGAGGAATATGAATTGGGGGGAGATTTTGATTTGAGTTTTGTTGCCGATTCTCTGTCTGGCAGAAAATTAGTATGTCGAGATTCCCAAATAAACTTTTCACATCGTGACCCAGAACCATGTAGAGCGAATCGCTTTGAAATCGTAAAGCAGTTTAGGATTGAAGAATTTCGAGCAGAATGGGAATCGATATGTGCCGATACAATTAAACGTTTTTTTGAGTATTTCCCAAATTCAAATATCACGAAAGAAGTAATCCTTGGGTGGATTGAAAGATTTAAGAGACGAGAGTTTTGAATTGTTGTTATTCGCCATGTTTATAAGACTATTTCTGACGCTGATAGGTTACACAGGTATAATTTGTTCCTTCTTCCGTTTCTGAACGAGCTTCTGGGAAAGACGATAAATCATTGCTATGAGCAAAAAATAATTTGATTGCAATCACTTCCAGACCAGTATAATAAGACAGCCGTCCGGAGCAGGCACACGGACGGCCTTTTTTATGAATTGATCCAATTCAAGTGATCCATCTAGCCATGATCAAATTAGCTCACTGTGCCTCCATCATCATCTGCCTGCACATCACAGCCCCTCTTGCATTATGTGATGATTCCGATCTCATTCTCCAGCTCCCCAAACTCCCCAGCGTCCACTCAGTCACTTCCACACCAACAAAATCCAAACCCAAACAGATCGTCATTCATTTGTTGAATTGGCACTTCGTGTCCAAAGAGGATTATGCCGCTGATATCTCAGATCTATCAGATGGCAAAATGACAGAAGATGAAATTGATAAACGATATTTTGAGTTCCTGAATGATGTGGAGGCAGTTCAGAAAGAACAAAAACAGATCCTACGTTACCTAATTAAGCACCACAAGGTTCGGTCAGTTTACATGGAAGGACTGACAGAGAAGAATCTGAGTGCATTCAACAGATTCATCAAGACGCTTCGGGAATTCGAAGTCCCAGATGGTGATGGTGCTTTTGATCTATTCTTAAAGGAGCAGTATCGGCGGGACTGTTTACAGATGGGAGCAGCCGCTCAGTTGCAAACTCAGGGTTTGTTAGAGTCAGTCTTGCCTCTTGAAAATGCTGAGGCTTTTGAAGCGGCTAATCCATTTGGCACAGATGGTAAGATTCGCTTTGATGAAGCCGCAGAAGAGAAACGTGAGGATGTGATGGTCAAGATCTTAATGAAGGGGCAGGGAATCAAAGTGATCGTGTTAGGTGGCGGGCATGACCTGTCGAATAATTTGAGGCGGATGAAGATGGATTCGGTTCAGTATGTTCGTGTGAGATCGAAGCAGTATGAGAGGGTTATGGAGAACCAAGAATAAATATTATTCATTCCTTCCCCAAAAGCAAATCAACAACCCAGCACCCACGTGCATGAACTGTATGTTTACGGCAGTGATCCAAAATGTCTTCGTCTTTACAACCCGCTTCTTCAAGAGCATCAGCTAATAATGGCATACGCTCAAAATCTCGATTGTCATAGATCTCTTGGGCCAGTTGGGGGATGTAACCATCATTCCAGCGAAGCCATTTTCGTTTGATTTTCTTCTTGTGTGATGTTTCGCCCAAAATATCTTCTAAAAGTTTCCATTGGAAAGCACGTTCAGCACGCCGGGCAATCATATGAGGATGGTTAAGGTCTACCTGTGGTACTTCTAAAGCTTCATCAGAGTCTTCGTAGGCAGCTGCATAATATGCGTCACTATCATAAGAAAGGAAAGTAGCGGCTATTCGAACAGATAGTTCAGAAGCATTCGGATGGGCACTCACTGCAAGAGACGAAGCAAATGCAGCACCACTCCCTATTTTTACGGCTGCACTGTCAAAGTTAGGATCTTCGTCTGGGGTGGGAGCAGAAGCAGCAACAGCTGCATATAGATGACCAACATCGAGTGCAGTATCTGCCATTGCTTCCTGCTCACTCTTAGCCAGTAATCCATCTGCATATTTCTCAGCGACTTCAATCGCATTTTGAGACACCTCCCATACGTCCCCCAGATCGCTGCCCACTTGTAAGGCAAATTCGATCACCATTTTGGAGACTCTACCTTTATGATTATCAGGAAGAAGTCCATAGGCATGACGACAACACGCACAAAGAAAGAGTTGACGTTTTCGTTCACTTTCTTTAGAGATCAAAAAATCGTATCTCTTCTCAGTATCTCTACAGTTTATCCATTCAGTTTCGTTCATAAGATCTAATTTAAACACTTCGTTGAATTTCATCTCAATGAAATTATTGCTCGTACAAAAGACACGTCACTCTAAGGAGATTCTCCCAATTTTTTTAATTCCTCTTGTGCTTTTTTATGTCCCTGCCTAGCTGCTTTGCGAGCCCACTCCACCGCCTGAGCGTGATTTTTCTTAACACCTGCTCCATTAAAATATATGATTCCTAAATTATATTGTGCATCGGCATAGCCTTGTTCAGCCGCTTTGTGAAACCATTCCACCGCCTGAACATAATCTCTCTTAACACCGTCTCCATGAAAATACATGACCCCTAAGTTATGTTGTGCTTGGGAATGGTTCTTCTCAGCAGCATTTCTTAACCACTTTTCCGCCTCAGTATAATTTTTCTTAACGCCGGTTCCATCAAGATACATGACGCCTAAATTGTGTTGTGCATCAACGTTACCCTGTTCAGCAGCTTTTCGATACCATCTTGCTGCTTGTTTATGATCTTGCTTAACCCCCATCCCATTATCGTACATGACTCCTAAATTGTTTTGTGCAACTGCATTTCCTTGCTCAGCAGATTTATGATACCACTTCACCGCTTTGGCTTGATCTTTCTTGATCCCTGCTCCATTCTCATACATGACGCCTAAATTGTTTTGTTCTACGGCATCCCCTAGCTCAGCAGCTTTAAGGCACCGCTCAAACTCCTGACGTTCCTCCGGTTTCTCCTTCTCGGATTTTATTGAGGTGGAAGCTGGTTTAGCTAGTGGATCGGATTTTTGATCATCCTTACATCCGTTAAGCACACTCAAACAAAAAACAAATGTGAGAACGCCAACAGTAGGGCCTATCATCTCGTTCCACTTAACTCGACTCATACTTAATTCTCTCAGCCAAATTCAATCGAAGAAAACTCATGAGATTCAATTTTGCAGCCATGTGAGACATATGTCAATCAGTATTGAGAGAGCTTCTGGATGCTGGTTGTTCTGTGGTCTGGGGAAAGAAGTCGCTGTCAGCTTGTTGAATATAGGCATGTGTGACCATGGGGGAAGAGTTACAGATGTCAGTGTGACCTCTGTGGAATTACAAAGCCACCCATCTTTGAGACGTAGCATAGTCGTTTTGTCATCTCTTTCCTGAGCGTATTCCGATTCCCATCTCATTGAAAGTTGAGACTCCAATACAACAGCCCTCAAGCCAATCGCAATAAATGCCTGTTATACAAGGCTTTTTAAACGCGAACACTTTGAACCGAATCAGTATCATATTCCTCAATCCCCCCTCATCTCAATTCTCAATGAGAGCCACCTCTACGCCACAGAATTCTGGCTGACACCCGCAAACAAGCCGTCCAATCAACCTCATCTGGAGACGGTAAAGTGTCAAACAACAATCAAAAGATCCGCGAAGAAATTACAAATCAAATCATTTCTGCTTTGGAGAGAGGATCACTCCCGCCGTGGCGTAAACCTTGGAGCTGCGACCGTAACGCAGGAATGCCAAAGAATGTTGTGTCAGGTGATTTATACTCAGGCGTTAATCCTCTCTTGCTGGGGCTCGCCTGCGAGAGACATGGATTTCAGTCGAGGCACTGGGGCACTTATAAGCAGTGGGAACAGTTCGGTGGCAAAGTAATGCGTCGACCATCGCATGTCTCCAAAGGTCAGTGGGGTACAAAAATCGTGTTCTGTAAAGCCATCACGAAGAAGAAGGAACATGAGGAAGAAGAGACTTACTTCCTGCTTCGAACTTACACCGTCTTCAACATCGACCAGATTGAAGGCGATCATTTGGATCACTATCGCGTTGGTCACAACATTGACACCCGCAATGAAGATAGCAACTTCTACGAAGAAGCTGACGAATTGATCGCGGCAACCGAAGCGGATATTCGTCATGGAGGCAACCAAGCATATTACGATATACCCAGAGACTACATCCAAGTTCCCAATCGAGATCAGTTTTCAGGAACTGGATATTACGAAACTCTGTTCCATGAGCTCGTTCATTGGACAGAAAACCGTCTGAATTGGGATCGTGAAGGTAATGGCTACGCACTTGGCGAACTAATTGCGGAGATCGGAGCGTGTTACTTATGCTCGGAGCTTAATATCCCAATGAATGATGAAAATCATCATGCCTATCTCGATGGCTGGCTCCAAAAAATGAAGCAGGATTCATCATTCATCTTCAAAGCTTCTTCTCAAGCCTCTCGGGCGACTGATTACCTCATGTCGTTCAAGCCCGCCGGGGTTTCTTGCTGACACCCACAAGTAGATCGCCGTCACTGATCAAAACAGATCTCTGTGGTCTTTCACATTACGTTGAGGACCACTGTTAGTTCCAGATCAGGGCGGCGATCACTTCTATACGACACCCGCAATTACAACGAAAGGAATAGAAATGGAATCTTCGCAGATAAAGACATCCCTAGAGAAAAAACAGGAACTACTTTCTCATCATGTTCGGTTGGTCGCCAAGAAAATGAGCCACAGTTTGCTGATTTATGGAGCTCAGGGCGGCATGGGCAAGAGCCGAACAGTGTTACAAGTTCTCGACGAATATGGAGTAGATCCGGTTTTAATTAATTCGCACATTACGCCACTTGCTTTGTATGGAGTGCTTTGGCAACACCGCGAAGATTCGATTCTGTTCTTCGATGACGTGGATTCCATGTTTTCCTCGATGCCACACCTTGGCCTGCTTCGGTCTGCACTTTGGGGAAGCCCCCGTATTGTGACCTACAACTCGTCGCAACTGTCCAACTTGCCAAGCTCGTTCGAGTTTACAAGCCGTGTCATATTTGCGGTGAATGTCATTCCCAAAAATGATGCATTCAAGGCCGTCTTGTCTCGATGCGATCAGTTTGAATTAAGTGCTACTAACGGCGAGGTCATTGAGATGATGCGTAATCTCTCTTCGGAAGGATTCCATGGAGTGACACCTGATGAGTGCGTAGAGGTCATCGATTATATCGAATCGAATGCCGAAGACCGTCAGTTATCACTGCGGCTTCTTGGCCCAAGTCTGAGAAAGCTGAAATATGCTCATGAGGAGGGCATTGACTGGCGTCCCCTGATCAAAAGCCAGTTGAGTTCACTTGGGCGTAAACAGGTTGCAACCAAGCGACTTGACAATAAATCGGCTGACGCAAAAGTGATGAAACAGGCAATAGAAAAACATCCAGAGTCACCAGCGGATCAGCAGACTTTCTTTTGCAACACGACCGGAAAAAGTCGTGCAAGTTTTTTCAGAGCTCGTCAACGATATCTGAAAATGCAGGAAGAATCTGAGTGACACCTGACATCTTTCTATTACCACACCTATCCAGCAAGGATCACAAAATGCTTAATCAACTCGCCACATCCGACGGCAATATCGAGAGTCTTCGAAAAGCAGCCAGCGATGCCATCGCAGTTCAGGATGCTGTCAATCTTATTGCAGTTGCTGGATGTTTCCACAGACACCTCAAAGCCATGAGAGAAACTGGCATATCAGGGGATGAGCTCAATAATCATCCAGTCACGATTTGCTTTGCCAGCAAGATCTCCAGTTTGTGCAGGATGACGCCAAGCAGAGAAGCCGATGCCTTTTTGGCCAGCCAAAAGATGGCCAATGGCGAAACAATTCAGTATGAGGTTATTCCCATCTGACACCTTGAGACTCACCGTTCCTGATTCTTACTTCTTCCCTTTGGGTTTATCATCTTCTTTAAATGTGGAAAGGATATATCTACGATTCAGTGGTTCAGGGAATCGAGCTTCTGATTCAAAAATTTCCAGTAATTCTGAAAGCTCCGTTTCGTTCACTTCAAATGAATCTTTGATAACAACCCAACTGACATTTTCACTATAGGGCGGCGTGGTCAGTGAGCCTTCATACCGATAGTGTTTTTTCCAGTCCTTTGGCAGGAAATCGTTGGGATCAAAAGAAACATGATAGTCGTCTTTAGTATTTGATCCTGCAAAAGATATGGAAGCAATCTGGGTCAACAGCTTATGCACCGGATCTTTGGTTTTTCCGGGGTCAATGAATATCCCGATAACTGCCAGTGATCCATCATGCGAATTCTGATGAACCACGTGTAATTCCATCGCGTGCTGGCTGCCATCCACCCAATGCTCACTGGGATGGTGAAAATGGAACTGCCTCAAGTGATACTGCTTCCCGGAGAGTTCGATGTATTGGCGACAATCCGATGCGAATAAGACCTGCATTCCATGATCACCTTTATGAATGTGACCATATACATCGCTGTTCCATTTAATCTTTAATTTGCCATCTCCAAAGTCTGCATAGATCGGATTTCTGATATCGATGGGGGATTGCTGGCTCATGATGTGCTCTTTCTATTCTCAAAAAATGGATTCACGGTTGTTCAGATTGTCCCAGATCAGATTCAGTAACTCAAGAAAATTCTTCTCTGAGTAGTATCTGACACCCAACAGATGATTGTTCGAGTAACCAACAATCACTTAATGAAGGAAACGAGATGATCCAAAAAAGCAAACCTCTCTTCCAACTTGGTCGGACCGTTGCCACGCATGGAGCTCTTGATGCTCTCCAAGCCAACAATCAGTCACCGCTTGAGTTCTTTGAAAGACATCAACATGGGGACTGGTCTGAGCTGTGTTCGGAAGATCGCCAGACCAATGAGCAGGCTCTTAAAGATGGCGACCGGATTTTCAGTGCCTACCACCTCAAGGACAACACCAAGGTCTGGATTATTTCCGAAGCGGATCGCAGTGCGACTACCATTCTACTGCCCGAAGAGTATTGACAGACACCCTGACTCACAGTGTTCACAAATTCAATATTCTTTTCGGGAGAAACACATGACGGACGATCATCTTGACCAGTTCTGTGAAGATCAGTTGAACGGCAACTATGGCGACATTCTGGATGAACAAGCGGCTGACGAGTTCGCCCAAGAGTACGACGAAGAATATCCGTATGACGAACCTTGGGACGACATTCTCCAACAGCAAGAGCTTGAAGATTTCGAACAATGCGATGAATACTTCGGTTTCTTCGGATACGGCGAGTTCTAATCTCTGATTCCCAGAAACAAGACAACCACAAGGCTGCTGTGAGATTCAATATGAATCTCACAGCAGTTTTTTCTTTTAGAGGAGATCGATATGGGTTGGACATATCCGACTGGAGTTTCACGAAAAGAACTCATTCAGCAGCGGACTAAATCTTGGGAACGTGAACTCAATGGAGTGACTGTTAAATCAACTTGTCTTGCCAGTTGTTTTAGGGGTGGCAAGTTCAGCGGCGTGCTATGGAGCGTCTGGGAGCGGACCTTTGAGCGAGAAGGGAAGCAGGTTGAGAGAACTCAACGCTGGATCACGTGTGATTTGATTCGATGCCATGGAGGGGAGTGGGGCTATAAAGACATGCAAGAAGCAGAACACCCATACTATTACTCATGCCCGATAAGGTATCTCGATCTTGTGCCTCTTGACCGATATGGCGGCCATCCAGATTGGAGGCTGGAAGTGAGATTCCGGCATCAGGAAAGACTGGAAAAAAGGCGTCAGCGTAAGTCTCAAGGTCTCACGCAATGACACCCGCGAGTGATATGTAACAATCACTTTTTACTTTATCAGGAGTTTTAGATGACTGATCAGACAGAATCCATTCGCCGGGAAATGACTCAAAGCATTAATGCAGTTGAGGGAAGTCGGGAGTATCTCGAAGCCAAACATGGGCAGGTCTGGGATACCAGTGAACTGCAGCAGGAATATTCAGTTGAAGGCTTCTTGGCCCCCTTAGTTTTGGCGACAAGAAAATCAGACGGGATTCGTGGGACTTTAAAGTTCCAACATTCTCCGCGTTTCTATTTCAGTTTCGAACCGGAATAGTCAACAACACGTGTCGGTGGAGTCATGGAGGACTCCCGACACCCTCACAATACATATGGAGACCTAGATGTAATGAGAAAGAAACGCAGACCAAAAGTCCGAGCTTTAATCAAATCCAAACCCCTTCGTTCTCCCAGTAGAACTTATTATGGCAAGGGTATTCGGCGTCAGATGAGATGCTGAGATGAAGACACCCAAACTCAACTTGTCAATGTGACAATTAGAGTTCTTCGGATTATAAACCCTGAATCGCCTTATTTTGTAGGGCTTTCAGTCTCAACATCGAGTGCCAAAATGACTGTAATCATTTTGTCATTAACCTATCTCAAGGAAATCTCTCATGATCGCCTGCTATTGCCGCTGTAGTACAGCCAAACAAAAGACAGACAGCCAAGAAGCAGAGATCAGGAAATGGATTGCTGCCAATGGCTTCGATGAAAATCATATCGAATGGTACATCGACTATGAAAGTGGCAAGACCTTGAAGCGTCCTGAGTTCCAGCGATTGCAGGAGGATATCTTCAATGGGACGATCAAAACAGTAGTGTGCTGGAAGCTGGACCGACTGTCACGCCGTTTGAAAGATGGCGTGACCTTGCTGGCAGACTGGTGTGAACGGGGAATCAAAGTTGTTGTGATCACCCAGATGATCGAACTGAATGGTGCAGTCGGAAGGATGATCGCTGCTGTGATGCTGGGACTTGCCGAGATTGAACTCGAATACCGGCAGGAACGACAACAGGCGGGTATCGAAGTGGCCAAGAAGAAAGGAGTCTACACTGGCAGAAAGCGGGGCACGTACAAAGCGAAACCGGAGCGAGCACAGGAACTCAGATCTCGTGGCCTAAAGATCGACGAGATCGCTACTGCACTGGGGACAAGCAAGCGGACTGTCCTTCGATATCTGAAAGCATAAAGATCGAACGTCTGAAACATATCAAATTGAGCTCGCACGAGGCACTTGTGTTACAAAAATTGTTTTACAGAATTGTGGGGTAGTTTATGTAATAAAGTTACCCCCGGCAGGGGCTTATATTGGACCTAGCCCCCTATGTTGTTTTATATGAAGTGCATGTGACGAAAAATCGTCTATGGAAAGTTGGTTGCAAAAATTGGAATTTCCAACAGGCTGATGCTGGAGAAATTATCCTGAAAAGAATTTGAGGAAGGCGGGGCTGTAAATACCGGCGATTGGGATTTGGAACAGTTCAAGTAGGTGAATTTCGCTATAGTTTTTCATACCGTCAACACCATACATCTTTTGAACTATGAAAAATACATGGACCTAGCTCAGTCACTAATTGAACCGCTCTCTCCAGCTATTAGATTGGTAAAACCCGCAGCATCAATTTCTTCCTTTGTTGCCCATTTTGCACCAGTGGACGAAGCAAGGGAGCACTGTAATTGCTCAACATAATACTCTGGTGACTCTGGAAATAATGCAGATTCAACAGAGACATGATTTGGATTCAGCCAAACAGTGCCACATTCGTCACAAAGAAAAACAATCGCGTTGTTATCGCTACACATCCTGAATCCAATCGAACCAGTACGGCAGATCGGACACAATTCTTCAATGTAGTAAAACATACTCTTACTCTTACGGTATGTCTGATTATTGTGGCTTGTGAAGGGGGCAGGTCAAACGTCTGAATCAAACAGCTTCTAACCGAGGACCTAATAATTCTCACACACTATACGAAAACCGTAGCTGCTGGCACCCATTTCAGGATCGAACGAGCGACGGGATGCAGAACGACTCTCCTCAGCACCACGGTACCACGACCCGCCACGCAAAACGCGAGTATATCCATATGAAGGGCCTCCCGGATCAGCAGTAGGAGATTTTCCGTAGTAATCCTCACTATACCAGTCACTGCACCACTCCCATACATTGCCGTGCATGTCATACAAGCCAAATGCATTTGCCTTTTTCAAACCTACACGGTGCACGTATCTTTTGTCGATGTTGAGTGCATTCTTACTATACCAAGCATAATCTCCGAGATGGTTGAAATCCTCTCCAAAACTAAACATGGTTGTTGATCCAGCACGGCATGCGTATTCCCATTCTGCCTCAGTCGGTAACCGATACTTTTTACCTTCCTTTTGACTCAGCTTGAGGCAAAAATTCACAGCGTCTTCCCAGCTAACGTACGTCGCAGAGTAATTATCACCATCCTTAACTAATCGTTTTCCTTTCCAAGGCTCCGATCCCATCACAGTTCTCCATTGCCCCTGTGTAACCTCCGTTGTCGTCATATAAAATGGCTTACTGATTCTGACTCGATGTTTCGGGTGTTCGTCTTCAAAGTATTCTGCGTTGCTGTCGAAAAGTAGAGCAATCTCAGCCGTTGATTTTGCACTTCCCATCAGAAAATCCCCCGCTGGAATCTTTACCAACTTCATACCAATGCTGTTAGTAATCAGTTTTTTATCGCTGGAAGGTTGAGGAGAAGAAGGTTTGGACTTAGCAGGCGGTTCTTCGGCCAGACAAACGGTTGGTGAAAAGATCATCAATAACCCTAATACTTGAATGACCTGTTGAAAGGGACGGTAAATAGAAGTTTCTTCTTGCGATGTTTTGTATTCCACCTTGTACTCCCTCATCATAAAAGCTCAGACCAAAGAATGATCATACAGTGTTCGAGAGAAACACTTAACAATTATATTATCTGCACATACACAAAGATGGCAATGGATTAAAATATCTTTGGCTGTGAAACACTATCCAAATCCGTTTTTGAATAACTAACTAGAGCGATTAACCATCGATGATCACAGGTCTGGGAGGAACATCGAGGAAATCCGCAGGGAGTTGTGATTCAAGCGGACAGATCATCATGGGACTCTTAGAGTGGAAATCACCAACTTCGCAATAAGAGTGAGAGAAATTTCCATTTGCAATTCTTCCGTAGTTGAAAACGAAATCGTTCCTATTTCGACAAATCATAGTTCTTGATGCACCAGATTCCCTCGCTATCTTTCTCGTCAGTAACCGGAGCAGAGAAGAACAACTCATGAGTGGCGGGGCAGTATCTGGGAAATCTCCCGATGATCAATTCTCCATCTACTTCAATTTGCTTTTGAAATATTGAAAAGATCTTGTCCTTGGTTGAGTCTCTTCTAAGGACGAGAATTTCCCCAAACGCTCCATGAGTTTTGTTAGTGCGTTTGGTGAGAAGCAATGACAAACCGTCATCAGTCACAAATGGAGTTGTTGAAGGGATCGGATTAGGATGTGGAAGAATGCGATGTATCTTTGCGATGTCCCATTTGGATGATCTGGTCTCACGAGTAACCACCCAATGACCTTTCTGATTGTCAGCAGGACCATAGCATGACAAATATAATGAAAGCCCGTCTGGAGAAAGACACGGAGTCATTAGAATGCCCATATCACGAAGTTCCCGAATTTCCCTCGGAGGTGGAAAATTACTCATTAGGTTGTTTCGAGTCGAGAAGAATAATTTTCTCCCCATATCCTTGTTACCAATTTTAAGCGGACGGCATAAAACCATATATAAACCATCTTCGGAAACAGAAGGCATGAAACCATCGAACAGGCGAGACTGCTTCTGGAAAGGCTCATCTACATTCTTTCGCTGAGCCTCCCAAATTGAATCATCTCTAGTCCAGTAAATTGACAAGCCATCTTTGGAAACCCAAGGAGCAAAATTGGAAGAGCCAATATTCAGTTCGTCCAGAGCTATGGCTTTGGAGCTTGGGGATGATCCATTTTGAGTCGTTTCGATTTTCAAAACGGTCTCCAGATCTAGGTGATAGCTCAGAGTCACTTTCTGTCCTGCTTTGAGTTTAGAGAGGTCAGTATTCTTGCTCACATCGAATTCTGTTGTTTTTCCTTTTCGTTCGACTGTGATTTTATTGTTTTGAGGATCAACTGATTTAACGGTTGCTTCAATCGAAACAACTTCTGCTTGAGCAATACTTGTTGCCAGAAAAAAGATCATGGCAAAGCATGTTATGGTCAAAATGCGGTACATTCTGGTAGCCTTTATTTTTGAGTAATACTTGAATCTGTGAGTTCACCATCAGCGAGAATCACTTCAAACCGGGAATCAACTTTTCAGGATCGAAATTCTTCAACACCATCAATTTCAACTCACCATTTCCGTTCTCAGTCTCACCAGCAAAAAACAATTCATTAGTCGCAGCAACATATCTTGGAAAGATCCCACGCACTGTGATCCCCTCAATATTCAGGACACTCGCACTGTGAAACCCACCCTGAGCATCTCTGCCAGAATGTATGATGATGTTTGATCCTTGCGAGATGTCCTTACCAGTGCAAAAAAGATATTTTCCATCTCGTGAAACATAGGGATATTTCATTTTGCCGATGGGGGTTAATTGCAGAGGCTCAGGTTTGCTCCAGTTTGAAGCCTTTGTCTTTCTTTTTAATATCTGAATCTGTGGACCAAACCCCTTCCTCATGCTGTCGCAATATAAGGTCAGTCCATCAGATGACAGACAAGGTCCGGCCAAGAATCCGTTTTTGATAACAGCAGTGGTGATTCTCGATGGACGCTTAAAGTTATCTTCAACAGTCTCTCTGCTCGTCTGGTAGAGCCCTCTGTTGAGGAACAAAATCATTTCGAGCCCGTCATCGGAAACAGTAAAGTCCTGAGCAGGAATCAGTCGCTTGGGATTTTCGAACAACGACTCTTTATCTTTTCTCTTGGCACTCCAAATCCATCTCGTTTGTTGCGAAGATTCTTTGATCGTGAAATAAATCGTCATACCATCTGCTGAAAGGCAAGGATTACTTTCTTCTCCATTCACATCTAATTCCGTCAAGACAGCCAATTCAGGTCGTTTTTCAATCGGCGACAACACCTCGATCTCCAGAACAATTCCAAGTGCATCATGATATTTCAGCCTGACGGATTGTCCTGCCTGCAATGAGTTTGAATTTAGAGACTTGTTCTTCGCGGTGATCTTTGTATTTTTACTGAGCTCAAGATCGAGTGATTTATCTTTGTCGATCACCGAGATTGTACGCTTTGTGGGATCAACTGATTTGATTTTTCCGTCGATTGTTTTCTCAGCAGCATGAATCGAGGTTGTCGCGAAGAACATGATCAAAACCGTTAATACTGATAAGTGAAATCGAAACATTATCGTCTCCTTTAAAAAGGTTTATGTTCTAATTAAACAATTACACTGAGGACAAATAACACCTGTCGTTTTGAACGCACCAAAGCTGGGTTCTTTCACCAACATTCCACATCCATGACACTGCTCAATATCATTTCCGTTTCCGCAGTTCCAACAGGTGTCAATTTCATGTTCGACACGAGCACCACACTGCATACATTGGTACTGCCAGTCCTCCGGCGGCACAAAGTCGGTGATAGGCTCACTGAGCCCTCCCACTCGTTGAGTCACTGAGTCCATATTAAAGGGCGGAGGTAGACCGTCGAAATAAGGATCTCCACCCTCAGAGATATATTGCTGGTAGTCTGGATCATGTCCTGACATTGCCCAGCCCAATAATCTTATGATTCCCCACATCACTAGAACCCAAAAACTAACAGCAATAATTCCACCGATCCAGATCGGGCCAATAGCCGCACTTACACCTAATGCCCCGAGAATATAGAAAAGAGTAGTCCCGAGTGACGCTCCAAGTGCAAGAATACGAGCAATTATTGTTGTCTTTGATGTTCGTGGTTGGCCGCTCATTTCATACTATCCTTCCAAAGACGACATAGGTGTCAATCTCATTGATCCATTAGATCGAAATGTGACAACTAGATCTGATCACACACGTGCGACGTACTTCTCTATCATGGGATGCTTCATCAGAAATCCATTTATCAAATTTCGCATATCGTCCATTGTCGCTTGGTATATTCTTGCTGCCTGCTGACGCTTCTTCTCGATATCTGAATTCTCAGCATCTATTTTCTTGTTGGTATTGTTGAGTTTAATTTGCTCTTTATTTCTTTGAGCTTCCCATTGCTTCAATTCCATCTGTTGTTGGTTTTGCATCTCTCGTTTCTGCTGCTTATTTACTTCCAGCCCTTGGATGAATTGCCAGAGCAATGCGATTCCAGCAGCAGTGATTGCTAGGGAGATGATTATCACGTTGAACGGCATTGGTTCATTACTTGTCAGAGAGACGATAGATCCGAGCAAAAGAGGAAGATTGAATAAAACAAGTAGGCCGCCACACCCAGCTTTGGCAACGGATTTGCCATCACCTAATTTCGTGACATTATTAGCACTTGGTTTTGGTGGCGTTCTATACGTTTTGGGGAGATTGAGACGTTCTTTCAATGGAACATCTCTGACAGGATCAAATCCTCTTGCTTTACGCTGATGATAGACGCCAACTAAGTATTCGAAGTTTTGGAGCTCTTGAAATTGATCTGGAGGAAGTTGTGTGAGAATCGCTTTAGCTTTCGTCATCATTGCGTCAAAATGACGTTTGTCATTCAGGTCAGACAGATCAGCCGTAGAGAAACCATTCCCCGGACGATCAATGATTTGAAGTAGACGATTCATCCCAAATGCTGCCGCGACTGGATCACCATAAGCCTCAGTTTCTTTGAGGTACTTCTCGAACTGAAACAAAATTTCCTTGAGAGAACGCTCTCGTTGTACCTGCTCCAGATGAGTGGCTTGAGCCTTTGCAATTTGATCGAGAGTTCCTGAAATTTGATTGAGGAACTGGTTTGTGTGACACGCTTGATATTGGAGTTGCTCCAGTAGCTGGTTTGTTTGAAATTGCTGGATGTTCTGATTGACCAACAAGCCGATCTTGGCCGCGTCGGTCAACTTCCTGCGACGAATTTCTTTTTGATACTCTTTGTCGCGTTGCACAAGGTCGTAGTTACTCATTTGTCAGCTCTTTTTTCAGTGAGTGAGTGAGTGAAAACTTGAAATCAGACAAGATGCGTTGGTCAACACCGTTGTGTGCGGGTGTCATTCGCTAAAGGAATGAGGGATGACTACATCGCATGAGATGCCACCATCTTGGGTATGTACTGTGAGCGTGCGGTTGCCTTCATCAACAACTGAATGTTGTTGAGAGGTGAATGTGGCCGGAGTAATGTCTTCTGCTTTGAGTTTGTGAAGTGAGAGCAGGAGGAGCAGGGAAAGAATCGGGTTGAAAATCGTGCACTGTTGGAGAGTATGTTTTGCCATCTGATATAACCCTTTGTGAAGAAATTTGCTGTGCGATAAATTCGGCTCAGCATATGCTTCCGGGTGTCAGTAGCGATAAAAAAAGAGGACGCCGGAATCCAAGACCACCTGCCCAAGCCCCGCCAAGGGCCGATCAGGGTAGCACAAGGCCCGACGCCCCCGTCTCGCAACGGGAGCGAAGTCCTGCACTACTTCTGATCTGTTGAGGCTAAAAGCCCCTAAATGGCGGTATTTGGGCAAAGTAAATGCTAAACGTTCGCACGTTTTATCAAGTTGTCAGCAAGGCCTTTAAAGGCCGTCAAATTCTCCTTTTGTTTTGAATCAATTGGCTTCGACTTTAGACGAAGCACTGTACTTATATTACAGGCGAGTGAGATCACAATCCACTCAGTAGAGTTGAAATTCTAGCTTGGTGGATCACATTCATCGGTAGACTAAATTCATGGGACTTATATCTGCTCGGACTACGAACATAAGCGAAATGAAATAAGTCCAACCTTAGTGGTGTTGGATATGACTCTCAGAATCCACAGAAGGAAATGTTAAGGGTCAGCAGTTGAGATAAAAAATCAAACCCTACAAATTCAAGGCTGCAATAGTTAAATTCATCCAGTATATGTTAGATATATAACAGTAGACCGTTATGCGCCAAGCTGATTTCACCCGGCGCGGGAGTGGAGCCCCCTCCCACCAGGCCCGCTTCACTGATGGTGCCAAATAGTTCATTCCTAATCGATGAGTCATTTGAGGGAGCAGATTTGTTAAAAGTGGGCTGAAAGCCCTGTGCATCCAACAATCACCCTATCTCCTGCGATACTTCCACAATACTGTTCTCGGTGCCGTTGTCATCAACTTCTCACCTTCACGGTGACAACGGCACACTGTCCAGCCAAAAGCAGGTTCTATTACTCAAAGTTTCGTAGTATGAACCTTCTATAAATCTCCTGCGGTTTACGGGCGGTATCTTGAGCAGACTGTTTTAAGTCGGCTACGTCTTCAGGATTCACTTCGACGAGTTCGGTAAAAACGACCCAACTCACGATCTCAGGATTTGACGTGCTATCCTTATGAGGCGTCGTAAGTGATCCTTCGTATCTGAAGAATCGACTGCAATCAGAGGGCAGAAATTCACAAGGATTGATGCTAGCCTGCGGTGGAGGATCATCACCCCTAGAGTCTTTAGATATGCTTTCGGGGTTAGCCTTGAAATAATCGTTCAAGATACGAATTGATTTCGACGTTTTGCTCGCCGCATTTTCTTTGAAGAACACTCCCAGCACCAAGTAACGCTGCTCTCCCGTTTCGGGAATCTTTACGGGAAGCGGGTGGACGAAGTGGATTTCGAAATCAAAATCTTGTCCGTCCACCAGATGTTCGCTCCGTGAATGAATGTGGATACGTTCCAGACATGCCGACATGCCTTCGAAGCGAGTTTCTGGCGGATCATCAAAATAGAAATCATGATCAAAGTGACCAGAGAGCGGCTCGTTGGGGTACTTGATTTCAAGGTATTCTGCTGGAAGCTGCACTCGGATCGTCGATGCTTGAATGAGATTGATGGGTGATTGTTGGGGCATGTAAGAGGATTCACTCGTCATCTATCTTCTCCTTGACTGCAATTCTGGAAATTATTCCTCGCCGTAAGGATTTACATAAAAGCCCTCAAGCGAACCAACTTCATCTGGATAATAAGGACACCGGCAACTCCAACAAAGTTTACCGCTCTATTAACTCTATTAAAAGGAGATCAAAATGCTGGTTGCCAGACTGTTCCTCATCTCGCCGCTGTGGGTGGCGTACTTCTTCCATGAAACTCACATGGGACCGATGCACGAGCAAATGCGATTCTCCACGCTCTTGATGATATCAGTGGTCGCCTTCCTCGTTCTGGCTTGGAAAGACTGCGGACGTGCTCCTCGGTCGGCAATCTCGATTATCATGCGAAATATGGCATTGACCTATTGCGTGGTTTGGTCTTTCTTACTCTTATTTGGGGCTGGTTATTTTTTTTGGTACATGATTTCACACGCCACGCTCTGGGTCATATTATTCTGGCAATGGGTTGCTCATACCATCGCCCACCATTTAATTTACCCCTATGCGGACCCGAACTACTGCGCCTTACGCAAAGCAGGATGGCATCCGTTTTGGGACACAACTATTTACAATCACGACAGCGAATTGATCAAGGATGGTGGATTTGAGGAGCCGATATACGAAGGCTTTGTGCCGCCTGCTCACTGGCGGTTTCAGTGCCCTGTATGTGGCGCAAGGCAACAAACCAATTTCGGCGTGTGTTGGAATTGCAACTACGGAGAGGACGGAGACGAATCAGCCTACTACGAACGTTGGGGAAATTGACTCGAAACTGTAAACTCTAATTGACTCAAAAACCAATACCATCCCATATTTTCATTCAATAACTGTGGATGGCGCTGGTTCCTCACTGTATATTGATACACGGATGCTTCGACAGTCTGCCGAAGCTATTAAAAGAAAACTAAAGGAGAATTATTTAACGGCCTGTAATGGCCAAACTGACAATTTAATGACGTGTAACGTCAGATACTGCTTCTCCACAAATCGCCAACCTGAGTCAAAAGACTCTTGAACAATCGAAGCAGCACTCGGACGGATGTTCCTTGAAATGGGAGCACCGGCTTTGTGTTGTTCGATTGTGCGCCTTGGCGGGCGTGTGGAGAGCGACCTCGGTTCGGTGCTCTCTTTTTTTATGCGCTGATGGCTGGGGCTAAAGGACACCGGCAAGACGACAAAACAAGTTCGTCGCACAAATTCTGGGAGAGCACAATGCCGCAAGAATGGTACTACACGAAAGACGGTGAAAGGCAAGGCCCAATCACATCCAAGCAGTTGAAACACCTTGCCAATGTTGGTGAACTTCAGCCAACCGATTTGGTGTGGACAGAAGGAAAAAACGAGTGGAAGCCTGCGAGTATTGTAAAGGGATTGTTCCCTACGAAGCCAGATTCGCCAACGCCACCACCGGTCCCCGGCTCAACGAATACGGCCAAAATGGATACGGCACCTGCTCTTTGGAATCCAACTGCCATTCGATTATGGAGTTTGCTTTTTACGTGGGGCTTTGGTGGATTTTTGATGGCTCAAAATTGGAAGTCATTGGGAGAGCATGAAAAATCAAAGAAATCGATGATATGGTTTTATTCAATATTTGGATTCATCTTTCTTGGGCTGATTACACCTGATGATGATTTCACGCTGAAAATATTTCGTTTTGTAGGACTTGGAGTTCTTGCAGCATGGTCAATATTTTCGGCACAGCCTCAAATAAATTATATCAAAGAGCGTTTTGGAAATGACTATCAAAGACGTTCTTGGGGCAAGCCCATTGGCTTTGCGTCGGCGTGTTTATGCTTTCTGCTTGTGTTTGCCGTGCTCCCTACGTTGCTTGGTACACCGGCAGAAATTCTCACAGTCCGATATGGAAAACTCGACGCTTATCCGGGCATCAGCCTTGGGAATGCCATCGACGAGTTTCTATCTGACCCCGAATGGTCGGTTAGCGAAAGTGAAGACGGCAATCACTTCGTCAATATCACTGGAGGAATGACGTATCAGGCGAAGCCCGTGAAAGCATTGCTCCAGTTTCTTGTCGTTGATGATCGCTTTGAATTTACCGCTCTTGAGTTTAACGGAATTGTTCAGAATGAAATTATGAGAGTAAGTCTGATGGAAAAGATGATGAGTGATTTCATTGATTCGGCGGGATCGGATATAGGTAGCGTGGTGCCACAAGAGACGGCATCGCAAGTAACGACATTGAGCGATTCAGAGATATTGGACTTCATTGATAACACAAAGAAGTATAAAGGCAAGGTCATTAGAACGATACTGACGATGCCTAGTGGTTTTCTCCGATCAGGTGGATCGATTGCGTTCTATGCTTTTGTCGGGACCAATAAGCTTGACGTGATGATTAACGTTGCGCCGTCTTCTGTAGATTCTTTGGCAGAGTTCAATTCCCTCGACGATCTTCCAAATGCAGATCTATTTTCCAAACTTGAAGTCACATTTCTGTGTGAAGAGGGTTCCTTGAATTACGGAAATCGAGCGATCCGAATTGAAAGACCATAATGAAATCGATACGGATACCAATAAAAACATCAGCGTAATTTAGCAAAGGGAAAGCCGTGAGCACATGTAGCTATTGTGGGCGTTATTTTGATTATCCAACAGACCATTTCCCTACCAGCCATATCGATGCTTTTGCTGGCACTTATTGTAGCCTTCAATGCAAGAGTCAGGGAGAGGGGCATCAACAGAATGAAAAGAAAGAGAACGCCGAAGTATTTTTCATGATTGTAGCCGGAGTAATCTCTTTAATTGCATTTGTACTTCCTCTGATCATCAAGGGAAGCTCGATGTTATTCTCTTGGATTCAAGTTCAATTATCGGGAACTCAATCAAATTCATTTATTACACCGCAGACTCAAGAAACAGACGATTTAGAGATCATTATAGTTGATGAGAGTGAACCAGTATCGTCTCCATCAACAACACCTCCCCATTCTCAACCAAGAAAGAATCGTCCGAAACAACTTCCTCCTGCTCTGCCAAAATCATTTTCTTCAACGAAGCATAAATCAAAAACTAGCCCTCCACCAATTCCAAAAACGATTCGATCAAAAGGAGAACCGCCACCACTTCCAATGAATATAAGTCAAAAAAAACCTCGATCACAATGAACCGTCGCTCATTAGGCCACCGGCAAGGAATCGGAAATAAGTCTAGGCCCAAGAAAGAAAAATGAAATGATGACAATTCATAAAAATAAGATCTTGCTTCTTCTGATTTTCCTTCCACTTTCCATATCCGAGGCAGTAGAGCCTACTGTGACCGTAGGAGATCGCCAAATTGTCTTTCCAGCCGGTTATAGAGGACTGAACTACTTTCCCGATGAGCCAATTAGCGTGATCAAGAAAAATCCATTTCAGTACCTCATGGTTGCTGGCAATTCAACATATTTGATGCAAGGTAGTACCTTGGACAATGCTATTCCAATCAAGAAGGTTCTCGTCCCCGGCACAAAAACAGAATTTGACAACGGTTATACCGGAATTACTTCCACTGTGTATGACAATAAAGGGAAGCGACTTCTTGCCTTCTATCACGCCGAAGATCATGTCGGCATGCCCAAGGTCTCCTACAACAAAGATATACAGGGAGCTTATTGGTCAATCGGAATGGCAGTGTTGAATGCCGACAGCAACGTCTTTATGAAGTCAGGCCAGATACTGATCCCAAGTGTTAAGAAACCCGATGTTACTCATGATCACCAAGGAATTGGGGATGTTTGTGTCATTACCGACTCATCCAACACATATTTATATGCCTATTTCACAGATTTGACTCGAAAACAGGGCAGCAAACCTGCAAAAATTGGCATGGCTAGGAGCAAGATTGCAGCCGGTGGCAGGCCCGGAAGCTGGTATAAATTCCACAACGGCGGATTTACTGAAAAGGGACGTGGTGGAATGGAAAGCCCAGTGGTGTTCCCCCCTGCCTCATTTCCTTGCGATGTCTACGCCCCCCACGTGACGTACATTCGGGAGTTGAATAAGTATGTGATGGTCTGCAATGTCATGGTCTATTCGGACCAAGAGAAACAGCTAGCCGAAAAGGGGGGAATTTACTTCTGCTTCTCTGATGATGGAATCAACTGGACAGAACCTAAATCATTGGTGACAGGCCATCCGGTTCCTTATCAGGGAAGAAAATATGTGGGACATCCCCATCTGCTGATCACCCGAGCGACTGCCAATCAAGCATCTGGCTGTCTGTTATACGCTTACACGCCACGATGGGGAACCAGAGCACCGAACCAGCCGCACCATCTGGCCAAGCGACCCATTACGATCACTTTGGACAAAGAGAAAATCACAGCATCGACAACTTCCAAACCACTCGTGGACCTTGAATCGCTTCGAAATATTGTAAAGTCGGAGAAGGTAAACGCCAAAGGCGAAATTATCAATCTGGACCTGACGGGGGTTTCAATTACCGAATCCCATCTCGCTGCCATTGGAACACTTCAGTCCTTGCAATCATTGAACCTATACAAGACGAACCTGACGGATGACGGACTCAAAGCTCTTGCCAAGCCCTCGAATCTGTCTTATCTGGCCATTGGGCGCACACGAATTACGAGTGATGGCTTACGCCATCTCACGGGACTCAAAAAAATTAAGGGTCTCCGCATTAACGGCAATAAAGACATCGGGGACAGTGGAGTACCTCACTTGACAGACATGAAGAAATTGACGGTACTCCAGATCAATAACACGTCCATATCCGAAGCGGGCATCCAGAAGCTGAAACGAGCACTTCCCAATTGCAAGATAATTCACTGAAGCTCGTTTAGTTTCAAATCGTCACATGAGTTATGTCGTTGTCCGTAATATCCAGAATCGCATCTGCTGCGACACTGCGAACAGACGAGTTTTCATCGTCCAGCATTCGCTCCAATGCAGGCACAACATCTCTTTCCAATTCTCCGAGTTGTCCGAGCAGCCAAGCCGTCTGGCAACGAATTCCTATATCGTCAGATTCCAAAGCCTTTAGCAGAACCGATAAGAGTTCTTTAGATCTTGTGGGATCAATCATCAAAATGTGCCCCGCTGCCGACACATGACTGAACTCGTCATCGCTTCCAATCCACTTCTCCAGAATTGGAACGGCATCAATCGCCTTTGCACCGAATGACGCCACAGGTGTGAGGGCGGCGATTTTTACAGTTCTGTGATCGTCTTCGAGTGCCTCGATCATAGCTGGAAGTGCAGGTTCGGTATTTTGGTCGATGTGTTCAAGTATTTTTAGAGCGAGAATGCGAAGGTCGGGGTCAGGATCGTTGAGAGATTTGGTAAGAGCGGGGACTATCTCGTCACCGAAAGGCTGAAGTGCTTGCTCGGCGTCGAATACCCGGTCGGGATCAGTCCGATGGGCGAAAGTGCGAAGAAGTTCGATTATGTTGTGGTTTTTATTCATGTAGGTATTTATGCTTGGAAATGCAACATATTCTCTGACCGGTGCTTAAAACGACTGACACCGTTCTTTTATCAGACTGGTTGGATACGGAGAATGGCTATAATTTCTTGTATTGAATACTGTTTGTGGTTACAGTACTTAGCCTATTTGAATACCTTCTAAATTCTCTAGTTGGCCAGAGTTTATGTCGCTTAGTCTGGAACAATTTGTATCTCAGCTTGAGGAAAGCGGTGTTATCTCCGCTGTGGATATCGCTGTCTTTCAAAAGTCGCAATCTCCTGCTGCGGAGTCTGCCGAAGACTTGGGGAAACTGCTGGTCAAACACAAAAAAGTCACCAAGCTTCAAGCACAGTTCGTTTATCAGGGCAAAGGAAAACAACTGCTGCTGGGGAACTATCTCATTCTGGATAAAATCGGTGCGGGTGGGATGGGTGATGTCTATCTGGCTGAACACCGTCGTATGGAAAGGCGGGTGGCTCTCAAAACTCTGCCAGCTGCGATGACCAAAGATACACAATCGATCCAACGCTTCCACCGTGAGGTCAAAGCAGCCGCAAAGCTGACCCATCCAAATATCGTGACTGCCCATGATGCCGATGAAGCCAATGGTGTCCATTACTTTGTGATGGAGTATGTGGAAGGCATTGATCTGTCAGCCGTTGTGAAAAAACAGGGTGTGCTTAAGGTTGATGTTGCCGTCGATTATATTCTGCAAGCGGCAAAGGGTTTGGAATATGCCCATGAAGAAGGAGTGATTCATCGAGACATTAAACCCGCCAATTTGTTGCTGGACAAAAAAGGCACTATCAAAATACTGGACATGGGGCTGGCACGGATCGAAGACGAAGCCCACGAAATTCCAGCCACACAGCTAACACAAGATGGCTCAGTGATGGGCACCGTCGATTACATGGCTCCCGAACAGGCCAAGGACACGCACACAGCCGATGCCCGTTCCGACATATACAGCTTGGGGTGTTCGCTGTATTACCTGCTCACAGGCGAATCGGTTTACCGAGGCAGTACCATGGTCAATCGGATCATGGCACACCAGAATGATCCTATTCCTTCACTGACAGGCAAACACATCCTCATTTCTCAAGATATCGATGCCGTGTTTCAGAAGATGGTTGCCAAGAAGCCTGAAGACCGATTTCAATCGATGAGTGAAGTCATCGTCGCAATTGAAAATTGTATTCAGATGAAGTCTTCCTCGACTGTTTCGACAGAACCGTCAGATTCAGAGTTACACAAGTTTCTGCAATCACAAAAGGTCGCATCCAGTCCGACAATTGTCATGTCTGCGGATGTCATGACGGCAGAAAAACCGTTGACCGATACTCAAAATGAGAGCCTCACTTCTGGTTTTTTGAACAACACACTGGGCGGCACCAGCTATCAACCGTTATCAAAGCGAAAGCAGTCCATCGGAAAACGGGGTGGAATTATTGCGGGCGTGGTGCTGGCTTCGCTCGTTTTAATAGCTGGAATCATCTTCAAAATAGACACCCCCTCAGGGACCATCGTTCTGGAAGTCGACCAGCCCGAATTGGCGGGTGCTGTGGTTTCTGTCGATGAGCAAAAGAAAATCACCATCAAGACGGGTGAAGGTAAAGAACCGATTGAAGTGGTGGCTGATGAAAAGACACATACATTACAAGTGACCAAAGGCGGATTCGAAACATTTACAAAGCAGTTTACGGTGAAAGCGGGTGGCAAAGAGACGATCAAGGTCCGCTTGATGCCGTCGGCAATGACTGAGAAAATACCGCCTTCCAAAGATAGTAACTATGCGTTGGAGTTTGATGGGAAGTCGAGTTACATTGCTGTAGACACGCTGAAGTATGATGGAAACCATCCGTTGACGCTGGAAGCATTTATTATCCCGCAAGCCACGAAATCTAAATGGATGGCTTCCCCGCTTGGGCTGTCGAAAGTACCCCTTAATCTAAACGTCAAATTGGTAGCAGGGAGAGCGAAATTATCAGTATATACGTTACACGCCAAATCCAGAAATCCTGATCAAACCTATTTTCTAACTACAGAATACATACCACTTCAATCAGAAGGATTTCACGTTGCAGTCTGCTTTGATGGAAAGCGATTCAAGCTGTTCCTGAATGGGAAAACATTGAAAGCAACTCTTACGAAAAGAAACGCTGATGATTCATTTTCTGAAACCGACGATGAAATAATGTTAAAAGAATTCTATCCCAGTGAGTCTTTTCACATCGGTTGTCATAGAAAAGGTGGCGGCTTCTTCAAAGGCACCATCGACGAAGTTCGTATTTCCAACATCGCCCGGTACACCGAAGATTTCACCCCTACCAAACGCTTTGAAAACGACAAAAACACAATGGCCTTGTATCACTTTGATGAAGGCAGCGGCGATGTTCTCAAAGACTTATCCGGCAACGGACACGATGGCAAGATTGTTGGTACAAAATGGGTGAAGTTGAATGATGAGTTAAAGGTGATTGAGCCAGCAACAAAAGCCCCGTAGCGTTGAGCAGTATGCAACAAGATACATGATCAAATTTGCTACTTTGAATGGTGTCTGATTTAATTCCAATCTGGAATCTGGTTAATCTGTAGATCATTGGGTTGGCATTTTAGAGTCCCAAAGAAAGCCGCTCTTGAGCCTGTAACAGTCTTCGATGGAACACTACCAGCAGTTTTAGTTTTACAATAGGTATCAAGTAAAGCTCACATTGAGGTGGTTAGAAGAGTTGCTATTCACATTCGCAAAATAGGAATTGAATAACGGAAATCCTGATAAATTAAATCGCTATCAAGTTAACGAGTTTTCAGCGGCGGCGATTTTTTCGAGATTCAATTTGCGCCATTTTTTCAGCGTGCGCAGACGATTTGAAAGTTTCGAGGTTTCTAATAAATGAGGGTGGTGACGTAGTGGTCGTGGGGCGGATACCCCGGTCGAATCTCCCCACTTTTCGAATTGGAGAAACTCGATTTCTTTTTTTGCAACATCGGATTGAAGACCGAAGCTGATCCTGACGATCAACCAACTTCGTACCGCCTCAAGACAGACCGCACCTGCACGTGATTCCATGATCGGCCACGGCGAGTTTCGTATCCGTCGTCGTTGAGGTGTCTGGCAATGGCTCGCAGTGATACGCCTTTGTCTCGAAGTTCCCTCATGATTGGATACAGGTCAGTGTAAGCAGAGTCGGCCTCTCTTCGTGCGGCTTCACCTGCTGCTGTTGCGCCCCTTCTACTCGCATCCGTAGTCAGGTTACGACATTCAGGTCTGGACGCTCCAAGCTTACCACCACGAGCTTTGTAAGCTTTGAGCGCAGCCTTGGTACGCTCGCTGATCCGATGGGCTTCGTCCTGTGCAACAGCCGCCAAGATGTGAATGGTCAGATCGTTGGCACTTGGCTGATCACAGGCAAGGAACTTGACGCCTGCCTCCATGAGACCACTCAAGAAGTGGACGTTGCGAGCCAGCCGGTCGAGCTTGGCGATGACGAGTGTGGCTTTGGATCGACGGGCATGAGAAACTGCCTTCGCCAACTCTGGTCGTTCGGACCACTTGCCTGTCTCGACCTCGATATACGACTTGAGGACTTGTGCCCCATGGGCGTTGGCGAACTGACTGACTGTGGCTTCTTGCCCTTCGAGTCCAAGTCCAGACTTGGCCTGCTTTGTCGTGGATACTCGGTAGTAAGGCACGAGTTTCAATGGATTTCTCCCAATATCACGGGGTGGTAAGAAGCCTTCAACGAACGGTCAAGGCTTCTTACCACTGGTTTTATGATGAATATGGCCTTCTTCAATACTTGCCGGTGTCCGAAAGGTGAAGCTCCCATCCTTGAGAGCCCCACCATCCACGGACCTATTCCGGGGAAAATCCGAAATAATAGCGAGGGCTCGCTTGGAACATCACACTCCCCCGCACGTTGTCACATCGACGACGAACACCGACAAACGGTGCCATGAAGCCCGTGACTTCAAATTGCTCCTGAAGCTCGGTCGTGTCCCACACTTCGCCGTGCTTGGCTTCAAGATATTCCCGACTTCCTTCAATAGCATTGATCTGTGTCACCATCTCACGGCGAGTTGTTTCTGTTGGATCAGACATTTTTGTTCCTTTAGTTGAGTGTGTTGTTGTTTCCACAGTTGTTTTGCCGGTGTCCTACTTGCTGATCACTGGCATTTTGCTGCACTCCGCTGCCGACGTTTCTCTGCTGCACGCTGATGATGTAGGACGACCTGCTCCCGCCACTCTTCGTTGCCGCCGTACTGCTCAATAGGAACCATGCGGATATATTTGATAGGACAACTGAAGAAGTAAGGACCACTGGACTCTTCCATGTCCTTATAGCCCCATCCAAAATCTCGCTGGTATCTCAGTAAGTCGCACTGAATCCAGCGTTGTTTGGGACTGGATTCAGTACCTTCTTTGTTGAAAGTGCGTTCCCAGACACTCCAAAGGACTCCTGAAAAACTGGCCCCTCGATAGCAATGAGCAAGACAGGTGCTTGTAATGACGAGGCCGTCAGGATTCGTCCGCTCCCACCCCTCGGTTCTTTCCTCGATCAAGCCTCGACGTGTGCTGCCATTTCTGAAAAGCCATCCCATGTGTTTCTCCTGTGAAGAGTTGTGTTGATTTACAACTGGCTTCCCGGTGTCCTGTTTTGGGGTAATCAGTATTCTTCAGCCCTTTCATTGCATTCGACTTCTGCGGTCAAGTAGAATCGTCCACGCCAGATCCCATTACTTGTACAAAAGTCTTTCCAAGCGGATGTCAACATGACTCAGATCGACCCGAAGATTGCCGACTGGCAACAAAACAAACACGTCGTTGGCATGATCGAATTCTCAGCATCCGCATCTGCAGCGGATTGCTTCCCATACTACGCTCTTCCCGCCGAAGCGACGTTTATCGGACTGGCCGAGGCGGATGCACTATGCCTGATGAACGATGGAACGCTTCAGGTGTACGATCACGAAGTTGAGAATCGGGTATTATGCCCAGTTGCCCAAAACCAAACAGTTTTCATCTCTGCGCTCAAAGTGCTCGAAGCGCACTTTGGAAAGTGTGTTGCAGACGAGTCGTATGATGAAGATGAGTCTGCGGCTGTGGCTGTGCGACAGCAGTGTGGTGAGATTGCTGGCGGCGACGACTACGCTGAGTTCTTCTCGATGATGGTGGGGGCGTAGACTATCAAAACAGGAATACAGTGCTGTTTTGATGGTCAACACTTCGTGAATTGCCGGTGTCCAAAATGGGCAATTAGTATTCTTCCGGCAGGAGTAGCGTGGTTGCTGATCGATGGCCGTTACCATCTTCGGCTTCTGTGATGATCCAAATCTTGACGCCTTTCGAAGTCTTGTAAGCCGACAAGATCCTGCTCCCGTCCTTCAAAGATTCGGTGTTGAGTTCATGATCTTCGGCACAGAGATCACCCTGCTCAAGCTGCAAATGGCGTTTGAGAAATTCATTCGGTGACTGGCCACTTTGTTCAAGGGCATCCAATGCACCCGGAGTGGCGACTACTGTTCCTAACTTAAATTTTGGACTGGTTGCTTTGCTATTTTGATTTATCATGCTTTTCCTTTCAGATTGAAGTTGTTCGTCTGGTTTCTTTCCCGGTGTCCTTACCAGTCCTCATCAAAACCATAGAACCCGAAATATTCATCTGCTTGCTCGTAATCTTCGAGTTCCTGCTGGGCCAACATTTCGTCCCACGGTTCGTCGAGTTCTGGAAGCTCCGGAAACTCATCGTCGAATTCAATTGCGGCCAGTTCGTCGAGGATATCGCCGTAGCCGCCGTTCAAATGGTCTTCGGTGAATTGATCGTGATAGTTGTCCATTGTGTTGCTCCTGTGATTGAGTGAATTGTTGTTTGACGACTTGCTTGCCGGTGTCCTACTGACTTAATCCCGGTGACAGAACTTGGTCGGCATCATGCCTTCCTTGGGGAGACCAGCACCGAAATACCGGCATGGAAACGGAGTCTCGGTTCCTTCAGTCCCATAGATCATCAGATGGTCGAGGCCGATCACCTGACCTGACGGCCCGTAGTTGCAGGTCTCGGCGTCGTAATCGGCGAGATCGTCATCAGACACAGTTATGTTGTGGCCGTATTTTTCGTTGTCTGCGAGTTCGTCGATGGCGTCCTGCACGGTGTCTGCTTCTACAATCAAAAACAGTGGCCAATAAGATCCCCCGATTTCGAGCAACCACGTCTTGCCAAACCAGTCGCCCGGATTGATTACGGGGATGTCTTTCAGTTCGTGACCGTTGAAAACCGCACATGATTTTACCTCGTTCATTTTTTTGACTCCGTTGTGAGTTGAATTGTTATGACAACTCACTTCCCGGTGTCCTACTCATTATGTTCAGCACGGAGACGCTGGAGACAACGATAAAAACTGGCTCTCGACTTACCCGTAACTTGCCTCCATACCTTCTCCTGCTCTTGCACGCTGTCGGGATGTTTCTGAATTGCGTTTTGCAAGATCCGTAAATCCTTAGTTTTGCTATCGAGTCGCTTTGTAGACGCATCTTTTCTCCCGAGCGTACTCAACTGGCTCTTGATCATGGGTTGCCAATCGATGCCTTCGCCACGTGCATAAAGCAGCTTGCGAAGCGACGGTCCCAGTAACCGCATAGAGAGTTGCCGGTCATCGGAGTTCTCTGCGATGTAGTCGATGACCATGCCACAATCTTCGGGGGTTAGCTGATGGAATCCTTTCTGCGAAACTGATCTCATCAAATCAACCACTTCTTCATTTGTCGCAGAAAGCTCAAAAATGTCGCATCTGGAGAGGACTGCCTTGAAAGCATCATTTTTTTTCGGAATGACGTTGGCGGCGAAAATGAATCTTGCTGTTGTTTCAAAAGAAGAGGGAAGGTCGCTCGGCAACTGGCTCGAACCGTATGTTACGACTCGTGGTGATCCCCAAAGCGCACTTCGCAACAGTCCTAAGTGGGCCATGGAGGAAAAAGCTGAATCTACGTCATCCATGAAGATGACTTCTTCACTCCGATAGCGAAAAAGAATTGAGTAAAATGCTAACGGCGTCACGTGACTATTTATTAAAACTGGTTCGATATTCTCTTGGTCCAAAATTTGGAGAATCGTCCGGCTTTTCCCAAGTCCACCTTGGGCACCAAAAACGAAGAGAGCATGATTGTGTTTGCGAGCCACAAGCCGCACATGATGCGCCAAAAGTTGTTGTCGCTCTTCAAGAGCGGTTATAGGTTTTTCAAACGTGGGATTTTGGAAAAATGGAATCTGGTCGTTGTTGTCATTAGGGTTGTTCATTTTCAAAAGCTCCATTGCGAAGTTGATTGTGTCTTGTTACTTCTCTTACCGGTGTCCTGTTACTCCAACCCCATCGCTTCACGCCCGATGCACTCGCCGTATTCGTTTATCCCTAGCAAGGTAAAAATGCTGGACTGGAGCGACATGGCTGCATCCCTAATTTCGTCAGCATTGTGGCCGTCGGTGTCTCGGAACTCTGTGTCACCCATTCTTCGCAGCAGGACGCATAGAGAGTGCGGTGTGACCGAACAGTGGCCATTATTGAACACGTCCTGTGGTTCACAGACCGCTTCAAGGTGACTGTCAATTCCCTGATTCACGCATTGAGCAATAGCGGCCCATTCGAGAGGGCTACGGATCGTCATTGTGAAAGGGGTGCTGTCGGTGAGTTCTA
Source organism: Gimesia chilikensis (assembly GCF_007744075.1). Lineage (NCBI taxonomy): Bacteria > Pseudomonadati > Planctomycetota > Planctomycetia > Planctomycetales > Planctomycetaceae > Gimesia > Gimesia chilikensis. Next base: position 7,922,247 of record NZ_CP036266.1, on the reverse strand, counting down.
TGGCTCGCAGCACTGTGGAATAATTCACCTGCACAAGCTGTGAATTGCAGATGTTGTTGAGTTGGATTGTCATGTTTATTCTCCATCAGAAGATTGTTTTCGTCTTACGGACTTGCCGGTGTCCTCTTTCACCATTTCGGGAGAGAGAAAGAGACCAAGCGGATCGCTGTTGATGATCGATAGGGACTTCAAGGCTTTACAGTGGCAGTGGAGTACCGTCGCTCGCTGGCCAGACCGAGACAACGGTTCCGTTCTGCTTGCGTGCGTCAAAGCCTAGGCGTCTTCGTAATCACCATCAGTGATCCCACTTGGCTGTCCCGATCAGGACGAATGGCTTGCCGGTGTCCTGTTGTGATTCACACAACCAATGCTGGTTCTTCAACCGGCGACGGGCGGAAGTCCAGTAGGTAGTCAGCGGCTTTTGAGGCGTGCGAAGCTGCCTTAAAAATGAAGCTGGGATCGTTCTCCATCGCTCGGAGCCAACTTTGCACATAACTGGTCACGTCCGAGAGATCATCACTGGCGGGGACGCCAACTTCGCAGCATGTGTAACATGAACCGATTTCTGCTACGAGTTCTTCAAAAGCATAACTCAAGCCAAAACGATTCAGTCGGTGCGATGCTCCGCTCCAATGCACGAGTTCGTGAGTAGCCGTGCTGTAGAATTCATTCATGTCGGGGAACTGATTTCGCATAGGTAATTGGATATGATCTGTGGTAGGCGAGTAGAATGCCCGATTGCCACCGTATCTAATGTCAGCTTCAGTAGCGTCTATTAACTCATCGGCTTCGTCGTGGGAATCTTCCATGTCGGTCGTACTGTCACCGTGACCAATTCGTAGATGATCTAGCCCATCAGTTTGCTCAACATTGAAAACGTGGTACGTTCGTAAAAGTGGTACGGTTTTTTCAGGTTCTTCACCAGCCGTCGTCTTTTGATTCTTGACTGGAATGTTTTTGTAGAACGTGATTGCTGTTCCTTTTTCGCCACGCTTGACATTAGCACCCAGTTGCTGGATCTGCTTGTAGGTGCCCCACCACTTTGATTGAAATCCCTGCCGCATCCGGCTGATTTCCAGCAGGATCGGATTCACTCCCGAGTATCGGTTTGCGCTCACAGCATTTCTTGGTAGTCCAACATTTAGATCATTGCTCCACGGCTGACGCCACGGGAGCGTGTTGCCCGACTTTAAGGCGTCTACGATTTGTTGAGAGATATTTTGGCGAATTTCTTTTGGGCTTGGCATTGCGTCGTTCCTTCACTGTTGAGTGGGTTAGTGTTACGAAGCCGTTGCCGGTGTCCTTTCATTCCAGAGTTTTCTTCTCTTGTGATGAGATGTTGGTGGCAAACCTTTACTTGCCGGTGTCCTATTACAAATGTTGTGCGCAGATTGGTTTTCGCATGAGAATCGAGAAGAGGCCGCTTATCGCAAATTCTCAAATGAGAATCTGAACCGATCTTGGACGGAAATGGGGCTTTAGGCGGGGGCAAATGTAGAGTGAAGATGACTATATTTGTAGTGCCTTACGGCATGACGTACGTGAAGGCGGCGGGGTTCTGGATCAGCAAGCCGGTGATCATGTCCGATCTCAGTGAACATCTCAAGTGGAAGGCCACTGTGGGCAATCGGTCCGAAGGCGGAAGGAATGTTGCAGAAGCATCCTTAATGCCTGAGATGCGAAGCGGTGACGCCTGCGCCTGAGATACACCACAAAGTCGATCTGACTCAGAATTGGTCAAGGCGTCTTGATAAAACTAATGCCGAATGTATTTGCAAGACTTGCCTCTCAAGAGAAGCGATGTGGCGACTACAAGGATATATCTCGCACTTACCACGTCAATTTAATTGTTGCTAGAGTATCCGTCATGGAGCCATATGCTGCTGTCTTCCATTGCTGGTCAAACACAGAGATCTGTATTTCACAATTTGGAATGAGTTGAAATGCACGGAATTGCACTTCGTCTCCAGATACTGCTTTATAAACACTGAAACGTGCTTCGGTTCTCCCATTAGCTGTTATTCCGGCTGTCGCCAATCGGAATGACTTTGGGTAACTTCCTACCAATGTGCCATACCAATCGGAATACATTATAGAAAACCCCGTCATATCACCCAAAGTCATGCAAAAAAATGGTTGAAATATTCTCCGCTTATCTGATTCCGTCGCCTTCGTGTCGATAATCTCTAGGAAAAATCCTACGGGTTTATTCACTTCAATCTTGAAGTCAACGAAGCCCGGTGGAATCTCTCTACTGTCAATTTCGTCTGGTATCAATTCATTCGGCATTGTTCGCTCCCATTAAAGAGTTGTGAATCCTCATATAGATTAACACTTTTAGTTTCATGAGCCCACAAAAATTCAGAAATCGTAGAGGAGTGACTCAAGTCCTTGATACCTGCCAACTCCCTGATCGCTCTCGAATCGCATACTTCCTTGCGCATAAGTCAGTTCGGAGAATGTATTTGTGATAGCGTTTGTCAGCCTGCCGCAGCATGGGGGCAGAAGACCAAGGTTGTTTCCAAGGTGCGATACCTTGTTGTAAAGTTTTGATAATTTCGTTTGTGATTTGCTGGCGAAGTTCTGTTTGGCTTGGCATTGCGTCGTCTTTTGTGAGTGGTTTGGTTACGACGTTTTTGCCGGTGTCCTTTGTGTCGAGGTGGTGGTCTCCTTTAGCGGCGAAGCATTTGCCGAACCTGCGCTTGCCGGTGTCCTATTACAAATGTTGTGCGCAGATTGGTTTTCGCATGTGAATCGAGAAGAGGCCGCTTGTCGCAAACGCTCAAATGAGAATTTGAACTGATTTGCGACGTAGTTTGGGCTTCAAGCGGAGAGAGTGTCGGGAAGAAATGCCTGCGTTTACAGTGTTTTACGACACAGCACAGGTGAAGACGGCGGGGTGAGTCTCATTTTTCACGAGATCCACCAGAACGAATGCGTGGCGTGTAAATGGAGGCAGTTTCTGGTCTCGCCAATACCGGGCATGGCGATGCCTCGGTTCAATATCGCCCCATGAGGTCGGCATCAAGCTGAGCGGCATTCTGCTTTCAATGCTGGAGTATGTCGAAGGTCGAAAGTGCGCCGATCCGAGGGATACCTTCAAACGGTTGATCAGGATTCAGTCGTCCCCGAGCGCATCGTAGCATGCCAATAATTTGCGTCCGACATTTTCAGGCACTCCGAGTGCTTCCACGTCTTCAATGCCGGTGGAGATGGAGAGCAAGGCAGCGAGCAACTTCTTTTCGTCTTCGTCTGGCAACAGTTCATCGCCGAGATATTTTTCGTGGTAGGTGATCCATGCGGCGGCGATGCTGCACCATATGGCGACCTCAACTTCGGGCGAAGCGTCCCGCATGAAGCTGATTTCGAATTGTTCGAGCGACGTGCTGACATAAGAGCCGATTACTTTGTGAACCGCTTCGATTTGTTGGAGCAGATTTGGTGGCAATGATTCGTTACGAATTGGACCGAGACGAAGTTTCTTCGGATCGACTGGTTCTGGATCAGGTATATTCATTCGGCATCTTCATCCAACTTTTTCAAAGCCCACTGAACCGCATTCCTCTCGATTGACGCTTTCTTAAGGAAACGGGAATTCTTATTTTTGCCCTACACGAAGTCGGTTTCCGTCAGGGTCGGTGAGTGATACTTCCCGGCACCATGGCTGCTCTGTGACCGCAACTCCAAACTCTTTGGCGATTGCATCCACGTCGTCCACATAAAAGTAAACGAGGGAATTGGGAGTTGCATCCCCCTTGTGTTCGGATAGATGAAGCAGGATGTCTCCACGCCTCAAGAAAGCGTAGATGGGCAATTTTGGGGCGAATTGATGTTCCCCTTCAAGCTCAAAGCCGAGGCGTTCATACCACTTGGCGGTGGCACGGGCATCAGTCACTCGAAAGATTGGAACCAGTTGCTCAGACATGAAGCTGTCCTCTAAAAAGTCCTTTGTACTACTCTTTCTCGGTTGCAGAAAAACCAGCACTTCTGATGGTGTTTATAATATACCATCTCTCGGAAACTCACAACGGGATGGCGTGGACACGACCGCCCGTTTGCTCTTGGAGTCTACGGTGATTTCAAACGACCAACGAGAATCACTACTGCTGTTCTCAAAGATGGGTTTCTGGCCGGGCCTTGTCTCTCAACTGACGGCTTGACGCTTTACTGCGTCAGTATGAGTAAAGGAGTCGGTCCACAAATTCAATTTATGACCAGAAAGACAAAATCTTCAAACTGGAGTAAGCCGCAGCTTTTGCAACAGACTCCGATTGGCAAGATGAAGTTCCCTTTCATCTCACGAGATGGGCAATATTTATTTTGCACTGGGCGAGATATTTCGAAAGGATCAAACATCATTATTCACTCTGGTAGAGATACAGATGGATGATTTCACTCTGCAAGTGTTTTGAATATCGAAGAGATTACGGAGCGTGGAATATTTCCTCGCTATGTCGAAGCGACGAATGAATTGTTCTTCGCAGGTGAGCCTGAGAACGGAAATGGTGAATTGAAATTAATGGTTCTTAAAAACTTTGATCCTGAGAATGTGATTGGTAAAGTCAAATGACATATTGTTTTGAAGTCATGTATTGTCTGATTTCGTTATCTTAAAACTCAATAATACCAGAACGAGACCTTCAAAATGGAGAATATAATAAATATGCAGTGAAATAGATATTTTGTTCTTGAGAGTGACTGGCCCAAACAACAGAATGTGTGGATGCGTACACACCTTGCAGGCATGTCTACTGTAATAACTTGGGAGGAATAAGTGGCCAAAGACAAGACAGCAAAATCTCCTGAACAATATTTCTTAGATCAAATAAACAATGCCCGGAAAGAAGGTTATGGCTGCGTGCCACTTCTTGGTGCCGGCCTTTCTGCACCATCAGGAATACCCATCATAACAGAACTGCATGGATATCTACAAAAGTGCATTGCAATGGCATTTGGTATAAATCTACCGGGAGTGATTGCATCTTCAAATTCCGGGACTGAAGAAGTTGATATTGCTGCAATTGAAAGTCAGAGGGCGTATAGATGGCTTCCGGGACGAGATGACTGGCCTCCCTTTGTAATACACAAAGGTGATGGAGAAGAGACAGCGAATTGGTCAATGCGAATCAAGGCCGCTTTAGATCGAGCAATTATCCAAGAGAAGCTTATCCTCAAAGATAAGCTTGAAGGAAAAAAATATGCGGAACTTAAAGAATTACAGGAAGGGTACGGAGCAACAGCAGAATGGCGATCTGCACTGATATTTTTATCTCGCTTACGGATTGAAGGTAACCGGTCATATCAACTCACACTTCGAGAGCCAGATTTGGACATTGTAGATACATTTTTTTTACATGTTGTGTCTCAAAAAAAACCAACTCTTGGCCACTATATGTTAGCTTTATTAACAGGCCCACTTCGCATAAGGACTGCTTTAACAACAAACTTTGATGAGCTTGTAGAACTTGCATTTGATCAGACTTTCAATGATTTTACCGTATTTGATGTCCACGTAGAAAGCGGGCTTCCTTCATACCGGGACATGCAGGGGCAAAACAGCTTAGTTAAACTTCACGGGGGCAGATATGGATTAAGAGCAGATTATTCTCTTGACCAGCCACCTACAGATGATGACTTAAGACATTTTTGTTCGTATTTAGCAGATCGACACATCACCTCAGAGGCTTGGAAAGATGTTACTCGCAATCGTAAAAAGTCACAGTCATCAATTCCAGCAGCGAGATATCTTCTCATTGTTGGTAGTTCGATTAGCGATAAACGTATTCTTTCAATGATTTCAATCGCAGCTGAAGTTCTTGAAGGGTTTAAGATCTTCTGGGTTTGTGGACGCAAAAAAACTGTTCCAGAAACTGAAGCACAATTAGCAGAGCTTTTTTCACATTCTACTTCACGCACTAAAACGCCGTCATATGCGGTAATAAACCATCAATACCCGGGGCTATTATTCCTTGAATTATTTCAACGACTAACCAGAGGGTTGCCACCCAGAGGTTGTATATTTCCATCACCTCCGAGGGTGCCGGTTCCACCTGAATTCACATTGCCAATTCCTAAAAACAAAATTCATAGTGAGAAGTTGCAAGAAGCACTACAGAAGGAACTAGAGCGAAGTATTGATAATTGTTTCAGTAACGAACATGAGGGAGAGTTGCTCAGATTTGTTCTTCTGCATGGACAACAAGGCCGTTTTTTTGGGGCAATTTCCGCAGCTTCTGAAGTATTTGCCCAACAAATAGATACTCGTCGACAAGCTGTTTGGATTGACCTTGATGAGATACGTGATTGCAATGCACTTTTTGAAATAATACTACATACTATATCACGGAAGGCCGGTATCAGTGAATGGATACCGGTTCTACTAGATAGTGACTCTTCCGATAGTCGACGAATCGCAAATGCTCAAATAAATGAAATTGCACGACTCACAAATAATCCAAATCGTCAATGGCTCATATTTCTTAATGCACGCAGTGGTGCTGGAAGTGTCAACATAGATAATTCGAAGCTGTCACCAAATGGCTGGCTAGACCAAATCGAGATCAATCATACTTATGCAGAATATACAGCTAATGGCCAAGCATTCTGGCAATTACTATCCAGAGTATGCGGGCATGAATGTAAAAATGTAACAGTAATCCTTCTCTGCTACGATGGTCCATTTTTAGAACTTACAAATCGTATCTCTGAATTCAGTAATGGAAATGACGCAAGTCAACATCATCAGTTAATCCATATTGAACGAATAATAAAAATTGAAAATATAATCAATGACGTTATTCCCAAAAGTGATATTTCGCATCGTGATTTTAAAAGCATAGCTCGAAAAGCAATATTGTGGGCAGACACACCCGGTAAAAAAAGATTTCTATTCTGTTTATGTTTAGTAAATCGAATGAGGTATGCTTCAATTGTATGGTCATGGCCATTTCATGAGACACAACATCCTACAGAAGTATGGAGTAAAATGGCTGATGATTGGTTAGATGACCTAGAAAATGAACATGTAGTAAGACGAAAGAAAGGTGGATTTGTTTGGATTCATTCTGATGTTCGGAATTATCTGCGATATAAACTAATTGAGAAAAATAGTTTTCTGAAAAAAGATTTACCATCGATACATAATGGTTTGTCGGAGTGGTATCACAGATTATTAGCATCGTCTAATGATCCAATGACAGCATTTGAAATTATTTACCATCGAGTAAATGAAGCATTGGCTCGAATTGATAAAGAAAATAAGGTGAGACCAGATCATAAAAAGAACTTGAATTCAATTTTGATTTGTATTGGCGATATTATCAGAGTTTTAGAAATTGCGAGGCCAGCCATTCTTTCGTGGGGATTTTCGAAGGGGATATGTCACGAACTGTATTTATTGCGATATTTTCATTTAACGAAATTGTTAAATTATTTTAAAACATCACAATTTTCCCCTGTCGAAAAAAAACATGCTAGAGAATTGATGCTTGCTATATGGGAACTGTCACTAAAAATGAATCGTGACCTAGCCCGGGAAGTTGGGGAAAACACTATTGCAATAAAGAGACATTATCAACTCAGGATTGCTCAATATGCACGATATCACTCTCCAGATACTTTTGTAGAAACAGTTTCAAGTCTTGAAAAGGAGATGAATAATACAGAGCATGCAAAAAGATCGCTATTTTATTTACGTATCTTATATCCACATGGAAATAATAATGAGAATTACGAAAGATTATCTGAATGGATTTCCTCGTGGAACGAACTTGCTACCTTGGGTATAGCGATTCGCTCATATGCTTTTTCAATACGATGCTTTGAAATAATCTATAGTAGGATAAAATTTCCAACTAAACTATTAGTATCAATTTCTACGCTTTATAAAGATTCAAAAATTAAAATACTGGATGAGTGGATCAACCAGTTCATAAATGGAGATGCAACTAAAGATGATTCATCAACACTTCGATTTTTAGTCAAGACACTCCAAAGAGAACAGCAGCTTGCTCTAGCGCAAGGCCACTTATTTCACATGCTAAGCAGACGCAAAAGAAAAAAGTCTGATCAAAATAAGATGAAAAAAGAAGCGAGGTCTTGTTTTCATCGTGCCTCACGTGCATATGAAATTGCACAAGTTATGCAAAAGTATGTAGGTCTCAGAGGAGTGTCATCTGATAGTTCATTCGAAATATTTACGACTGGTCATTCTCCTAAATGGTACGATGATCGCCAGCGTCTACTTACTCAGGAAGGATTAGCTGTGGCCTTCAAGAGAGATTATCGAAAGGCTCATCGTCGTCTTAATGAAGCAGAAGCAGCCTTGGCACATACCAAACATCCATCTGGATCAATGGAGCAAGCGATTATTGAACTTCATCGGGCCGAGGTTCTAACTCACGAAGCAGTATTTGTATTTCAAGATGAATATTTATTACAAGGGCAAAATAATATTCAACAAAAACCTCCTTTTGAAAAAGCTGAATCATCTGCATTAGGACAATATCGCACGAGTATAATTAGTGAAATAATAAAACAAAAAGTTCCAAATTTTAATAAACTGAGAAAAGAATGTTGCATAAACTCAGTGCCATCTGAAACGTTTCGGAGTTCAATGTTATGTGTAGAAGATGGCTGGCAAACATTGGACAGAGCTAGTGCGATGTTAAAGTCAAATAGGAAGAATGTGTGGTGGACTACATGGTATTATGAAATTCGAATAAAACTTATCGAGGTGAGCATTTATGCAAAGCTAAATACTATTGTGCAGCTCTATTTAAAGAAGGAAATAATACCCTCCGGAAATATGAACTTGCCCTACATCGGACTTGATCAGGCCCCATTTGGCACTCCAACTATTGCAGATCAAATAATTGAAGATGCGGAAAGAGTTATTCGCCTTGATCTATTTCGGTACTTAAGAATCATGGAATCATATGCTAATATATCAATTGCGTATGCATTGTGGCGTAGTTTTACAAATCATACGTCAAAACGTGATGTACCATGGCAACGACAGCTAGAGATGTTTGATTACACTCAAACATCAATGGAAGGTTTAACAACAAGGCTCAATAGACGAACTCAACTAGATAAGCTATGGGCTTCAACAAAATTAGATGAAAATATTTTAGAGTCTATATCCATAATTCAAACTCATGTGAAAAAGATTAATGAACTAGTTTCAGCTACACTACATGACAACACTGGTAGGATCAGTGATTCGATAGATCCAAAAATTAAACTAAGCTAAACTTCTTCAGTTGCCTATCGTTTAAAAGAGGCTATTCCAATTGCCGCTATTTATAACCTCGCCCTTCTCAAAAACTTTTCAAGATAATTTCACCATGAGCATCCCGCCAGAAAATCCAATTTTTGCAACCAACTTTGCATAGACGATTCCTCGTCACGAGCAGGTTATATATAAACCATAGGGGGCTTAGTCCATTTTGAGCCCCCTATGGGGGTAACTTTTCAACATAAACTATCCAACAATTCGGCTATTCTTTTTTTGCAACACAAGTGCCCCTTCCCATCCGTCAAGCCACACTACTAAAGTGGCTGGACTTCCCGCAGGACTCGACAGATCGTTGGTCTTGAAAGGCCAGTCACACGAGCGATCTTTGTAATGGCTTTGCCAGCATGCTTCATTTCATGGATAGTTTTGACTTGATCGTCAGTTACTTTCCACCGTCATCCTTTTTCACTTCCGCCCCATCGCTTGCCGTTTTTGCGAGCAACAGCCTGTCCTGCCGCCACTCGTTCAGCACGGATCTCCGTTTCGTACTCAGCGACTGAGGCAAGGATGCGTGCATGAAGTCGACTAGCAGGAGACTCCAAGGAGAAACCATCTTTGAGACTGACAAGATCAACACGACGGTCCCGGAGCTCGTCGAAGAGTTGGCAGAGCCCTTTGGTGTTTCGACCTAGTCGATCAAGACGCCAGACTACAATACGATCTAACTTCCCCATGCGAAGTGATTCCAGTAGCTGATCCATTCCGGGACGGCTCATGGTCCTCCCCGAAAAGGTGTCTTTGAACCAGATCACTTTGCCACCATGTGTCTCGCACCAACGTTCCAGATCTGGTAACTGACTGGCGTGCTTCTGGTCCTTGGTTGATACCCTCATATAAATCGCTGACACTTTTGCCATCTGAATTTCTCCGCATTTTGTATTTCTGTTTTGAACAGATGGCTTGCGGGTGTCAGAATTTGTAAACTGTAGATTACAAAATACACATGACAAGTAATGAGACAGGGCCGACCTAGAATCGTAGAGTTTCGCCTACCCGGATTTTCACACTATTGAGACTTTACATATTTCGCTCGGTTCACAGGTCTGGACATAAGGAAAATCATAAATGGATCAGGAATCGTGACAGAGATCCGAAGAACTAATTTATGAGATCGAAGATTCTCTGGATGAGTTGCTGGACTCATCTGAGCTGGAAGAACTGCGTTCCAAGATGACTGAGTTGGGGAAGCGACTGGGGGGAACGGTATAGTGTCAGTCTGAATTGTATTCTGCATGTGGATTGAAGCATTTCAAATAACCATCGAAAGAGCACTTATTTCACCTGTAAAGTCATATCTACTCACCTTGAAAAATGTACATACGGACATTATTCGTGCCTATTTATTTCTTTATCCTAGGCTCTCTCGTCCCAGTAAATTTTACACAAGTATTTTTATGTGATAACTTTACGTATCATTTAATGAGTGAACTTGCTTTTTTGGAAATTTTTCTCCAAATAAAATTACAGAATATATTGCACAAAAATTACACTTCTACGTTATTTATGGTGTGACAAGTAAGCTGGTATAGGAATCGTTGGTTTTTCAGTGGACATACAAGACATAGAAAAATGGTGGTATGAACTCGCCCCCAAACTAATGACTCAAATGAAGACGAAATTTGGAACACTTCAGCCACACGACATTGAAGATGCTCTTCAAGAGACAATTGCAAAAGCTTTAACAAGGTTTGATAGTAATGAAAACTACTTTCGAGATATTACTCATTTTTCTAAATGGTCTCGAAAAGTAGTTATGCACCGCTGTATTGATTTAATACGAAAGAGCAAAAAGTCTGAATCGTTAGTAAATCCAGATCTTCACTTTCATGAAAAATTGAACGTTTATGACAGACCGCAAGATGATCACAATAAATGGGGAAAAGAACTAGGTGAAGCTATTATAAAGCTACCTTTACAACAACGGGTTGTCCTTGGTTTATACCTACAAGGTTGGGATACGAAATCAATTGCGGAATTACTTGAAATTCGTAGTGCTGCCGTTCGCTCACTTAAGCGTTATGGTATTAACAAAATATCTGAGGTTATAAAATGAATACGAACATTAACTTTACTTCTGGAGAATATTCAGTGACACACAAATGGTGGCTTGTCTTGATGTTGGTGTTTGCAGTTCACGTTCCCGCTGCTTGGCCGGAAGAACCGGCGACGAAAAATGCGTGGACCAAAAAGGTGATTTGGGAAGGTGGGATATGCTACACCGCCGTCACAGCCGACTTCACCAAAGACGGTATTCCCGACATCATCGCCGATGCCGGAAAAGGTGTCACTCGGCTGTTTGTCGGTCCCGACTGGAAGAAGCAAATCATCATTGATGACAAACACCTCAATCTCGGCGGCAACAACAGCTATATCACCAGCGATGTGTGCGACCTTGATGGCGACGGGGATGCGGATTACATCGCCGCCTGTTTCAACCCCGGTGTGATCGTGTGGTATGAACAGCCTGAGCGACCACTGGAGGAGCCTTGGAAACGCCGGGTGATCGAAAATCAGTTGAACGGCGTTCACAGTGTCATTCACGGCGATGTTGACAAAGACGGACGCATGGACTTGCTGGCGACAAGCGACCAGCCAAAGGGCAGGTTTCCCAATTCTCTGGTATGGCTTTCTCCTCCTGCTAAGGTCCAATCCGATCAGGCATGGCAACGCCATATTCTTGCTGATCGTAATGCTCCGGGGATTTCTCACTACTTGGGTCTGGGCGACTTCAACGGCGATGGCCGCCCCGATGTTGTGACAGGGGCCAAGGGAGGACCAACAATCGTTGAGAAAGGAACAGGTCAATGGTTCGCATGGTGGGAGTCACCAACCGACCCCACACAGGAGTGGACCAAGCACGACTTGCCGGGAAACCATTTAGGAGCAACGAATATCCTGCCGGGTGACATCAATGGAGATGGCAAGGTAGATTTTCTGGCAACTCGTGGGCATGGGAGCGGGGTGATCTGGTTTGAATCGCCTGATTGGAAGATTCACACCATTGATGCTGAGATTAAGGAGCCTCACTGCCTGCAAGTGGAAGACATCGACGGTGATGGCGACTTGGATGCCGTGACTTGTGCATACGGAAGTAAAATCTGTGTATGGTACGAGAATGACGGATCAGGACGTTTTTCTCGACATGTCGTAGGCATGAATCAGGAAGCTTATGATATTCGAGTGGCCGACCTTGATGGTGACGGAGACAAAGATTTTCTGGTTGCCGGTCGTGAAAGCAACAATGTAGTAATCTACCTGAATCCAAAAACAAAGTGACAGGACAACCATGAATAAAGCATTGCTAGTCATCGACGTTCAGAATGACTACTTGCTGATGGAAAGTTCCCTCTGTGGAACGCCGAGACCGTCTCGGAGAACGTCGAGAAAGCGGTCAGGAGGGCGAAGGACAATGACATCCCTATCATCTACATTCAGCACGTCGTCAAGCAGGAACAGGCCCCCTTCTTTGGCGAGGAGACGCCCGGAGTCGAAATCAATTCTCGTATCCTCGCCGCTGCTCCAGATGCACCCATCATCGTGAAGCAGAATGCCGACAGTTTTCAGGGAACGACATTGGAAGAGGTACTCAACAAACTCGACGTCACCGAACTGCTTGTGTGCGGCATGATGACTCATAACTGTGTAACTCACACGGCCATTTCGAAGTCCGCAGAGAAGTATGCCATCACTGTTCTTCCCGACTGCTGCACAACGGTCAGCGAGATCATCCATCTGCTGGCCCTCGATGCCCTTTCAAATCGGGTGAAGCTCATTCTCTCAACGGAAGCTCTGTGAATTAAAGGTAGACGCCCCTGTCGCAGTCGTACGTTTCCTTTCCGAGGACAACCTTGCTGCTCAGCCGCCATTAGTCCGTTAAACGGTAGAAATGGCTTAAGAAATCTCCGAAATACTCTGCGATCTCGAAACTTTCGCCCCCGATTGGATCATCGACCACATCGAAAGGGCGACTCTTCAGTAACTACTGATACATTTACCATTGTGATTTACGCCTCGCTTCGGCTGATGACTCAGGTATCCATTCTTCCTGACATCGAATTACCCACCACATTTGCCACAGGCTTTTCCATCATTCGGTCCGCATGACCGACCACGCTTGGTTTTCTTGAAGTATTCACAGTTTTGGTTGTGCCTTACATTGGATGAGGTATTCAACCAAAACTTTGTAGCTGGTGTGTTATTTGGTCTTCTCTTTCTGGCTCTGTACCCCCACGGAGGCAGTGGATTGGCATCAGTCCACACGAGAAGAACCGACTATCACATCTGGTTCGTTCTGATCGTATTCAGCTTGGGCAGTTCGAACGGCTTGTTCAAAATCGTCATCGTCGAGTGCTGGGTTCAACACCTCGTAACCAGCTTGTTTCAGGTGGGTTGGCTTGACGCCACCGACGATGCTGTGCCAGCCGTGTAGAAAAAGCACTCTAACCACATTTTCATCCCAAGAAAAACGCCTCTCTAAAATGCCTGTGATAGTTGGCAAGTATAGCAATAGTTGGTAAGGTTGGGAAAGTCTGGTCTGATTTTGGAATCGGGGAGCGTCGAAGTGGACAAACTATCGAATTTCCTCCGAATTTCCGAGGCTGCTGACTATTTGGGCGTATCGCCGAACACACTTCGCAATTGGGTCAATGCTGAAAAAGTTGTAGCTATTCGCCATCCGGTGAACGATTACCGACTCTTCAAGCGAGAAGACCTAGATGCTTTGTTAAAGCAGGTGGAGACGGCGAGTAAGAAATCGCACAAAAAATGAAGCAGACTTGGTGAAGTCGGAAAAGTGGAAGATACAAATAGCAGGGATATTCATTACTAATGGTGATGACGTTGCAGGGATTGAGCATGGCTATCAAAACGAAACCGAACAAGGAAAAACGGCTCCATACTACGGCTTCATACACATCCAAAATCCTGAAAGCCGGTGCGTTGATAGGGGACACTAAAACGCTGCTTTCCCACTGGGATGCCACCTCTACTGTAACTGAAAACATTGATCGTATTCAGCGTGAGAACATCTTCGGTAAGGCATCTCGCTCACGGGTCAAAGATATACTCCGCATATTTCAGCAACGCTACCTCACCGAAGAACCAGTGAACAAGGCATTGGTTACGCTCGTTCGAAGAAAGTTTCCGTCAGCGGCTCTGGAACGGTTGCTGTATTTTCACTCCGCTCGGGCCGACAAGTTGCTTCATGATAGCGTCACTAAAATCCTAATCCCAATGTTAGAACAAGGGCTTGTTGATATAAACCCAAATGAATTTCAACGATCCTTGACCAAGTGGGTTGATGAAGGAAAAATGACGGGGCATTGGTCGGAAATCACAATCAATCGAGTTTCACGAAGCCTGCTCGCAGCACTGCGGGATTTTGGTGTGCTTCAGGGCGCTACCAACAAAAAGATCGCTCCTGCTTTTCTGCCTATCGAAGCGTTTGCCTATATCGTGTTCTACCTCAAGCTGCATCAGCCATCTGGAGTGAAGCTGCTCCAATTACCGGACTGGAAACTATTCTTTTTGTCGAGTGAAGGAGTGGAGCGATTCCTGTTTGAAGCGCACCAGCTTGAATTGTTGGAGTACCACGTTGCTGGAAGCGTGACCCGGCTGACATTCCCCGCCGAAACTCTACAGGAGTATGCGAATGTCCTCGCTCAAAGATAGCATCGCTCCTTTGGAGAGCCACCTGAAGTCGATTCCGATGCAGATTGGCGTCTACCAAGACCTCCCCTTCGCAATCATGCGGTATGATCCGACCGATGAATGGGAACTTCGCCGTGAGATCAAGCTACTCGCCACTCGACTCGAAGCAGTTGGAAAAGAGGTCCACATCATCCCGATGTCCGAACTGCTCTGGTCTGCGCTGGAGCAGGTTCATGCTAAGGACGATGAAGAAGGCTTGGATGCCATCATCGCTTTAGAAAAGGACCGGGGTTATGTAGAAGCTCAGCAGCAGGTGACCACTTACTTGTCGAGCAAGGTATGGGTGCCGCTGTGGGATTTGCTCGCAGAACGACTTTCATCTTTCAACCCGGAAAACTCGGTGGTTTTCCTGACTCGTGTGGCAGCAATGTCGCCGGGCATTTTCCACATGTCGATGTTGCTAGACAAAATGCACGGCAAAACCAAGTTGCCCACGATTTTGCTTTATCCCGGCTCTATCGAAGGCACGACTGGATTGCGTTTCATGGACCTGAAAGACCGGGATGCGTTAGGCAACTACCGAGTCAAAATTTACGGCTGAGGCAAAGGTATCCAACATGACGACAATTGGCGAACTGCTGACACGAGACCTCAGCCGCAAGATCGAAGAGATCATTCAGGTCGATCAGGCGGACGAGCAATCCGTCCATGCGGAAATAACTGAATACATCGGCACTGATAGTATCCGTGAGCAGTACCACCATCTTCTCAAAGCCATCGCTGAGGCTCCCGCTGATCCTCACGAAAGTGTCGGGGTGTGGGTATCGGGATTCTTCGGGTCGGGCAAAAGCTCGTTCGCCAAGAACCTCGGCTACGCTTTGCAAAACCGAACAGTTCTCGGCAGCCAGTTTGCCGATCTATTCAAGCAACAATTGGAAGATGATCGCATCAGCGATTTGCTCGATCTCATCAATGCCAAGACTCCCACCGAGGTCATTCTATTTGAAGTGGCAAAAGAGGCGGACACTCGGAAGGTTACGCAGCGTATTGCCGAGTTGATGTACACGGTCCTGCTGCGAGAGTTGGACTACGCAGAAGACTTTGACATCGCTGAGTTGGAAATCACTCTGGAAGCTGAAGGACGGTTGGAGCAGTTCATTCAGCTTGCTGAAAAAGATGGAAAGGCATGGCGACAGACACGCACCGGAAGCCACAAGATCAACCGGGCAAGTGCAATTCTCCATGAACTGGAACCGACGACTTATCCCTCGGCTGACTCATGGGCCAAGTCGTTTCGGAACCAAGAAGCAACGATCACGGTTCGCAAGGTTGTCGAGCGAACCTTTGAACTGTGGGGTAGAAGGCGTCCGGGCAAGGCACTTGTCTTCATCATCGACGAAGTGGGCCAGCACGTGGCTCGCAGCGGCGACAAAATCGAAGACCTGCGAGCCACCATCGAAGAATTCGGCAAGGTCAGCAAGAACTTACTCAAGGCTCGCAAGATTTCGGCTCCCTGCTGGATAGTCGTCACCTCGCAAGAGAAGCTCGATGAAGTCGTGGCTGCCATCGACTCCAAGCGAATTGACTTGGCCAAATTGCAGGATCGATTTCACTACCGTGTTGACCTTGCACCATCTGACATTCGAGAAGTTGCCACCAAGCGTGTTTTGGCCAAGACAGGAGATGCCGAGAAGCCGCTGAAGAAACTCTTCACTGACAATCAAGGGAAGTTGAACGCTGCTCTGCGGTTGGAACGCACAACCCGACGCACTGACATCAATGAAGAAGACTTTGTGAGCTTCTATCCGTATCCGCCGCATTACATTGATCTCTGCATTGGGATCATGTCCGGCATTCGACTGCAACCCGGTGCGCCACGGCATTACGGTGGCAGCAATCGAACGATCATCAAGCAGGCTTACGAGATGTTGGTGTCGGATCGAACAGCGTTCGCCCAAAAGCCAATTGGAGCATTGGTGACGCTGGACAAGGTATTCGAGTTGGTCGAAGGCAACTTATCGAACGAAAAACGCACCGACATCCACCAGATTGCAGAACGATTCAACAGCGATCCTGAAGACCAAGGTTGGGCATTGAAGGTCGCCAAGGCCATCTGCCTGCTGGAATTCATTCGTGACCTGCCCCGCACCGAAGCCAACCTCGCCGCTGTATTGGTTGATGAAGTCGGCAAGGCCACACCGCTCAGCGAAGTTCAAGCAGCGGTGAAGCGACTGAATACCGCTCAGTTCATTCGCAACACCGAGGAAGGCTGGAAGCTTCAGACCGCCCAAGAGAAGAACTGGGAGACAGAACGCAGGGGTTATCTGGAACCGAAGCCCCGTGATCGCAATGAACTGGCACGCACTGCCCTCCAGCAAATCTTCGACGAACCGGAGTTCAAAACTTACCGCTACCAAAATCGCTCGTTCCGCATCGGCATCAGCATGGATGGTACGAGTATTGGTGATGAAGGTGAATTGCCACTAACTCTGTGCGTGTCCGAGGATGCCGACGAACTCACCAAACGGATTGAGGAAATTCGCACCGAGAGCCAACAGAACTCACACCAGTCTGATCTGTATTGGCTGTTTTGCCTGACACCCGAAATTGATGAACTGGTCGGCCAATTGCACGCCTCACGCAAGATGGTGGACAAGTACAACCAACTCAGCGCTCAGCAAAAGATTACACAGGATGAAGCGTCCTGCCTTCAAGATGAAAAGAACTCCAAGAACGGTTTCGAAACTCGTCTGCGTGACAAGCTGACGGAGGCAATGGAACGTGGTACCGGGATGTTCCGGGGCGTTCAGAAGGATGCGTCGGCCTTGGGCAAGGGGTTGAGTGAAATCCTCAAGAAGCTCTTCAGTCAGGTCGTGCCAGACTTGTACCCGAAGCTACAAATGGGTTCTCGCCCACTCAAGGGCGATGAAGCCGATCACATTCTCAAAGCTGCCGACCTCAAGGCGCTCCCAAAGGTCTTCTATGAAAGCGAACAGGGACTTGCGGTGGTGGTTAAGGACGGGGCAAAACTCGTCATCAACACCAACGCCGATGTCGCCAAGGAAGTGCTGGACTACCTGAAGAGCGAACACAGTTATGGCAACAAAGACAGTCGCATGGGCAAGGCGTTGGAGAAACGCTTCGGCGGCACTCCCTATGGCTGGGAACGTGACATGCTGAGGTTGATTCTTGCCACGCTGTTCCGTGCGGGCGAAATCGAAGTCACTCATCAAGGTAATCGCTTCCACAATTACCAAGACCCGGCCTCACGCACACCATTCACCAATAACCCGGCTTTCCGGTCGTCATTGTTTTCGCCTCGGCAGTCAGTTGGTCTCAAGACGCTCACGCAAGCAGTACAGCAACTCGAAGACCTGATCGGTGAAGAAGTTGACGTTGAAGAGGGAGCCATCGCCACGGCGTTCAAAAAGGTAGCAGCGGATGAACTGGAAAAACTTTACCAGTTAAAGGCCACGGCTGAAGCGCACCGCCTCCCAGTTCTGTCCATGTTGTCCGAGTACCAGCAAACGCTGACGGGCATACAGGCGTCTGCATCGGATGACTGCGTTCGTATTCTCACCGAAAACGGGGAGGACTTTGGAGAGACCAGAGACAAGGTTCGCAACCTGCGTGAGTCACTGGACTCTGAAGCCATCGGGATATTGCGACAGGCTCGCCAAGCAACCGAACAAGTGTGGCACCGCCTTTCTGCCCACAACCCTTCGCCGGAACTCAGCACCACGGTTGAAGAATTGCAATCTTTCTTGGCGTCCGAAGACTTTATCGACTCGTGGGATACCATTACCGATCACACCAAGACGGTGCTGGGTGCGTACAAGACCGCTTACTGCGATCTCTTTGACCGTCGTGCGAAGTCATACGAATCAGCCATTGGTGAAATCCAGAACCGAACGGAATGGACACCACTGGAAGCCAACAACCCCGGTATGGCATTGTCATTGCTGACTCCGCTTCAAGGGCGAGTCGGCACCACGGAAGACAAAGAGGCGGTGCAGGAAGGAAAGTCGCTCGGTAAGGCCAGTCTGACCGAAATGGAGTCGGATCTCGCTGCCGTCGATGGGTTGAAGTCGTCTGTGTTGGTCAAGTTGCAGGAACTTTCGATTGGCAACGACAAGAAAGCCCCGATCCGAAAGGTTCGTGTTTCGGGGTTCTTTAATCGGCCCATTGAGACGCAGGCGGAACTCGACAAAGCCCTCGACCTCATTCGGGATTCACTTCAGAAGTGCATCGACGAAGGTGCCATCATCATTTTGGAATGAACCATGCTCAGTCCTCGACAAATTTTTGAAGACAACATCCGGCCAGCGGACCTGCTGCTAAAGGTCTATCGGCTTTTGGAGCATGATGCGCCCAACACCGAAGAAGGTGTACTTCGCACACTACGAGATTTGGTGAAGGCCGATCACGATGAAGGGGTGATGGTCATATACAACGAAGTCTTTCTAGGGATGATTCGGGAACGGGCTGAAGTCGCCCCAAGACTCATTCGTAAGAGCGCCCTTTGCAATTTACTTCGACAAGCCGTTGTGATCGCCTGCACTGGTTTGGAGACATATCTCCCGGCAGTAATGAATGCGCACTTTGAGGAACTAATCACGATCAAGGGACGATCATTCATCAACATTAAAGATAAGGAACTAGTCGGTCATCTCTCTGCAATCAGATTTGACTTGCCGGATGCCCTTCGGCTTCTTGCTGATCCTGACACGCTGTTTGTCGCAAACAAGGTTCGACTCTACTTGGAAACAAACCTCAGTGGCCGACGAGGGGTCCACGTTGTAGGCGTGATGTTCGGAGTCGAACAACCTTGGGGCGAGATTGGAGCTAGGCTCAGTCGCAAGCCGACAGAACTCGGCAAATTGGTTGAGGATACTGTCAGTCGTCGCAACGACATCGTGCATCGAGCTGACCGGAACAAGACAGACCTAAGTGGCGAACAACAACAAATTGCCCCAGCTTTTGCGATGCAAGCAGTCGATACGATTCGGCATGTCGTGACTTGTTTAGACGACCTGATTCAAAATCAAATGAAACAACTACGAGCGGCGCAACCACAGGGAGCGGAGTGATATGGACCAAGAGATTCGCAACAAGCTCCGCAATGTCGTGACGCAGTGCCGCAAGCTACTGGAAGACTCCATTTCACAGGAGCTTGAGGGGAAGTACACCATCTTTACCAAAGATGAAAAGGTCATTGCCGATTCAAACGCCGAGATGAATAACTTGACGACTGACGAGGATCGGGCGGCACGCAAAGATATTCTCGATCACTTCGCCCACATCAAGGCCCGTGGGTTCAAGCCGAAGGAGGCTCTCGATCAGTTGGTGCGGGAAATTGCCTTCACGCACCTCAATCGACTCTGTGCCTACAAGATGATGGAAGCCCGTGATGTCTATGTAGGAGGGCAGAAGTTTCGTGAAGCAGTGAGTCGGGGTGTGAACTCCAATGGCGTGAAGTTCTATCTAGCCGACCATGAGGAAGATGAACGGCTCTACAACACCGGACATCAGGATGTTGCCTACCGTCATTTCTTGGACTGGCTGGGTGGGGCACTCTCCGACGAAATCGGCGTGCTTTTCAATCCCAACGATCCGGCCAATCGCCTGTACCCTCGACAGAAGACGTTGGATGAAGTTCTCGACCTGCTCAATGGCGGCGGAATCAAGGCCGAGGAAACTGAGTTACGAGAACAATGGCCGCTAATCTGGTCGCAGGACGAAACCATCGGCTGGGTCTACCAGTATTTCACGCCCAAGGAATTGCGAGATAAAGCACGCAAGGAAAGCCAAGCACCCCGCAATTCTTACGAACTGGCCTTCCGAAATCAGTTTTTCACACCCCGCTATGTGGTCGAGTTCCTGACTGACAACACGTTGGGGCGCATCTGGTACGAGATGCGTAAAGGCGAGACGAGGCTCAAGGATCAATGCCGGTACATGGTTCGTCGCCCCACCGACAATTTCCTCAAGGAAGACGAACAACCGCCCAAGGATGCCGCTGAGGGGCAAGACGATCTTTCGCAGGAAGAACTGCTCAAGCTCCCAGTCCCCATTCTTCACCGCCAAAAGAAGGACCCACGGGAATTGAAGATTCTCGACCCAGCCTGTGGCAGCGGTCACTTCCTGCTGTACTGCTTCGACCTATTGCTGACGATTTACGAGGAAGCCTACGCCGACCCCGACCTCGGCCCGGCGCTTCAGAAGGATTACCCGAAGTTGGAAGACTTGGAACGTGATGTTCCTCGGTTGATTCTCGCCCACAACCTGCACGGCATCGACATTGACCTGCGGGCCAGCCAGATTGCAGCGTTGGCCCTTTGGCTGCGTTGCCAGCGAGCATATCAGGATATGGGGCTGAAGAAGGACCGCCCGACGATCACCCGCTCCAACTTCGTCTGTGCGGAACCGATGCCGGGTGAAGAGCAAATGCTCAAAGAGTTTGTCGGACAGCTTGAACCGAAAGTCCTCGGCCAAGTCGTGGAAGTCGTCTTCGATAAAATGAAACTGGCAGGTGAGGCTGGATCGCTGCTCAAGATCGAAGAAGAAATTCGAGATGCGATCCGTGAAGCCAAGCGGCAGTACGAAATCGGTGGCATCTCGATTCAGCGGACTCTGTTCGACAAACCAAGCGAGCCGGTAGTCAAAGTCTTCTCGGTAAAGGAAATCACTGACTCTCAATTCTTCGAGCAAGCAGAAGAAAAAGTTATTGAAGCTCTGCGGTCCTACGCCGAAAAAGCGCAGAATGGCCAGCGTCTGCAACGCAGGCTATTCACGGAGGACGCTGTACGGGGCTTTGCCTTTGTGGATTTGTGCCAAAATCGCTATGACGTGGTGCTTATGAATCCACCGTTCGGTCTCGCACCAGAAAGGGCTTTTGCATACTTAAAGAAGGCATTTCCACTCAGCTACACGGAATTACTTGCAACATTTGTTGAACGATCTCTCCATTTATGTACTGGCATTGGAGGAGCAATTACATCTCGCTCTTTCATGGTCGCCACCCGCCTTCGAAATTGGAGGCACGATATTCTTATTGACAGGATTGTGACTATTGCAGATCTTGGTGCAGCGGTCATGGATGCGGCCCTTGTAGAGTCTGCTGCTTACACCTTTGTTGCCGATCCATTACCTCGCCATCCACTTGTAGCTTTCGATGTCCGTCGTCAAGCCGGACGTGAAGAACAGTTATCCAAAGCGATCAGGATCGACAACGGTGGGGAATCGGTTGCATTCCGCCTACTTCCGAGCGTGTTTAAGCGTTTTCCCAATTACAAGATTCTTTACTCTCTCCCTTCTAAGGTCGCCGACTTGCTTGTGTTACCAAGCAAGTTTGAGCCAACCGTAGGAACGGCTCGACAAGGGATGACTACGTGGGATGATTTTCGGTTCATCCGGCTCCGCTGGGAAGTCGCTCCCGACATGATTGGGCCAAACAACAGGTGGGAGCATCTCGCTAAAGGCGGTGGCTATCAGAGGTATTACGGTAACATTCATCTCGTCGTCGGATGGGATAGCGACGGAAAAGAGATGCGTGAAGCGAACATTCGTGTGAACGGAACTGATGCCCAAGCACGTCAAGCTTCGGACTATTGGCGGCGACCGGGGGCGACATACTCGCTACGCAGCGGGCGTGGCTTTAGCGCACGAGTTCTGCCTTCTGGCTGCCTCTTCACAAGTCAAGGGCCAGTCATCTTCTCAGAATCGAAGGTGAGCAACATAGCCATTTTAGGGTGGGTAAACTCGAAGCTAATCACCAGCCTCATCGAGCTACAGTCAAACGCTGGGAAGTTTATGAGCGGCATCATTAAGACTCTACCGTGGAAAGGCATCGAATGCGATGACCTCCCTCGCCTTGAAGCAGCCACCAATGATCTGATTCAGAATCTTCGATCGCTGGACGCCATTAACGAGACCAGTGCCGTTTACTGCGGCCTGCCCAATTGCACAAGCCTTACTGCTTTGATTCGGAACGTGCGAGGCCAATTTCTTACATTGCAGCAACGAGTTACTGCCATTGACGCCGACTGGGATCGCACAGTGAATGCAGCATACGGAATGACTCAACAAGATGTTCGTCGGCTGCGGGAAATCAACGTGTTCGATGACGACGATGACTCGTCGGATGGGCAACGTGACGACGAAGGCACTCCTAGTCTGAGCGACTCGACTATTGCAGGGATGCTTCTTTCGCACTCGGTCGGCATTGTTTTCGGACGATGGGGGCTAAAGTCTTATTCCGAACTCGCAAACGAGCTTGCATCAAAGAGTCCTTACAGTGTTCTTCCGTCGTATCCTCCACAAGCCATTCAGGACACACCCGGCAGTTTGCAAAGTCAAGCCGGTGGACTTCCTCAAGATTCTCAAACGCTTGCCATCCTAGTTGACGACCCGGACCACGCTGATGACATCGTGAGGCGTATTCGAGATGTATGTGATGTCATTTCTGAGGGCCGAGGAGATGCCGTCGAAACAGAGGCGTGCGACATCCTCGGCGTTAAGAAGATTCGAGACTACCTTCGCAAACCCGGAAAAAACGGTTTCTGGGACGATCATGTGACTAGGTACTCGCAGAGCCGCAGAAGCGCCCCGATCTACTGGTTGCTCCAATCCTTGAAGAAGAACTACGCCATCTGGTTGTATTACCACCAGTTGGACAAAGACCTGCTCTTCAAAGCGTTGGTAAATTACGTCGAACCAAAGATTCGATTGGAAACCAGCCGTCTCGAAGCACTTCGCAGCCAGAGTGCCGTCGCTGGCGACTCTGGTAAGGAAGCCAAGCGAATTGCCAAGGAAGCAGAAAAACAAGAAGACTTCCTCTCTGAACTGCGGGACTTCGAGGACAAGCTGCGCCGGGCAGCAAACCTGCATCTCGAACCGGACCTCAACGATGGAGTCGTCCTGAACATCGCCCCGCTCCACGAACTGGTCCCTTGGAAGGTTGCCAAGAAATACTGGAACGAGCTACTCGCAGGCAAATACGAGTGGTCATCCATCGGCAAGCAACTACATCAGAAAGGATTGGTGAAGTAATGCCCAATGGCTCAATTGACCCCGCTTTCGACTATGTGGCGCAGTTCAGTGCCGACAGTGGCAAAGAATGGCCCACGATGGTGGCTGCACAAGCGGATGCTTTTGCGGTGCAGGATTTGCTTCTTAAAACGTTGCGACAGTTTACATCGGACGATGTGGATGTGGTTGTCTTCGGTTCATTGGCTCGCCGTGAGTGGACCAGTGGCAGCGACGTGGACTGGACCATGCTGGTTGACGGTCAAGCTGATACGCAACATCGAGTCGCCGCCAGAGAAATCGAAATGACTCTGGCAGAGATGAATTACAAAGATGTATCACTGAAAGGACCGGGTGCGGAAGGCATCTTCGGAAACATGGCGTTTAGTCATGAAATTGTGCATCACATCGGAGGTCAGGCCGACACGAACCGAAATACCACACAGCGAGTTCTTCTGTTGCTGGAAGCAACGTCGTTGCGTGATTCTGATGACGAACTGGGAGGTTCCTACGCTCGCATTGTTCGTCAGATTCTCAATAGATATCTGATGAGTGATTCAAACTTCCATAGCCAACCCGATGATGAGTCTCGCATTCCCCGATTTCTAATGAACGACGTTGTTCGATACTGGCGGACGATGTGCGTAGACTTTGCTTATAAGGACTGGGATCAAGGAGGAAAGAAATGGGCGATTCGAAACATCAAACTGCGGACTTCAAGGAAGCTGCTCTTCGTCGCTGGTTTATTGATGGTATTCAGCTGCTACAAAAACGAGTCGCTTCTAAGCGATGGAGCGAATTCCGGTGACTACCAAATGAAGCTTCAAAAACACCTGTTAAACTTCGTTCACTCGACGCCGCTCAACATTCTCGTGTGGACGTTACGAGAATTGGGACTGGATGAGCCTTGTAGGGCCTTCTTGTGTATTTACGAAGAGTTTCTTGGCCAGATCAACGATAAGACGGTTCGGGACCATCTTGGTATACTGAGCGAAGAGGACGTCTACACCGATGCCATTTTCCTGAAATGTCGGGAGATCAGCCACCGGCTGCAAGCGACACTGAGAAGTATGTGTTTTGAGATCGACACTCCCTTGCGGGAGTTTACTTGTGAATACGGAGTGTTCTAAGATGAAAATTGGATTTTCAACAGGCAGTATTGCCTTGGACGACGTGCGACGAGGCCTGCGGGTAGCGACACATCAACGTGCCAATGCAGTGGAACTATCGGCACTGCGGGAAGATGAACTCGATCCATTATTGGAGTCACTGGATCGATTGGAGAATGACCTACTGCCGTTCGAATACGTCTCGTTCCACGCACCAAGCAAACGAACTCGCTTCTCTGAATCCGAATTTGTCGAGAAGCTTCGAAAGGTTGCTGACCGAGGTTGGGCGATCATCGTTCATCCTGATGTAATCGAGGACTTCTCGCTTTGGCGGTCGCTTGGGCCAGCGGTCTGCATCGAGAACATGGACAAGCGCAAGGAGATTGGACGGACAGCTGCTCAGTTACGGACGGTTTTCGAGAAGCTTCCCGATGCAACATTTTGTTTTGATATCGGTCACGCACGGCAGGTCGATCCCACGATGCAGGAAGCGGAGACGTTTCTTGAACTGTTTCATGATCGACTGCGACAGGTTCACATGAGTTATGTCAACTCGCAAAGCCGACATGAAAGATTGAATTTTGAGAGCATTCGGGCCTTCCAGCGAGTGGCTCATTGGCTAAGCGAGGCAACTCCGATCATTCTGGAGACGCCTGTGAAATCAAGTGATATCGATGACGAAATCAAGTCCGCTGAGAGTGTCTTTTCAGCTCTCTGGTGCTGCATCTCTTCGAGTTGGCACTTGCCGGATCAAGACGAAAATTTGGATCAGAGGCGGCAGGCAGGCCCTAATTGTGGCCCTGATGTCTCTTCGAAGTAACTAAGGAGTATTGTCAAAGAAATGGCTGTTGTCACTGAACATCTCGTACAACTCATCGCCAAACAGGTTGATGACAAGGGGCTGGTCGTCTGGTACGACCCGGAGAAAGCCTATGACGCAGCGGTAGCGGAACTCACCCTGCCAAACACCACCGTCGCCCATTACGAAGGCAGCTTTCTTCAGTTGCGCAAAGAGATCGACCATCTGCTCAACGACGGACAACCGCCCCGGTTGGTCGTGTACGTCCCTGTCGAGCGTGAGAAGACCTATAGCGCTCTGATTGAACTCGATTGTGCGGGGATAGTCATGCAACCCCGGCAACAACCACCTGCCTGCAACACTCGCCTTTCCGTCTTAGCTCGTAATGCTCTCAAGCCGATTTTGGGCGAGGATCAAGTTGGTGAAATCGAACGACAAGTGGAGTCGGGCAAGTTGTCATTGGCCGATCTGAATTCGTTGGCCGAACAGGGAATTGATATTTCAACCGGCGTGTTAAAACTCATCTTCGACTCGGCCAATCCACAGGAAGTTGCCTTGGCCTTCTTACACAGCGACCAGCACGATGAAGAGGTCGGCAAAAAGGACGCCCAGAAGGAACTTCGTCATCTGTTGCAAATCAGCTTCGACATTGAACTCCCCGCTGCGGATGCCCTCTCGAACTGGCGATTACAATTGAGTCGGCATGTACTGCTGACCGATTTATTGACCGTCCTCAATAAGCAAGTACCAGTGTCACTCTCGTCGGTTCCAGTGGCCAATAGCAATGGCGGCATTGATGCCTGCATCCGATTGGCTCGCACATGGCGAAACGACCGGGAAGTGCGAGACAGCTACGTCACCGTGGCCAACAAGGTCGAACAAGAACTTGGCCTCGATCAGCTTGAATTTCCCGTGGAACCACTCACAGAGAACGAAACCTTCCCGTGCATTGAACGGGCTTTGCTTATACATGTGGAAAGCGAATTGCTCAAGTCGGCGACTTCGGACCTGCTGGAGTTGGCCGAGTATCGCCTCTCAAGATTCTGGGCCGATGTGGTTCCGGCAATTCAGGCTCGATGGGCGCTGATCTCTTCCTCCGCCGAGGTCTTGGTCGAAGCCGACCGTGTGGGCAAGGCACTGAAGAATGCTCCCACGACAGTTCCGGCCCTCGTCAGAGCGTATGCCGACGATGATGAGCCATGGTGCTTGCTCGACACGCACCACCGGCACATGGAGAGCCGCAAGTACAACTTTGAGTTTGCCGCAAGCAACGATCATCACGGGCTGGAAAAGCTCATCACCAAAGCAGAGCAGCGATACACCGAAGTCGGTTCCGAGTTAGCCAAACACTTCATCACGCAGTTCTCGAAGGCCAAGCATCCCATCAAAGGATTGCTGAGGCAGCGGGATATCTTCGAGAAGCAGGTGAAGCCACTTCTGGGCGAAGGCAAAGTTGCTTACGTCTGGGTGGACGCTTTGCGGTTTGAGATGGCTCGTGGGCTATGCCGGTTGCTCTCCGACGATTTCAAGCTGGAGGTTCAGCCAGCCATTGGCACCATGCCCACAATCACTGAGATCGGCATGGCGGCTCTACTCCCCAAGGCTCACGAGTCGGCCAAGGTGGTCAGCGTAGGGGGAGGGAAGCTCGCACTGGAGATCGACGGTAAGGTCATCAAGAATCGAAAGGACCGAGTGGCATTTCTGAAAGAACATGCGGGAGTAAAGGTCTTCGATACCAAGCTGGACGACCTTCTACCTAAGCCCGCCAAGAAAGTCAGGGACGGCATTCAGAATGCCGACTTGATTCTGATCACCTCACAAGAAATTGATGAACTAGGCGAGGCAGACAACATGTCACAGGCCCGGCTGCAAATCGACGGTGTACTGAGCCATTTGCGACGGGGAGTTCGAATTCTGGCTGACCAAGGTATTAAGACCATCGTGCTAGTAGCGGATCATGGGCACCTGTTTGCCGATGAGATCGGGGAGGACATGAAGATCGAAGCCCCCGGTGGTAAAGCAGAAGACCTGCATCGCCGGGTGTGGGTAGGGTCCGGCGGAACTTCGGAACCATCTTATCTACGGACATCACTGACCTCGCTGGGTATTGAGAGCGAGTTTGACATAGCAACCCCGTGGACCTTCGCTGTCTTCAAATCCAAGGGAGGCGGACGAGCTTATTTTCACGGCGGTTTATCCCCACAAGAATTGATTGTGCCGATGGTTGTGTTGCATTCGACGGCAAAGCCATCAGTCCAAACTACCGGCATCCAATGGACGTTAACTCCCGGTACGGCTAAACTGACCACAAGGTTTTTCTCGGTGCAGATTGCCGGAAGTCAAAGCGAGTCGAGCCTGTTCGGATTTGAACCACCAAAAATACGGATCGAATTGAGGGCCAGCAAGAAGTGTGTGTCGCTGCCGGTGAGTGCCTCATATGGATTCGAGGATGCGACCGGGGAAGTGAATTTAAAGATTTCTGAAGAGGACAACAAACGAATTGAACCAAATACCGTCACCGTGATGTTGTCGGAAGAAATTTCTCAGAAGACAGTGGGAGTCTACCTGCTAGACGCCACCACGGGTGTAGAACTGGCGGCTCCCCTGACTGTAGATGTCGCCATTTCGATGTGAGGATAAGTCATGCCAGAATTAGACCGAAAAGCGGCATCCGTGTTTGCGGGCAAAGTCGTTCGCAAAGATTTAGTCCGTAAGGTGAAAGTGGGGGCCAACGTCCCGGTTTTCGTCCTTGAATACCTGCTGGGCAAGTATTGCGCAACCGATGATCCCGTTGCCATCGACGCCGGGCTGAAGGTGGTCAATAACACATTATCCTCGAACTTTGTCCGCCCCGATGAGTCCAACAAAGCCCAATCGATTGTGAAAGACAAAGGAAAGCATACTCTGATCGATAAGGTGCAAGTCCGTTACGTCTCCGATGACGACAAATACTGGGCTGAACTCAAGAACTTTGGCCATAAGTTCGTTCACATCCCTGAACATTTCATGCGGGATTACGACCGACTACTGATGGGAGGTATTTGGGCACAAATTGATTTGCGTCACCAGTACGATGAAGAGCAGAAAGGCAAACGTAGTCCATTCTGGATCGACAGTATCAAACCGATTCAACTTGCCACCTTTGACCTCGAAGAATACCGGGAGTGCCGCAGCCAGTTCACCACGGATGAATGGATCGACCTGTTGCTCCGTACCATCGGTATGGAGCCGTCGTTTTTTGAACGACGAGTGAAGCTGCTTTTTCTAGTACGTCTGTTGGGCCTTTGTGAACAAAACTATAACCTTGTCGAACTTGGCCCCCGTGGAACCGGCAAGAGCTACGGTTATCAGGAGCTTTCACCATACACGATTCTCCTCACAGGCCCGACAACGGTGGCCAACCTGTTCTATAACATGGCCAGCGGCAAGATGGGATTGGTAGGAATGTGGGATGCTGTAGCGTTCGATGAAGTAGCTGACCTTCAAAAGATGCCGAAGGAAGTCGTGACTACACTCAAGACCTACTGCGAATCGGGTACGTTTGCCCGTGGCAAAGATTCGCTTTCCGGCATGGCATCGATTTCGATGTTCGGCAACACCAACCAACCTGTGGAGGTTATGGTTCGGTCGTCTCATCTATTCATGCCTATGCCTGACGTGATTCGAGAAGACATGGCTTTTCTCGACCGCATCCACTTCTACATCCCCGGTTGGGAAATCCCAAAGATGCGAGTTGAGTTCTTTACCGACCACTATGGCTTCGTCGTGGATTATTTGGCGGAGGCATTGAGAGAACTTCGAAGGCACAATTTCACAGAAATAATCGACCGGCATTTCGCACTTGGTTCTCATCTGAATGCTCGTGATGTGAAAGCCGTTCGGAAATCGGTGTCAGGGCTGGTCAAGCTGATCTATCCACACGGCGAAGTGACGAAGGATGAGTTGGGAGAACTTCTAGAACTGTCATTGGAAGGCCGTCGCCGGGTAAAGGAACAACTCAAGAAAATGGGGTCATTCGAGTACCATCAGACTTCTTTCTCTTTCATTGACAGCGAGTCTCGTGAGGAACGGTTTGTTGGTGTTCCCGAACAAGGCGGTCGAGACATGATTGCGGCGGACCCACTGGCTCCCGGCTCTCTCTATACCGCCTCCGTCGATGACCAAGGTAAAGTGGGGCTTTACCGGCTGGAGGTGGGCACATCACCGGGAACAGGCAAACTCAAAATCGCTGGCGGTGTGGAAGGTGCCATGAAGGAATCGCTCCAGCGAGCCTTCGCTTACCTTCAAGGCCAGAAGGTAAAAATGGGAATTGGTCAGCAGTTCGATACGACCGACTTTCACGTCGAGGCCATCGACCTACTCAGCAACCACGTTCCCTGTGAAGCTGGTATCGCCTTAGTGGTCGCCGTCTATTCGGCGATTAAGCGACAATCGGTTCTGGCCGGTTTGGTGATCCTCGGCGACTTGAGTATTCAGGGAAATATCAAATCGCTCCGCACGCTGGCTGAACCACTGCAAGTCGCAATGGATAACGGGGCACGCCGAGCATTGGTTCCGCTGGAGAACAAACGCAACTTCCTCGAAGTGTCAGGCGACATCGTGGAAAGAGTGGACCCAGTGTTCTTTTCTGACCCAATGACTGCGGCAATGAAGGCGTTAGGGATGACATAACTTAGAGAAGACAAACTATGCTCAAGATCGACAGAAAAAACCAAAGCTTCTCATTGCTCGACACACCCACGCTGGCAGATGTGTCGATCACGGAGCGGTACGACTTACAAGAGTTCATCTCGAATAGTCCAGATGCCTTCTTTAAGGAACTCGGACTGGAACTATTCCTGATCGGAAAAGAGATAGAACCATCGCAGAACGTGCAGGATCGCATCGATCTACTTGCTGTCGATAAAGAGGGTGGTTGTGTCGTTGTTGAACTGAAACGTGGCAATCACAAACTTCACATGCTTCAGGCAATTTCCTATGCCGGAATGATCTCCCAATGGGAGCCTGATGATTTCCTCAAATTGCTGGACGACGTACAACAGGATGCGTTGACGGATTTTCTGGAAGTTGATCGTGACGACATCAATCGACAGCAGCGGATCATTCTCATTGCCGAGGGTTATGACTATGCACTGTTAATCGCCGCAGAATGGCTCAGTGAGCAATACGGCGTGGACATCACCTGCTGTCGGATCGCCGTTGCAAAGGATTCAGTAACCGATTCAGAGTATCTCGTCTGCTCCAATGTCTATCCTGCTCCTGAGTTGGCGAAAGAATCAGTGTCACGAGGCCGAAAGCATGGCAGTACCAGCAAGGTCAAATGGCCTGATTGTAAAGCAGCTTTGGCCGGTGTCAGCAATCCAGCCGTCACGTCGTACTTCGAGCAAGAATTGACGGCAGATCGAGAATCATATCTTCGAAAACGCATCCTGAGATATCGACTCGGTGGTAAACGCCGATGGTTTATGGCTGCACGGACGAAGAACGCTTACGTCTGGCAGCAAGGTCGATTTGAAGGTGACATGGACTTCTGGAAGAAGGGCCTAAGCGATCCCGAAGTGGTAAAGCCGGTCAAAGATGGTCAGTGCCTTAGATTGTTCCTCGATTCAGCCCCAGACTTTCAATTTTTCAACGACTCAGTGACACAAAAACTCCAGTCAATTGAATGGCATGGCGGAACGTCCGACGAGGGCGTGGACGAAACAGAGACACTTGGCGACGAATGCTAAACCAGCATTCTTGAAATCGATGAAACGAAGGCGTAACGACGTTGGGGCATTGTGGACAAAAACGTCAATCTGTTTGATGGGAGTGACGCACGACGAGGCAGTTGAGAAATGGATAAAGAAAAACGATGGACGAAAAAGGGCGAAACGATGATTTCCCTCACCCAAGCCCAACGCAAAGTCGTAGCCGACCTCCTGCCCAAATTCGCCGACCGTTTGAAGCTCAGCGAAAATAATTCTCGCACGATCTCTTTCACAACAAAAGAACTTGAATCGATCCGACAGAATGCCGAGGTCGCACGCTCCCACGCCGATAACGGCATGAAGCGAAACTCTCTGCGGCATATTGTGGATGCCGTCACCAAAGCCCTCGACAACTCCGATGGCATAGTCTCAATTCCGGCTCCAGAGCGACTGTACCAATTCAAGATCACACTACTCGAATCTCAGCCGCAAATCTGGCGACGAATTCAGATCAAGGACTCCACGTTGGACAAGTTCCATGAACGAATCCAGACAGCGATGGGCTGGACCAACTCTCATCTTCATCAGTTCGAGATCAATGGGGAACGCTATGGAAATCCCGAACTACTGGACGATGGGTTCGAGGATTTTGAGTGTGTGGATTCCACCATCACCAAGATCAGTGATATCATTCCGAAGGATGGCAAGCGATTCGACTTCCTGTATAAGTACGACTTTGGTGACGGCTGGGGACATGAGGTTCTATTCGAAGGATGTCTCCGTGCGGAGAAAGGCGGTAGGTATCCACTATGCGTCGAAGGTGAGATGAACTGCCCACCAGAAGACGTTGGCGGTATCTGGGGTTATCTTGAGTTCCTCGAAGCCCTAGCTGATCCGAAGCACGAGCAACATGATGATTTCGTGGAGTGGGCTGGCGACTTCGATCCAGAAGAGTTCGATGCAGAAAAAACAACGAAAGTGATGCGGCGAGGGCTGCCAAATAGGAAACACCACTGATGAAGAAGAAAACAAAAAACGGCTCGGTCGATAAAAGTGAATTACGACATTTGCTGGAACAAAGGGTCCAAGTTCAGAAAATTAGGCAACCCACGAGCGATAATCCGTTCTCATGCCCCGAAGAAATTGCGCTGAAGTACGGGAGATCATACCGAAGACAACCACTTCCGAAGGGTATAGAACTTGGCGAGAAGAAACAGTGTTTCTTCAATGCGGCGATGCTGTCGATGCACAGAGGTCTAATCTATGTCGAAGGTTTTGCTGTTCTTGCAGACACCCCTTTACTTATTCATCATGCGTGGTGTGTCACTGAAGGTAAGGATGCCGTGATTGATCCTACGAGCGACAATCTGGTGGAATACATTGGTATTCCGTTTCGACCAGCTATCATCGAGGAAATCTGGTTAAGTGGGAGTGGTATGTCGCTTCTGAACAATACAAAAGGCAAATGGGCAGTCCTGCGTAAGACAGAAAAACAAGTTGAGGCAATGATCGCCGATAAGATTAAATAAAAAATGAGTCGTGCCTAAATCAACAAAGGAGTTACAGAATGAAAACAGACCCAATATCGAAAACCAAGGATGATTACGCCGACATCATCAAACATATAAGTCTCCCTGAATCGCCAGTGGGAATCGACGCACAATTCACACACGCAATGATTATTGCGTACCTTCAGCAGATTTCAGGGCGGCTTACCGACATCGAGACTCAGTTGAAAGAGATACAATCGTCAGACGGAGAGGATCAAAGTTAAGAATACTGAATGACAACTCTTCAACAACAACTTGACTCCCAGCACTTCTCCAACGATTACGAGTTGGTGAATGGAGTCGCAATGCACGCCGAGAATCCAGAGAATTTCCATATCCCGCCCGATGTTATCAAGCGACATGTAAACCCCAGCCAGTTTGTTGAACTCAGGATCGACTCTTCAAGGTTCTCCGTTCACGAGGACTCTCTTGAGAAATGTTCCTGCCCATCATGTAATGGTGAAATGTCGAAGCCGATTTTAAAGCACGACCATCCTGCATCATTGATACCGCTACCAATACAGAATGTCCCATCTCGTGGGTGGGGTGAGGATTTTTGGGTTCGAGTGGAAGAAAGGTCGGGAAGCTTGTTCCGTGGTGCTGTGGATAATCCATTGATCGAAACCCGACTGCACGGACTGAAGCAAGGTGACGAGATCATCTTCCATGAAGATCACATTCTTGCCGTTCACGACAGCCACCGACAAGAACTTGTTGCTGGGATGGATGTGGACGACCTGAAGGAACTGGCTCAGTGGGTTGGGCAAATACGACGACAAGGGTGATTGCTGACATCCACATCGATTACAATATCAACCTCCCGACTCGCTCAAGTACAGAATCCGGTCTGAAACGGAACTCATAGAAGGAGTGTCGTGGGTTGCCAGATTAGTAACGATAATTCGAGAGCAGTTCGGACTTTAGCCCCTCTCATAATTAAAATAGTTGTACGTAACTTTCTGGTCGGCTAAAATCAACTTTCGTCATAAATGCGGCGACTACCAATCTGGTCATCTTTAAGGGGAGATATTGTGTCACGTTCTCATTTCGGATTCATGTTAGTCGGAGCTTTAGCAATGCTCACGTTGTTTGGTTCGAATGCTACAGCAGACGATGCCAAGGATGAAGCAATCAAGAATGATCGCAAGATGCTGGAAGGGACATGGAGGCTCGTCTCCTACGAAATCAATGGCACTAAGATTAACGAAGAGTACATCAAGAACTTTACGGTGGTTAATAGTACTGATGGCACATGGAGTCTTCGCTCAAAGGGCAATGAAGTCATCAAGGGAACGAGCACCATTGATCCAACACAGAAACCCAAAACCATCGTTTTCATACCAAGTAAAGGTCATGGCGAGGGTAAGCGGTTCAACGGAATATACATACTTGGAGAGAAAACTCGAAAGTTGTGTTTTGCCTCAGCGGGAAAAGATCGTCCTACTGAGTTCACTTCTACGCCCGGTAATGAAATATTTCTTGCAACATTCGAGAGAGAAAAGCCCAAGTAGGAAGCCGCATATCTTATGCGAAATACCAATTCGTAGATAAACCAATGAAAAATGAACAAAATGTCCAACTTCATCTGCACAACCTGCGGGACGCAGTTCAATGAGATGGATCAGCCACCTCCCGAATGTAAGATTTGTACTGATGAGCGGCAGTACGTTGGCTGGCAAGGACAGCAATGGACGACTCTCCCAGATCTTCGAGAGTCGCATCGAAACGTCATCAGGCTCAAAGAATTTGGTCTCTATGGGATCGGGATGGAACCAGCCTTTGCAATTGGTCAGCGGGCATTGCTCATTGTTCGTCCCGAAGGAAACATCCTCTGGGACTGCATCCCGCTCATCGATGATGGCCTCATTCAAATGGTGAAAGGCATCGGTGGTATCTCAGCCATTGCCATTTCACATCCGCACTACTACACGAGCATGGTGGAATGGAGCCGAGCATTTGATTGCCCGATCTATCTGCACGAGGACGACCGGGAGTGGGTGATGCGGTCCGATCCAGCCGTTCAGTTTTGGGATGGTGAAACGAAGGAGATCAGTGATGACCTGACATTGATTCGGTGCGGTGGACACTTTGACGGCGGTACGGTCCTGCACTGGTCCGAGGGTGCAACTAGAGAGGGAGTGCTTCTCACCGGCGATATTTTGCAAGTTGTTCAGGATCGACGCTGGGTGAGTTTCATGTACTCCTATCCCAACTTCATCCCTTTGCCAGCATCAGTAGTTCGGCGAATTGCTGACACCGTCGAACCGTTCAGTTTCTCTCGCATCTATGGAGCCTTCTGGGGAAAGATTGTTACCACAGATGGAAAAGCGGCTGTCCAGAGATCAGCGGTACGGTACATCAAAGCTCTGGATGATCACAATGAATAAACAGAGTCACAACCTCACATGTAAAACAATCTTTGAATTGATATTACTTTTTAGCCACACTACCCGATTCGGAAACTAAACAGATCCATTGGGGAAATGTTTCGAGATGATTTTATAATAAATTTCTCTAACCAAGAAGTATTCTTAACCTGATTGAACCTCAACGCATCTCCCAATCGCTTTCATCAATATTTGTGATGGATCATAGTTTCCATTCACTCCATAGATTGCTAAAAGTGATCTGGCACGTGTCATTGCCACATACAAATTGTTGGCAAGGATTTGCCCATCTCCAGTCACATACTGATCCACACACGGAATCAAGACAACTTCCGATTCATACCCCTTATATGAATGTGAAGTTGTCACGATCAGCGTATTAGGTCGCCTTTCAAAAGCTCGGTTTGTCTGAA
Organism: Gimesia chilikensis; assembly: GCF_007744075.1. NCBI lineage: Bacteria > Pseudomonadati > Planctomycetota > Planctomycetia > Planctomycetales > Planctomycetaceae > Gimesia > Gimesia chilikensis. Next base: position 7,886,325 of record NZ_CP036266.1, on the reverse strand, counting down.
CTGATAATTCCACATTGATCTTAGACAATAGTGGTCCTAATTTAGATTCAAGAAGCTGGACGGCAGAATTTGAATTATAAATCAGGCAGATATCACATGGTGAGATTTTCTCTTCTGTGATTAAGTGTTTTAAATGTCTGAAAATGGCGTCCAATTCAGTCTGTCTATCATCGAACGAATGAAAGATTGGATTAGGTCCACTGATCTGGTTGTATCTGATTTTCAACCATTCTTCAGGTCCATTTTGAGTTCGTTCAACCAATCCCATCTCGATCAACTCCTGCTGGTCCTGTCTTTTGTCCTTTGGCGTGAGTTGATTGAGAATGTTTATAGCAAGTTCTGTTACTGGCGTCGTTGAGCGGAAACTCTCACGCATGATTGTGGAACGACCACGCATATCCAGACCGAACTCTGTCCATTTTGGTGTTTTACGACCATAAATATTCTGGGCATTATCGTAAAAGATGTGGGCGGAACGACTGTTGGGATCTTCCAAATCAGTTTGTTCGACCAGCGAAAGCAACAGCTTCAATGTGGAAGGCCCCATATCTTGAGCCTCATCAATAAATAAGGCTGAACAGCGTGGGAGCATTTCGGATTGATCATGACAATTCAGAAACTCTTCCGCTGCTCGGTCATAATCGAACTCGAATCGATTCATGGTTAATGATGCAATCGGGAGAATTTCAGTGAGAACATCTTTAATGTGCAAGAGAGATACTGATTCCCACGGAAAGTCACCCTCATCAAATAATTCGCCATCAGACATTGAACTCCATGCCGATTCGACTGACTCCCGCAGCAGTTTATGCAAAGATCTATTTGCATAAACTGCCCATACATGGAAATCTTTCGTGTCGGTCATACGCTTAACTGTTTTAGCAAGCCAGTTGCAAAGGACAATGGATTTTCCACTTCCCGCAACTCCACGTACAAGACGAGGCTTCCCATCCAGTTTTAAGTTTGTGAGCCGTTGTTGCTCCTCGGATAGAATCGGTTTCATCGACTGCCGGTTGGCTATTTGGCCCCCAAGCGAATTATCGGCTCTCTTCTCTTTTTGTTTTGATGGATCATGACCAGAATTATGAGTATTGCCCCCTTTGAGATCGACCTTTTGCCAGCGAACAGTAGCACCTTGCTGGACCAGTATGCTTGGAGTCAATTCCGCAGTAAGTGATTTCAGATAGGGTTCTTCCATTTCACTACGGCTGGCCAGAACGATGACAGCTTCTCTGGCTCGGCTCAGAGCCACGTTCGTAAGCCTTTTCCATTCTTCAAATGGCCAACTGTAACTACTGGCATTGACTGTATCGAATATTACGATATCGGCCTCAGAACCCTGCTGACTATGAACCGTTGAAGCTTCCCAGTTAGGAAGATCCCAATTAGAAAATCGCTTCGAAATGGATTGAGCCTGTGCCTTGAATGGAGAAATAAACAATCCTTTTGATTGTCTTACAGAACTTTCTGAAAACAACTTTTGTAAAATGTCAGGAGTGATGGATCTCATCCAGCTATTGTTACCCTGACCTCTCTTTGCACGAATCGATACAAGATCTGAATCTTCTTCATCAAGCACATACCAGATTGCTCTGGAGTAATCTGAAATAAATGTTGGCAGGGTCGATTCCCGGTCTATCGTCTCCTTTGCAGTTTTCAAAAAGCCATCATACTGATAATTCGAAACGATTTTGCATACGTCTGGATGCATTCTTCGCTGTTCGGACAGGACATGAACTGCTGATGGAGTTTCTTCAATTTCATCCAGATGACTCAGACCACTGCTGGCCAACCATGTTTGCTGCCGAGTTGTCAGTATTCGAGTGATGCGACTGATTGGGGCTAGTTGCTTCGAATCACCGACTAAAACAACTCGTTTTGCTGCGAGCAAAGACAATGCAGCAACCGCAGTACGGGAAATTAACCCAGCTTCATCAATGAAGATTGTTGTGAATGGTGCGTCACCATTTTCAATCAATTTCCTGATTGTGGAATCATTCAGAAAACTCATTGCTTTAAAAGCCGTTGAAATTACAACACGTACATCTGGATCGAAAAAAATGAGTTTACTCTGATCGTTCGTTTTCGACCGCAGTTCTGAGATTTTCTTTCTGGCAAATGCTTTATCATCTGAGGATTCAGTTGATTTAAGATCATGTGTCAGGCTTTCAATTTTTGAAAGCAATTCAGACTCAGTACCTTCCAACAATTCTTCCAGATGATTTGCTTTGAACCGCTGGGCAGAAGCCCCCTTGCCAATTCGAAGTATCTCTCCATTCTCCAAGTAAGATGTATCAATTGTTCTTGTTGCATCTCCAATCGAGAGAGCGACTGCATCAGTTGCTCTGTTGGTGGTTGAAACAACAAGAATACGTTCTGTTTGATCATCCAATATTGATGCGATTTGCAATCCAGTGGTGTATGTCTTACCTGTCCCCGGAGGCCCCCACAAAATACTCCAAGAGTGCTTCCATAAGTTGGTTAAATGTGGAAGTCCTTCTGAACATGTTTCTGCAATCTGTGGATGAATATTACCTTTAGATGCTTCTAATCTGGCTGGTAACTCAGTTCTGACTTCTTCAAATGCCGGTTCGTTATAGACTGCATCGAGAACTGAAAGAAATTCGAAAGGTCGAACAAAGAAAGCTCCTGTTTGTGGAGGATTCTCAGAGTCTTCCAGTGTGATGAATAGACAGTTATTTTGTTCATCGACTTCTACGATTTCACCAGACCAGAGAGCTTCGTTTTCGTGAGCGATATTCTCATGGTAGGAATTAGGAGAATCTTCATTGTCCTCAAGTGATTGGGGCCGAAAAGCAAAGGCCCCCTCCCACGTCCAATCAGACTCAAACGAAACATCCAAGTGAATAGCGTAAACTGTTCCCCGCCCCTGCTCGGAAAGGACGCTGATCTCTTTGCAATTAAGCCTTTTCCATTTTGCTTCGTTTCGGAACTCCTGTCTGACAGCATAACTGGCGTCATCCAGAATCGAGGCATCTACAGATGGTAATCCCAGATCTGAACTGAATCTGGCAGGTTCAAAATCGATGTTTTCCATCGATTCAGGATCGTCTAAATCTTCCGCCAGTTCTTCATCCATTCATATCAACCAAAGATCTTTATTTCGCTGTGAGAATACCCGCTACTCAAGTGTGTACTTTCTCTTTATTGCAGGGTAAATTTAATTTAGTACAGATAGTATACATAACCGTCCATAGCTGCAATCGAGTAATGTATGAATCCAGTTCAGCAACAGTGTAATTAAGGAAGGATATTGGTATGGATTGGGATTTATTCATAAGCCATGCGAGTGAAGATAAAGATGAAATCGTACGTCCATTGGCAAATATATTTTCTGCGAATAATGTGAATGTGTGGTATGACGAATTTGAATTTGAAATTGGTGACAACCTTAGAGAAACTATCGAGAACGGATTGAGAAACAGCAGATATGGTCTTGTAGTTTTAAGCCAACATTTCTTTGAAAAATATTGGCCAAAGCGTGAACTTGATGGACTGATTACTTTAGAGACCACCGGTAATGATCGCATTCTCCCAATTTGGCATAAAGTAACTGCAGAGGATGTAAAAAAGCATGTCCTTCTCTTGGCAGGCAGATATGGACTTTCAACTAATGAAGGTCTCAATGTAATAGCTGATAAAATTTCGAAAAAGATCTGTACTTTCCGAATCACCGACCATTTCGGTCGCAAAGAAAAAAGGAACATATCCTGTTGTAATTATGAAGGTATTCCAGTTATTCCTGCATGGCTTAAAACTGAGCCTGATAGAATTAGCTGCGTATGGCTTTTGGAGAGACTGACAAAACGAGCTGAATTACGTGTATTTAAAGATCCCTTTTGGGGGAATGGAACATGGTTCGTTGTGGATGATATAGAAGGTGATGGTGTTGTCATCAATGAAGATCAGTTCAATGATCTGATACCCCCGTCACCCACTACCCCATCTCCTACAACTCCTCCTCCCACATCATATTTTTGAATCGTTTTTGAGTGTTACTGTATCGAATAATACCTATTTAAACAGGAGTCATCTTGGAACTCACGAAACGTCAAAAAACTCTATTTGATCGTCTCGTTACTCTTGGCGAATGGGCAAACACTGGAGAACTTCCTTACCATCCACTGGAAATTCTTGGTTTTGGTAGTTTCTTCCGGGGTAAACGAAATCCAAACGATATTGATTTAATCTTTCGTATTCCTAAGGAGCATCTCCCTGAATTTGATGAATTCGTGCAGCTTCTTTATGAAATTCGAAATGACTGGGATTTAGAAGAACGAAATGCAAATCCACATGATGCCCTCGTTGAGCTACGCACAAACGAAGATCAAAGAGTGGCTAATTTCTCTGATAGTGTTTTTCGTAAATATCTGAACTGGATTAAACCATATTCGTGGAACATGCTTCGGCCAAACGATATTCACCAGCATAATGAAATTGCTTCACCTTATGCCTACTCCAAACGAATGATCAAAATGAACCTGCCGAAGCTGAATGTGGTTTCTTATCTTAGCCCCGAAGAAGAGAAAATGAAAAGAGATGGACTGCGATGTGGATTCGTAGTTTCAATTTGGTCTAAGGACTCTCCAGACACGGTATCAAATCTCAAGAGACTTCTCTCAGAAGAATGCGTTGTCCAGAATCTTGCTCGGGAATTAGCTTATTTTGATGTGCAGATATCAGAAGTATCGGCATACAAACAATTACTGGAAGCGGAAATCGAATTATTGCTTAAAATCCCCCGACGTAGAAAAGCGAAAAACGGCAGTATCTGGTTTGATGAATATTCAGAGTCACATGCTAACCTTGTGGTTGTCCATCAGGGTTACAATTCTGCAAAAGAAGCCAGTAAACGTTTTGACGAAGAGCAATGGGGGAAGGAAATCGACATCAAAATAAGATCAGTTGCGGAATCAGCAAAAACAGCCGACCAGTCTCGAAAGACATTGAAAGAGCTCTATCGCCTGAATGATATGCTTGAATCGATTAGAAATGTTCTGGCATATTTTAAATCGGGTGAAGATGAAACTGAATTAAACGCAAAAGAATACGTCGTTGATTGTATTCTTAAATCTGGATCACAAAAGCTGAAAGATGAAAAGGCAGAATTTCTTAGAAATCGTGGTTTCCCCGTTGATCATGTTTTGAAGAAGAAGGAACGTGATCACAGAAAACATATTTCGGAGATTAGAGCCCAGTTTGATAATCAGTAATACTATACCAGTGAATATACCAGATGACTCAGAATGCAAGTTTGTGTGGCTCTGAGGAATTCATAATCCCAAGAAATGTTATAAATGCCGGACTCACAACCATACCATCTGGGCCAAATCGTTCGCCTGAAATCTCAGCCAGATAAAATCGGTGCAGTTGTAGAAGTAAAAGAGACAGACCCGGAATATCAATATACTGTTCTGATTGATGGAAAAGCTTCCAGCTATTTCACCTCACAACTGATTGCTGATGACGAACCCAGTCAAATCAAGCAGGTTCTGTCAGCAACAGAATGTCAGGCACTTCTCACAGCCCGCTTAATCAATCACCCAAGCACATCAACACTCTATTCATTAAATGCTGCTCGCATTGATTTTGTTCCGTATCAATACCGCCCCGTGCTCCGATTTCTTCGAGCTGACCGCCCCCGCCTGCTGATCGCAGATGGTGTTGGTGTTGGAAAGACCATAGAAGCAGGACTGATTTTACGTGAATTACAGGCTCGACAGGAAATCAACTCAGTATTAATCATATGTCCCCGACCACTCCTTTCTGAAAAGAAGTGGCAGACAGAAATGAAGCGGTTCGATCAGAACTTCGAACATTTCGACGGGAAAATGCTTCGTCACTGCATTTCCGAATGCGATCTTGATGGAGAATGGCCTGAAAGACACCAGTTTGGAATCATTCCCTATTCAATACTAAATGAAGAAATTATCACTGGTACTAAAACAGGCAAGAATTCAAAGAAGCCTTGCTTACTGGATCTCGATCCTGCCCCTCATTTTGACCTTGTTATTGTGGACGAAGCCCACCGGATCTCGAACCCCACTACTTATGGTCACGAGGCTGTTAAATATTTCTGCGATAACGCAGAAGCTGTCATATTTTTGACTGCCACTCCCCTCCAGCTTGGCAATTGTGACCTCTTTTCACTATTAAAATTGTTGAGACCAGATGTAGTGATTGATCGGGATAGTTTCGATCACATGTCAGAGCCGAATCCCATGATCAATGAAGCGGTGAGACATGCCCGTAGTGCATCTGTTGAATGGCAATCCAAGGCGTTGGAAAGCCTGAAAAAGGCACAGTCGACCTCTTGGGGGGCTTCAATGCTCACCAACAACCCGGAAGTGGATGAAATCACCGATAAGCTATCCTCTCCTGATGCCTCGGAACAGGAGAGGATCATAATTATCGATCAACTTGAAAACCTGCATACGTTTTCAGGGATTATCAATCGTACTCGCCGACGTGATATTGGTGAATTTACGATACGACAATCCCACACAGTAGAAGTCCCTTTTACTGATTCTCAAAACACTTTGCATGATGCTCTTTTGAAAGTACAGTCAGATATTCTTGCAGATTTGCACGGTTCAAGAAGTGTCAACTTCATGATGTCCACGATTCGCCGTCAGGCAGCCAGTTGCTTGTATGGGCTTGCACCGTATATCAAAGACATTCTGTCACGACATATCTGTGAAGAGGAACTCTCAGAAGTAGACATCGAAGATTTTGGGATCGAATCAGGTGATTTGAATTCTATCGCTGAAAGAATCCAATCAGTTATTGCTATGGCGAATAATCTGGACAAGAAAGACCCCAAGCTAGAGAAAGTGATTCAACTTGTAAACCAAAAGCAGGAAGCCCAGATATATCCTAACCACCGAATCATGATATTTAGCTCGTTTCGACACACTTTGCATTACCTCAAAGAAGGGCTGTTAAGTGCCGGGATTCGAGTCGGTCTAGTTCATGGTAATGTTCCTGATGAAGAACGCACAACAGTTCGTCACCGTTTCGAGCGACCTAAAGATGATCCAGAAGCTCTCGACGTGGTTTTGTTTTCCGAAGTTGGGTGTGAAGGTCTGGACTACCAGTTCTGCGATTGCATCATCAATTATGACCTACCGTGGAACCCAATGCGAATTGAACAGCGAATTGGACGTATTGATCGAAACGGACAAAAAAGCCAGTTTGTCAGCGTTTACAATATGATCACACCGGGGACAGTTGATGCTGATATTTATGAACGTTGTTTAATGCGTATTGGAATATTTGAGCAGGCTGTGGGTGCCAGCGAGGACATACTCGGAAAAATCACAAAAGAGTTAAATGAGATTGCTGTTAAATCAGAACTGACTCCCGCCGAACGTCAGGTACGGCTGCGACAACTGGAAGACAATGAAATACGCCAGCTTCTCGAAGAGGAGAAGCTGGAAGAAAAACAGCATGAGTTCTTCGGAATCTCACTACCGTTAAAAGATCGATTCAAAGTGGATGTTGATAATGCTACGAGTTATTGGCTGGAACCGGAAGCAATTCAGAATATGCTCAGTACATATCTGGAAACTATCAACGAATCAGCGGCAATTCTTGGGAAAACGGAAATCAAATCATTGCGTATCAATGAAGAAGCACGCAAGAAAATGCTACAGGACGCTCGTGTCTTCTCCAGTAATAATGATATTCAACAACGGAACTGGGAAAAATGGCTGAAAGGCAATGAACCACATTTACCAATAACATTTGATGGAGAAACTGCCAATGAAGACCGTTCGGTTCAGTTATTGAGTCCGGTACATCCACTGACACGTCAGGCGGCCTTTTCATTTGACACACATACGGACCCTGAAATTCACCTTTCTGTTACAGATAATAGGTTTACAGAAGGAGTCTACCCTTTTGCTATTTATCAGTGGGACTTCATTGGCTTACGGCATGATCTGGAACTTATAGTCATTTCAGATAATGAAAGCATCTCCAGTCATTTCTTTGAATTAATGCAGGTTGCTACAGACTCTGATTCTGTTATTTCAGAAATGGATCTGACTACTCTTGAATCACTCCACTATAACTGTTGGAAAGTTGCCCTTGATTTCCATCGAAGGAAAGTTATCAAGCTGGCAGAATTTAAACGACAGAGCCTGAAAGCCAGCTATGAAGGTCGCATTGCGATGCTTAATGATCGCCTGCGGTCTGCAACTGAAAAGAAGATTCAACGAATGAGAGAAGCTGAAATCAATCGGGCTAATCGGGAATATGAAGAAAGGTCCGCTGAATTAAGCAGCAGTGTTGAGAACCATGATATCAGGTATGAGCAGGTTTTAGTGGGAACAATACGAATAAGTTAAGGTGAGTGTTATGTCAACAGAGTCAGATGAAATGCAAAAACTACTGAGTGACCTCTCAAAAAGTAGACAACGATGGGTCGATGCCAATAAAGAAAATAATTTTAGCGAAGGCATAAATAATCTACTCACGGAACTGTATCCTGAGAATGCTCATTTCATTTATGAATTATTGCAAAATGCGGAAGACGTAGAAGCAAGTTATGTTAGTTTTGAATTGCAAACAGACCAGTTAGTTGTTGAACACGATGGAAAACGTAGATTTACATTTAAAGATTTCGAATCAATCACGAGCATCGGAACGAGCACCAAGAAAGATGATCCAACTGCGATTGGGAAATTCGGAGTCGGATTCAAGGCTGTATTTGCATACACGAAAAATCCAGAAATACATTCAGGGGACCATCATTTTCGGATTCATGATTTAGTTGTTCCTGATACTTCAAATGTGAAAAGAATCAATGTAGGTGATCGCACCCGGTTTGTTTTTCCCTTTGATCATCCTCATAAATTTCCAAGTATAGCTGTCGAAGAAATCAAACGGAGGTTGCTTGAGTTGCCCGATATCACACTGTTGTTTCTTAAACATATCAGTAATATCGAGTTCGTCTTACCGAATGGAAGTAAAGGTTCTTTGCATAGGAAGAGTAATTCAGATTCAATAATAGAAATACAGTCAACACGTCCCCATGATCCAGATCTTGGAACATCAAATACTCAAAATAATAAACACCTAAAAACTAAAACAAACTGGCTGCGTTTTATTGAAAAGGTTGAAATCGCTGACCCAGATAAAGACTACGGGCAAAAAGAATGCGATATCTCGATAGCTTTCCATCTGGAAAGAAAAAGGAGACGCTCAAAAGATAAAAAGAATTCATCTACTCAGACCTCAAATTCAACATGGGAAATTACGCCCCTTGAAAATGGAAATGTATCTATCTATTTCCCGGCCATAAAAGAGATATCACGACTTCGTTTCCACATAAATGCACCATTCGCCTCTACGGTTGCAAGGGACAGTGTTCGTGAATGTAAAGTAAATGAAGATCTAAGAGACCACCTCGCTGATTTACTCGCAAAATCAATGACAGATATCCGAGATTTGGGGCTTCTTACACCAGAATTTTTGGGAGTCCTTCCTGTTCCAGAGGACAACTTAATACCATTTTATGCCCCATTGAGAAAACGGCTTGTCTCTGAGTTCACGAACAAGTCGCTTACTCCAACCTATTACGATAGTTATGCGCCTGCGAAAACCCTGATTCAGAGTAGTGTATCTTTAAAGCAACTACTGTCCAAAAAAGACATCCATTTCTTATTAGATTATTTAAATATGGGGAATGATCGGCAGGAGTGGGTAATAGGCATTTCACAAAATAATCCTCGTTTAGGTCACTTCCTTTCATCGCTCGATATCTCATATATCGGATTTGATGATTTTGTTCAAATGTTAGAGCATAATATAAGTGTCTCCAAGAGTTGGATAGAACCAGATAAAGAATTACTTGATTGGTTAAAATCTAAACCTGATGCGTGGATACAGTCGATGTATGCGTTTCTTTATTCAGAATTAGTAGATGAATATAGGTTTGAGGAATTAGATTCACTATTGATCGTGAAGATGAATGATGGTTCCTTAGGAACCGGTTCAGGATCATATTTCCCAAGTGATGGAGATCAGAACGACATAACGTTTCCTCGGACCAGAGAAAGCATTTATGCTTCTGGTAAAAAGAAAAAGGACCAAGAGAAAGCGAGAAAGTTTCTTGAAGAAATCGGAGTGCGTGAAGTTGGAGAGTCTGACTTAATTCAATCTATTCTCGATGAACGATACAAACCTGATAAAACAGATGATGATATATATTTAAATGAGATAGACGATAATATATTAGCTGGTGACATAAAGAGATTCATTCAGTTCTTAGAAGGGAATCCGAGACAGAATCACTTATTTAAGAATTATTTTCTCTTTGAAACGGATGAAGGAAGAGGAGCAAGGCCATCGTGGGTTTATCTTGATACTCCTTTTTATGATTCTGGCCTTGCACCATTCTATGAATCACTCAAAAAAGAATATCGATCTAGTAAATATTCACTTTCAAACCGCTACTTAAACTTAGAAATCGATCCTGAGAGAATTGGCAAATTCGCAATAGCTCTTGGGGCAACGATTCATTTGGTTCCAGAAAAGAGTCCATGTTTTTGGAATCCATCATGGGATGATAAACTTTCCAATGTAGCCGGAAAGCGTCGTACATCTTCTTGTATTGACGAAGACTATAAAATTGAAGGTTTAGGTGAGGTATTGGAAACACCATCAATTGAAATATCTAGTTTAATTTGGAAGACGATGTACTCGTTACCAGACACTCCGAATTATTTGGTAGCCTGTTATCAGAAAAACGAAGCTAACGGATCTCGATCTGCTCCTTCTCAATTGGTTCACACACTTAAAAATACCAGTTGGATTCCACAAATAAGCGGTAACTTCGTAAAACCCTTGGACGCATCCGCAGAAATGCTACCAGAGGGATTTCGATACGATCCAAGCCAGAGATGGCTTAGTGACGTTGAATTTGGCCGCAGTAGCCAAAAAAAAGAAGCAAAGAGACGTAGTGAACTAGAACTTGCAAATAAATTAGGAATCACTTTAGAGGATGCCGATTTTATCAAGAAACACAAAGAGGCGTTTAACCTGTTCAAAGAAAACAAGAATAGAGAAGCTGCAAATCGACAAGCGGTTGAAAATTCAGACTCTGGAAATATTGAACGTCGTCGCCAGAAAAATATCGAACGTTTGAAAAAGGCCCCAACAAAGAATTCTACTAAGAGAGCTCGGTCTGTACGTGCATATTCCAAATCTGAATATGACGGTCATGCTCTACTGGATTACTATTTTAATGTAGAAGAAGATCAGCCCTTTTGCCAGATATGTTGTGACACAATGCCTTTTATAAATCAGAGGGACGAAGTGTTTGTTGAATATGTTGATCTACTTTCCAAAAGGTGGGCGGATCATGTTGGTGTTCAACTACCAGTGATGACAGATCTCAAATTGGTTTTGTGTCCCGTCTGTAGCGAAATATATCAACAATACATTCATAAAGATATCGAAGCTCAAAAACGTTTAATTAGCTACCTGCTGGAAGATCACGAGGATGATTTCATCATTTGTGATCGACAAAAGGGACGAGATGGAAAAGACAACATTCTCAGGTTTGACCAAAAACATTTAGATGGTATTCGAGTATGTCTTGAGTCCCTTACCCCTTTGGCCGATTCTTCAAGGACTTAAAATGCGTATAAGTAATATTCCTCATCTGTCAGATACTAAAATGAGGCAGCCGTGATTACGGTGATTATAGAGCTTTTCTTTTGTGTATCTGGAAGTAGTGGATCACAACATGCTCCTCACCTAAACATCATCCTCAGATTCGAATCCAATTCATACTCGCCTTTCAAGTGCTTAATCATCGCCAACTGAATTTCAAGTTCGTGTTTAATCTGCGGATGATCGAACAGACTCACTGGTGAATAACTGGAATCGTCTTCTTCGAGCGTGCATTCAAGGCTGTCAATCACTAACTGTGCGATTTTCTGAGCCAACCCGACATCGTTTCTGCGACAACACAGAATGCACATCCCGATGCTCTGCTTCACGATAGATACAATGGGATGAATGTCTTTCATCGGAGCAGACCATTCGTCATTGTTTCCCATGAATTCCATGTCGAGAGCATTCAGTTGATCCTTTTCAGGAATCACACCACCCAACAATGCATCCTAAAGATCGTTCACAATCTCCTGCAATGTTCGAAGGTCGGGTTCTGACAGATTTTCTTCGAGGAGATCGGTATGTGATGTCAGCAAATGGTCGGCACACCATACAGAAAACAAGCATCTTTCAAAATGACGGAGCGTGCGAAGCTGCTTTGTCATGAATTCAGCGTAGTCGTCAAAATCGTGGATTTGTTTCTTCATTAGCACACCGTTTCTCTACTTCTCATTCGCTCTAACATTCTCTGTCCGACTTCATCCACTCGTACTTTGGTTGCCAGTGGTTTGTAGCTGTGATTCTGCTCCCAAAGAATCATAGCCACATCCACTTCAGAACTGTATACTAAAGCAAATCCCAGAGGTTTGTCGCCGGAAACTTGCGACCCGGAGGGATGTTGTGACAGCAATGCATTCAAATTAGGAAAAACAGTGGATATTCATGGATGACCTCAATGATTGGAGAGCCGCTGAGCGTGAAGTAACGAGCCTCAGCGGATAGCAGAGTGCTACTGGCTCAATAGCACTTGTAATTCGAGTTGCACATTTTGTTTGAGACGTGGACAACTAATGAGCGATCAAGAGAAGAGAGTCACGATCTATTCTGATGGCGGTGCTGTTCCCAATCCGGGTAGAGGAGGCTACGGAGTCGTCCTTCGTTTTGGCAAACATTGCAAAGAGCTTTCCGGTGGTTATCGCCTTACAACGAATAATCGAATGGAACTCATAGCAGTGATTGTTGCCCTCGAAGCTCTGAAAGTGCGGTGTCACGTTACTCTTCACAGCGATTCCAAATACATCGTCGAAGCAATCACGGGCGGGTCAGCCTTCAAATGGCGTGCGAAAGGTTGGGCAATGAATGCCTCTCGATCCAAGCTTGCAAAGAACCCAGACCTTTGGGAGCGTTTACTTGCAGCCTACGAGAAGCACGAGGTTGAGTTCGTTTGGGTGAAAGGTCATGCTGGCGTCGAGGACAATGAACGTTGTGACCAATTGGCAGAGGCAGCACTCAATCAAACTGATCTCTTGGAAGACACGGGATATCTGCCCGCCGAAGAAAGCAAAAGCGAAGTGCCGAGGTTGAATACACCGGGCATGAATACGAAGATGACCGAAGAAGGTCAGCCTTGCCGAAAGTGCAACACTCCCATCGTGAAGCGTACCCCCAAGAAAAAAACCGTTAAGGCAGACCAGACCTATTACTATGACTGGTATCTATATTGTTCTGGCTGCCAGTCGATGTACATGGTTGAGGCTGCAAAGCGAGAAGTTGGCGTCGATGGAACGAGGCTAATCTAATCAAAGTGGGATTCTCACGCAGTGGAGTGCTGTCTTTGCAGGATGGCCGAAATGATATCCTTCTTCTTCATTCGCCGAGCCCCATCGATACCACATCCACTTGCCACGTCTCGCAAAGCATATGTCAGCATCGTCTTGAGTACGTCCTCGCTAGACTTAGCATAGTATTTTTGAAGTAGTTCGCAGACGTACTCTTCGTTTATGTAAATCGGGGACTTGTTAGAAATCATGGGCAACCCCAATGTAATCCACCACTTGGCAATTGATGTCTGCAAATACGAGTCCAACCTTACGGCGGCGTCAGGCTCATAGATGTACCACGGTGTCGCACGTGCCATTTCGCCATAGTAGTCCTCACGTCGATAGAACCGCTGATAAACACCATCAAATACTAGCCCATTGGGTAACTCGACCCAAGCATGACCGCCAAAAGCAAGTAATGTTTCACCATGAACAAGTCGGTGACTTTTTCCATAACGTCGCACATCTGTTGAATACTTCAACGCACGCAAGTAGCAATCTTGAGGATAGATCACATCTTGCTCCACCCCCTCGGTCCATGGGGACTCGGGTGGACTTACTTCGTACTGCGCCACTTCCCGCCTTCTACGTTCATAAATGGCAGTAATCCAATAATCGGCATTTGACTTGCCGACATCGGGCGGCCACTCACCTCTCCATGCAGATAGGTCTGGATCGTGGCCTTCGCAGTCACACGTAATCTGCTGCTTGCCGCAAACAGAACAGCGTTCTATGTCACATTCGTTGATATGTGGCTTGCCCACAGCCACTCCACAATCAGGGCATGTTTTTCTTGTCGTCATTTTCTGAATCCCTTCACAATGTCTCTGTAATACATTTATCTGGTAACACATAACCCTGAAAACCAACATTGGTCAGCAGATACTTTTCCCTATATTCATCGCCTGCTCATAAGCCTTTCTCACTCGTTTAAATTCTTCGGCGTCACCACCATTGTCGGGATGATTTGATTTAGCGAGGCGACGGTATGCAGATTTGATCTGATTCTCAGTTGCACTTGCTTCAAGATCCAATATATCAAAGCATTCGGGACGAGACTTGTTGCGACATTCGGCATAGTAGACCTCTGGTGAGCTATAATAAGTATTCCACCACCATCCTTTTGATGATCGATTCGCCTTGCCAATCGTCTCTAACTCCCGACGATCTAAGATGAAAGTGGATTCGATCCAATCCCACCACTCTCCACTCGATTCCACGGATTTATCGTATTCTGTACTTTCAACATAAATGCGTTTTTGGGTCCGCTTCACGATCCGGTATTTCGAAATCGAGTCATGATAACATTTGTCGTAATCTGACCACCATTGATGACACTGATAGACGAACTCTAATGGCAATGCAGTCGAACTAGATGCCTGTTTCTTTGATCTTTGGATAGCTCGTTGCTTCTTCCAATGGGCTTGAGCCATAGAGTTTCCGTCTCTCTGAACTGGACCGACCTTCATTTCGGCGTCACTTAGAGCAATATCAGGGGAAGCGGCAAAGCCACTCGCAATTGGCTCTTCCAAAAAATTGCCTGCTACCCAGAACCAACGATTCTTTCCGAGACTAAAACGAGAAAACAATGGTCGGTCATCCTTTGTTTTTTGCGAAAATAACCAGTGAAAGGCCCAACCGTTGTAACAGGCTCGGCGGTGTCCCATCGCAGCAAGTGCATCCCATGCGGCTCGCCGAGCTTTGGCTTTGGATTTGGCGAATCCACTGACTTTTGGCTCTTGATCGTTCGGCATGTTATGGTCATCTACTTCTGTCCAAACAGCCCAAAACCAGTGCATCTCGCCATACTCTCGTTTGCCAGCATTGCAGCAGGAAATGATATTTTTCATAAGTCGCATCCGAACTGAACCTTGTTGTAAAATAGTCTATTATGAAAACAAGAATGGCAGGAACGACTACATCCTTGTATGTCTGCGCAGCATCCTACGCAGTCGTGATTTTGGGATTATGCCAGCACAGTATGTGGGGCTGACAGGCGGTTCACCTTGTTTCCGAATAAGGCAAACAGACGCTCATAGCGGAGCGTCCAGTAAGAGAGATGTGGTTTTGCGGTAGTCAAAGTATTTTTGCATGTGCGGATTAAATATTAGCAGATTTATTTTTTACGTCAAAAATATTTTCAACCTTCCGAAAAAAGTTGGCGGTCTATCTGCATTTTCTTCCGAGTGCCCGAGCGATCTCCGAAATTCTGACAAGGTTCGGTTTCAGATCATGATCGTCAGCAAGATGATCGGAACTTTCTCCTTGCCAAATCTGATGACATTGACGGCAGACAAAAGAAACGGCTACGGGATTGAAGAAACCCCATTGGTAAGTCCAGTGGTGCGTGTCGGAACCGGGATTGCCACAGATCACGCACCGCCCCTCATCACGCTCGAAAACAAACCAACGTAATTTTTGCCAGCGTGCTGATTCAAGAAGATGCTTATGTTCCATGCAATTATTTATGCGTGGACCGGCAAATTCTCCAACATGAGAAATGTCTAATACACAGTTGTGCTGTTCGCCGACCTGCACAACATTCCGTACCTGTTCGAGATCGTTCTGACATTGCAGCGCTCATGCTGCGCACCTGCAATTCAAGCTGAAAAACAAGGGATTTCGGAGATGTACCAAAAATGGGTACTAATAACACAGAATTTGAATTCAGTAATGTAAAAGTGTGAATCTACACCTTCTCTGTTCTCATCTCCATTTCTGGTGAGTCTGTAGGTCTGATTTGGTTGGTTTGTAGGTCTGATGATCATGGTGGTGGTCTTTGGGAGTGAAGCAAGGCAAAAACAGAAGCCAATCTGTTTTTTTGGTTGGCGATTGCGCCACAACTATAAAGATAGGGTCTGTTGTTGTTATTCTTCTTTGTATCTGTATCTGTTGGGTAGTCCCAAACTGAACCAACAAGTTCAGTCTCATATAAAATCCACCCTTTTTTTGATTGGTTATTCTGATATGAATAATCGTGATTCATTTTCAACCATCCGTTATCAATCAGAACTTGACGGCAAGCCAAGTAATACTCATTATGTTTCCATTCTGGCATTGAATTTTCATTTGCTAATTCATTCCACCAACCCTTGATTGACTTTCTCGGAATATCACCACCATGAGTTTCAGAAACGTGTGATATAATACCGGCAAGTCTCAAGACATGATCACGTTGAATGCCGTTTACAATTCGTCCTTTGGTGTATTGCACTTGTCCATACTCATCAACCCATGTTTCAACATTGATTCTTGTAGACAACGTTTTGCTCAATAGGTGTGACCTTCCCCGCCATTCTTGCATTTTTTTGTTGAGCAATGGCCTTTGTCTGGTACTGCTTCCGCATTTTTTAGGATCGAAAGTCTTTGCTGCAAATTTTGCAATGCCTTTGATCCTGTTTATTCTATTAGACAATCCATCTTCCCAGTTGCCATTGTATATTTTGTATTCTTTGGCTTTGGCAAGTAACTCTTCTGCGTTCAATGGTCGTCTTGCTTGATTGTTGCAGTAGAAAGCCAGTTGTGTATTCTTCTGGAAAGCATCAGGAATACTTCTGATCTCTTCTAATGTTTTGCATAAAGCTTTTGAAGAAACCTCCCCGTCAGGGGCTTTACTGATGTCTGCCCCCTCTTTAGGGGGCAGCATTTCGACGGTCTTTACCGTCGAACAAATACCACTTGAGGTCAAACAGCACTTTTTATACTTCTTTCCACTTCCACAATAACAGGGGTCATTTCTTTTAATCTTTGGTGATTCCCCATCGATCAAGCAAGCAAACTGACAAGAGGTCTTCTTCGTTGTCGAGGTCGAATTCCACTGGTGATGATTCGTCTGTTTCGTTGATTCGTTGAATGAGTCGCTTTGAGAGTCCTTGCCAGTATTCTGTGTCATTGACGATTGACAAGAGGTCTTTTCTTCTATTGCCAATGTGGGGCAAGCAGCACTTTTTATATTTCTTTCCGCTTCCACAGATGCAGGGAGCGTTTCTTTTTGGTTTTTCTGACATAGCATTTCCTTATCTGGTGTGTTTGCACAAGCTTTCTTTAGCTCAACTTCTAAAGTATGCACATCACAATGTTCTCCACGTTGTAACCACGCATAGAAAGCCCACAAACTGTAAGAATCAATATATGTTCTTTGCTTTTCATTTGTTCCCGGCAACCTATCAAGCCTATAGCGTTTTGTCTTTTCCAATATGCCAGTATCAACAATTGTAATTTTATCGAGTCTCATTGGTAAAAAGACTTGTGGGCTATTATCTGGGAAGACTTCTCTTGCACCAATTGAACTGGCTTTCTGTCGCTCGTTTAACCTCTTTCCAATTTCGTTTGCTTCTGAAACTTTAAGAGGTTTCTTTTGGCGATGAAAACCAAAGAACTTGGTGCTGCCATTTCTGGGATTCACTTCAGCCAACCACATCAATTCATTGAATTCAGTGGTGAGAAGCTTATAAGAATCAAGCACTGCTTTGATGTGCTTTGTCGCCTTGATTGTGCCATCGTGCCTATCAAGATCGTCTGTGACACATGGTAGATGTGTTTCATTAGTTCCTCTGACGATACCTCTATGTCTGCCAGCAAGGTGATCTCTTACAGGAGACCATTTGTGTTTTTCTTTTTGAGGAACATCCCAATATCTAGGACCGGGGATTTTTGCACGTCCAGAATCGGAGATTTCAGAAGAGAAATCATAGCCTAAAAACTTATGACCACAGCCAGCATAGAAAAACCTTTGGAAGTCTTCTGTGACTTGAGATTCAGTGCGTTTCTTTTCAAATTGATATTCAGTTTTTGTTATTGATGCACTATAATACATTATCACTATTTTATATTTTTGGGGGAGTTCTTATCAGGGGCTCCCCCATTTTTATTACCTTATTTTTAGTGTTAAACTCATAATGTATAATAGTGGATCTGCCTCAATTTTGAAAATTTATTTCTCCATCTCACCTCTTGCTTCTGCTCTTCCCAAAATGGTTTTTTCTTTGCTTTACAACAAAGAAAATAAACAGCTAAAAGCAGCTAAAAAGCACACTTAATAACGCCAAAAAATAAATCTTTGCTGTACAACAAAGATTTGCTATTTGTGCTTAATAACAGTGCAAATTTTGTGTCCATAAATTAAAGGAATTGCGCTTTAAATCAGATAATCATAAGGTTTGATATGAGTGAATCTGAAACAGGATATTTGACAGAAGAATCAAAAGACTGACACCAATTAATCAAATAGCGTTACGATGTTCGTATTCACAAAAGCAGGAGAAAATCGATGCCGATATTTCTCCTGCTTTTTTTGGTTTTGCTTTACAGCAAAGACACAAAATGTAAAGACCTCCTTACATTTCATCTTGCTTGTATTTACTTTACATTTCGCATAATCTCACGTATAATAGGGCGTAATTCTTAACGATGTAGCCCCTACCGGGACTTTAAAAAAGCTTCATTGAAGCGACTCCCCACTTGGCTATTTCTCACCAGTGCTATCTGGACTGTATAGCACAAACCATGCAATGATTTGCATAAGCTGTGAGAGGTAGTCATCTATGCGCACTCGTCCCCCCTAATTTCTTCAATCAATCTTTGTACTTTACATAATTACAATTTTTGTATTGAGGAAATAAATCATGTCTGAAACAAAACTGACAAAAAGAGAAGCTGACAAAAAAGATCGTCTTGAAGCCATCGTTGATAACTGGATTGATCAAGCATTAGAAGCTGGCAAAGCACTGATGATGATCAAAAAAGAAAAGCTTTACCGAGCCACACATAAGACCTTTGAATCTTATGTAAAAGAGCGTTTTTCAAAAACACGGCAATGGGCTTATGATTTTTGCAATTGGTACGAGGTCAATCATCTGGCTGATCGATTAGCAGCCCCTCTTTCGAACAATGCAACAACTGCATTGTCATCTGTGGCAAAAAATGCACCTGAGAAGGTGAAAGAGATAGTCGAGGAATCATCAAAAATTGCAAAGAAAAACAATCATGATGAGCCAACCAAAGATGATGTCAAAGAGGCAAAGTTGAAAGTGATTCCTGTGAATGCTCCTGCTCCTGCCAAAAAAACTAACAAAATACGCAAAGTATTTGAGGCTTCAATTGTTGTCGATGCGGCAAATCTCATGTCAGTGATTGGAGTGTTTGATGAACTGAAGGTGAAATATGAGCAGTCAAGCAAGTGCGAGCTATCTGTAATGATGGATTCATTCAGTTCATTTATGCTTTATGCAGGCAAGATTTTTGACAAAGCGGAAACCTTTGAATTCTCGATTCATGGCACAAAAGTTGAGATGGCAGAAAAACAAATAGCGTAATTCACTTTGATTCCCCCGATGACATCATCGGGGGAATCATTTCAAATAAAAAAGGAAACTAAAAATGACGAGAATCACAAAAGAAGAAGAAGAATTTATTTTTGACACATTACGTCTCTATCTTAATGATGATATGTATGTTGCAAATTCAGTTGCAATATATCGCCATGAAGATGGGCATCTGTCACATTTTCCATTTTGCGGCTCACCATCAATAGCGGCAGATGGAAGTGATGAGGTGATCTATGAGTGGCATAGTGGATGTTACAATGATGATGATGACCCATTTGAAAATGTAGACGATTTGATTGACGCTTTGCGTGAGGGATTTGTCCGAGAACAAGAAATGGCTGCTGAACGAGAATGGACTTAATACCTATTGGGGAAGTTCCTTATTGGTGCTTCCCCAACTTTTTATCTCTTGTGTATCAATGAATGAAAGAGGAACTGCTGTTTTCTTTTGTCTCAACTTTACTTCCGAGAAAACGGCAAGTTCAATAAGGCAACGCTTTAATGAATTTCTGAGATAGCCCCTATCGGGAAAGGTTCATAATTTCATTCTTGAAATGCCTCCCACCTTGGCTATCTCTCACCTTTAATGTGAGAGATAGCCATGCGCATTTTGGACGCTTACTCTGCTCGTCCTCCGCCCTGCATCCTCAAAGCAATTTTTGTGTTTACAAAATTTATGTTTTGTTTTGAGTTGATAATATGAATAATTATGGCGTTTTAATCAAATCTGATCGGGCAATATTGGCAGAATCCAATGGACGTTATCCGATGACCTATGCGAAAAAACATTTGCGAGACGAACTGAAAGGAATGGATATTAAATCTACTTTGTATGGCTGTGAATTACTTTTGAAAGAACATGGTGATTTTGGCGAATGGCACCATTCATCAAAATTCGCTAGAGAAATTGATTATTATGATGTGAATGCGGTCATCAAAGAATTTGATGAAAACCTATCAGAAGCTTTGCAACAGATGGCTGTAGCAAAAAAACCGAAAAAAGAAGAGGTCAAAACTGAAGCTCGAAATGTTAAACTGAAATACCGTGTTTGGATCACCAGTAGCAGATATCGAGTTAAAAGGTATGAAGGACCAGCGACAATCAAAGGAGATTGGATTCATTTTCAGAGTACAAAGAAAAAACTGACAGGCGATTATATCGAAGTTGAATATCTTGATTCACAGATGGTCGCCAAATAGAATTAGTTTTGAAAATACGTTGGCGCTGGTCCTGTTTGTGTAATAGCCCCTGATGAATTTCATCAGGGACTATTTTTCAAGGATCTCCATTATGTCAAAAGAGAAGAAAACCTGCAGCAAACGATTACGCCACTGTTGATGGAGTTGTCGATGCAGCCTCGACATTTGCCTTGATGATCGGAGCCCCTGCTGATCCCGGAATAATGTCTGGCCCAAAAATGACGACCGTAACATCGAGATACGCCGTCGTCTTTTCACCGTGGCGACGGAATCGAACGTAGTCGTGGAGAAACCGAATATTTCCGTGAACGCAGCAATTTTTCCACCATCGGTAGTCCTTGTAAGCACTCGGAAGAAGCATTACAGTCGTTGCGCCATTCTTACTTTCGTTGTAAGCCTTTTTGACCCAATCTCCAATTTCGTGTTTGCTGAAAGGAGGGTTGCACCAAACTGTTTGCCCAGCCCAGCTTTGTTTCAGTCCATCCGATTCGGGCGTGAAGAATGTTTCGCATTTGGCGTTTTCTGGTAAAGCAGCAGCGTCCAATGTGAAATGGAATTCCTGATCGAGATGGTCAAACAGCCATTGCGGTGTTTCGTATTCGGGAGTGGAAACATCGTTTTTCTGCTTTCGAATCCGGTTTGCGTACCACTTGGCATGTTCGGCTCCTTTTTTGAGCACCGACTTTTGCTCATCAGGTTCACACTTTGATAACTCGGATGCCGCAACAATAGACAGTTTATTGCTGTCCATTGCATTCACGAGTTCTGGGATGCCCTTTTCGACAACCTTCTTGGCACGGGCGTAACCGTCCTTGCCACCAAGATCGGCACGCTTTGCGGCCTGATCGACAGTCAGATCATCATCGATATTGCGAATTTGCTTTGACCGGCGATCCCCGCCGTGTTTGTAACTACGAAGTGCATCTACAATGGCAACACGCTCGCTGACAGTGAAATCTTTCCTCATCGTGTTTTCGGCGAACTGGCAGTGCAGAATAGACGGAACGTCAATGATGCGAGCCGGGATCGTCTCACTTCGCATGACATCTCGGTAGGCACGCAGACGACGTTCTCCGAAGACGAGTTCATTTTTAGGCGTGATACCGATTGGCTGGAGCAGTCCATTTTCTTTGATGGACAGAGCAAAGTCTTCAACATCGCCCATGTCTTTTCGGTGACGGTGTCCAATTTTGATGTCGCTGATTTTTACTTCGATAATTTGATTTTTCATTTTTACGTCCTTTGGAAAAGTGGCATTTGGAAAACTGAGCGCAGACCGGTGGCCTTGACTCAAACAGGGGTTTCAAAAACAGGGGGTGTAGAGATCGCCGCTTCGAATGACCGAATAGGTGAGATCAAGCAGGCCGTGTGTATTCGTCCTTTGCTTTGAAGAGTCGCTGACGTGCCGTGGCGACGAATTGATCGTCTTTTTCGATGCCGGTTAAGTGATCCCAGCCCGCCGACAGTGCTCCGATCATTTCGGACCCGCTGCCCGAGAACGGAACTAACAGTCGGCGGGGTGTCTCACGCTTCGGCTGGATGATTAGACGAGCGAGATATTCACACAGGGCAAGCGGCTTGACCGTGGGATGGGCGTTTCCCTTGCGTTCCTTGCGGTTGGCCTTGGCACAGTAGAAAAACCGAGACGCACCACCTTCATCACCGTAGCCCTCCACAACATCCATTCGAGAACGGAATGCCTTAAGCGTCTTGCCGTTACCGACATTGCTACCAGCCTTTCGACGACGTGAACGACGGGAGCGAGAAGTTCCGTATTGTTCATCCAGCAACGCTGCGGCTCGTTCATTGAGGATGAGATTTGCGGGATGCCTACCCTTATCAGTACCGTCTGCAAGCATTGGAGATGGAGCCTGATGACTTCGCTTCGTGTAACATGTTGTCCCAATTCGACAGTCTCCGATGTTGAGCCCACCGCAGCCATGGTTCGTGGCGTTCTTTACGAACTTGCCATCGACTGGCTTCATTGCCAGAATGATTGGCTCCCATGCTGGCTTCAGCAACGTGTGGTAGTTGCCCCACCGTTCACCGAGAGTCTGCCCAATGTTTTTCCCTTTGGGGAATCCATCTCCGTAGAGCCAACAGAGCGTGTCTCGAATCTCCCAACCGGCATCTTCTATATTGCAGACGAGTCGGTGAAAGGTCCTTGGATGGCCAAAGGCGAGCAAATAAGCACCCGGTTTGCAGAGTCGCAGCAGACCTTCGAGTACGCTTACGGGCGGGAGAGTTCCGTCCCATTCTTCCCCCATGAAGTTGAGGCCATACGGTGGATCGAAAAAAGTACCATCGAACGTGACAGGTGGAAGAGTCGGCAAAACTTTGTTAACGTCGCCGTGGTGGATGGTCCAGCTTCGGTCAGTCGAGTGATGAGTAGTGATGCGATTTGTATTGTTGTTGCTATTGTTCATGGGGGTTCTCTTTCTTTTTTGAGAAATATGAAATGTGTGGATGTATCCCGACCCCTCCCTGCAAAGGGCCGGAAACTGGTTCTTGAAAATCTGAAAACGTGAAGTGTCAGAAGGTCATACCATTCGTGCAGTGGACGTGACTTCCTTGAGACGCTTGTAGAATGTGGATTTGCCGTGCGGCCATTCGGCCAACTGACTGTGGCGATCATTGGGAAATCTCTCTGTGAGTTCTTTGATGAGTTGTCGTTGAATTTCCTTGTCTTCATCCTTGGAAATAGCACGCACAGGTTCGGCAATCTGCTTTTGAAGACTGGACCGCACAAGGTCTTGCCATGAGGTCAAGGCATCACCCTGCTTGACTTGCCGGTAGTCCTGCCACGCCTTGGTCAGATGCCGCAGATCAAGGCGCTGGTCCATCTTCCGAGTTTCGGCAATCAAAAACTCCGCAACTTCGAGGCATTCATCCGGTGATAACTCTGGGTAGCCCTGAAGAGCCAAGTGCCGGATGAACACTGCGACTTCCTCATCGGTCGGCTCGTGTTCCAGCATCACGATCCGACTGCCCAAAGCTCGGGCCAACGGATCATGCCTTAATGGAATGTTGCTGATGGCAATGATCGACCCGGTGAACCAGATTCGTTCATCCCTGTCCTTGCTCTTGTAGGAAATGAGCCTCGGCTCGTCGGGCTGTCCATCGAGCGCAGCCAACAGAATCTGAAGTGCCTGCTCGTTTTTGAAGAGCGATGTGATGTCATCGAGGACGATGACGTGTTCGGGATGATCGGCAAGAAATTCGAACAACCCCATCGGCGTCATGCGGGCGTTCTTATTCACCCATGGTTTGTCGAGTAATTCCAACTCTTGTCGCACCGTGAACGTCTTGGACGTGCCGGGTCTTCCTACGATGTACACGCCGGTCTGGTATCCATTGGCAACAGACACTACTCGGTCTCGAATGAGTTGAAGCTTCGTTCCGAATTCTTGAATGACGGGTTCGGTGGCCGACAACGTATCGGCCCGCTGTTTAGGTTGGATTGCAGTCATATTCATTTCATGGTCCTCCAATTTGAAAAAATAGTTACAGGTTTGGTTCATTCAGATTCACTTGGTTTTCTCTGCGCACACCGGTAGCGCAGTTCTGTTGTCATGGAAAATTCCGTCGGCAGAGTTGTGAACGGCTACTTGCAGTTATTGATCACGCACGTTGTTGTCGTCCTACATTCAACGATACGCACGATTTTTTGCATTGTAAAGTTGGGGTCATAAGTGGCTTCATGATAATACTTTACGAGATGCGTTCAGCCACCGGCACAAAAGTTGTAACGGACTGAAATGCTACATCCACGACAGATTTTCGACGTTCAATATGCTATCGAGATCGTCTCGCATCCTCTGCGCCTGTTCTGTGGTGACAGCCACAATCTCTGAACGATGGCTGTTGGCAGGGTCCGGTCGGTACGTGATAAGCACAACAGACTTTTTCGTCGTTCTCACATTCGACATTTCTTTCGTGATCTTTCTCACAATAACATTGCCTGCCGTGATCGAGAGAATCTCAATTGTTCTGGCTTGCATATGCTTCGGCATAATCATTCTCCTTGAAAAGTAGTTAGCGGTTTTCGCTCTATTGTCGCAATGTTCGGTGACAACCTTACTGATAAACTCTTGTTACGACTGGGCACTGATGGCCTCTCCTTTTTGTTTTTTTGTTTCATGGACTTGTTTCTCCAAACTTGCGCAGACTTTTTACAAAGACCGAACGTGCCGAGTGTTCCCGCTCGGTGCGCAATCCGTGCGCACCCGGCACGCCGGTTACAAAAATTGTGTTTAAGAATTGCGGACCGTTAGAATTGGCTTACACAATCGGAAGCGGCGGCCCAGAGAATGGTCAGCCGACGAGAATGAGAGGACTCGATGTTGGCTGTTCCAGAGACGGAAGGTCGGCGAGCTTGAATGATTCGCCAACGAGTTCGATAAGTTCGTCTAAAGTCATGATGTCCTCCTCCACGGTTTCGAGTTGATGTTCGAAGGTTGATAGCTCGTCACCGTTAACTGATTCGGAGGGATCTTCGAAGTCAAGCAGATAATCACTACCATTGCAGAGGTCCTCAAAATGATCAACGATCAACTCGTCAGGGTCGTATTGCAGGAACTCGAAGCGAACGCATTCTAAGAAGCCAAGCAGATCAGCAAGTGTGCTTGTGAGATTATTAGATATCCATCGGCTATGGTTATCGCCAACCTGCTTTATATAAATCCCACGGACTCGGGCGGAATTCCAGTTATTTCCCACCGACAGGGTTGCAACCTTCTTCGATACGTAACCACGGACTTCGGTAGGACTGACATATTGCTGCGATTTGGCCCATCGTCGTACTTCAAATTCGCCGTAGTATTCGATCATTGCTGACAGTGGCAAAACGACGGCGTAGGTTTCGGGTCCGAGACACTTGACTGCAGACTCCACGCTTTTGCAGATGATGAGTTGCTCACAAACCCGAGGATCGAGTGCGGTTTTGCTGTAGATGCGTGGCGTTCTCGCCGGGTCGTCATAAGTAAGGAGTGACATTACTTCGTCGTCGATCCCAGTAAAAACTACATACAGTTCTCCCTTCTTCATCCGTTGTGATAGATTACGACGGACTTGTTTCGGGGTTTGATGCTTCGCAGTTTTTTTCTTGCTCATTCGTAGTCTCCAGAATATGGTTTAAAATTTCGATCCGCCGACGGTGGCGAATCAGTAAAACGCATTATCGGTGTCCCTCCCTTTCAATCTCTTTCCTGATGGGCAAATGTGACATCCGTAAACACAGTCACATCAGTGAGTTGGGATAATCCCATCACGAATCCCAGCCACACGAAATTAGGGCAATTAATATTTTTCTTGCCTGCTTGCCAGATCTGTACTTATTCATTTTTGTTCACATGATTGTGTCTTTGTTGGCGCACTTGCCGGTGTCTTGTCCTTGCGATCTGCCTTACCAAAGATCGTTTTCTTTCGCCCTTCTTGTAGGTGTCCAATACGCCCATAATTCACTAATATCCGAGGAGATAAAGGTGGATAGAGAAAGTGGTATCAATCAGTTACGGTCGAACTGAATGGATTACGAGGAATCGAAATTGGGGCAACGGGAGCAAAACAACACGTTGGAAGAAAGAAACGGCTACCGCCGAGCCGAGACATTCCGGCAGAATTTCCGGTCGCTGCTGGAGAGTCGATGGTTGTCACAGCGAGAAGCCGCAGATCAAATCGGCGTGCCGTATAAATGGGTGCGGCGACTCTGCCATGAAGGAGTTGGTCGAGCAGATAAACGAACCAAAGCGGGCCTCCAAGACATAGCCAGCTTCTTCGGAGTAGAGGTCGAAGCTCTGTGGCAAGAAAAAGTTGTCTCTTCTTCAATTCCCAGACCAGATCGCAGCCTGATTCGATGGACCGGCACGAAGCGACTACAAGCAGGCGAGATCGTCAAACGCTTCCCGAACGAAATCGCCACGTATTATGAGCCGTTTCTTGGCGGTGGTGCGGTGCTTTACGAGCTATTGAAGAGCGACATCCCCGTCAAGCGGTTTCGTTGTAGTGACACCTGCGCTCCGCTGATTGAACTGTGGAAGCAAATTAGGTCCGATCCGGCCACGCTCCAGAAAAGATATGAAGTGATGTGGAACACGCTCCGCAGGCGTGGAAAAAACTATTATCTGGAGGTTCGAGACCTGTTCAATGAGAGCCACGATCCCTGTGACTTCTTTTTCGTTCTTCGGACCTGCCGAAATGGATTTGTGCGGTTTAACCAAAAGGGAAAGTTCACTGTTGGTTTCCACCACAAACGAAATGGCCTGCCCCCCGAAGAAGTTCATGCGTTACTGCAAGACTGGCACCGATTGCTGATGAAACACGATGTCACCTTCACCGTCCGGGATTATCGAGAAATTTCAACGAGACTTCGGGACGTGATATACCTCGATCCACCGTATGTTGCCGAAACAGAGATTTACTCGGGGAGATTTGACTATGGAGAACTGTGGACGTGGATGGAGAGGCAACGGTGCAGCTACCTGTTATCACTCAACGGATTCGTTGGGAGCGAAGACCGTCGCCTCGCTGTCCCCAATAATCTGTACGATGAAGAGTTGCAGATCGATGCGGGGATCGGTTCTTTGAATACAAACGGATCGATCCAAGTAACGAACAGCTTGTATTTGCGAACGAGTAAGAACCGGGGCTGACGAGAATCAGTGATCAATGGTGCTATTGCGTCATTGATCACTGAGCCCATGTTTTGGAGCTTACAAGAATTCGTGGAAAATTAGAATTATGGATTCGATAGAAATGTATTCCATACAGTCGAGAAATTTGAATTCATGGAAAAAATGGAGATGCCCAAGAGTCAAAAAAGTGCTTAAGCAAAAGGGTTCTAGGGTTACAAGTTGCGTGTCCATGAGTTACTGTGTCGGGAATTGACACAGCACTAGCTCCTTTGTGTGCCTTGCCCCTTGGTTCATTTAAAACCAAGGGGCATTTTGTGATGACAATACACGTATCGGAAGAATATTTGTGGATAAAATCGAATTAGCCAAAAACAGTTTGGAGACTTAAAAGAGAAACCTCGAACAGTCAATACCGAGTGATAACACAAAGCCAATTACTAAAGTATTGGCTACTCGCTTCAACAAAATTCTGTCTGCCATTGTAGAAGTCAAAGACGACTTTCCCGACGAAATAAGTCTTACGGATTCTTACATGAGTGGGTATAAAGATCATCCCGAAGCTCCTTTTTTATCCCCACGTCCACCATATTATTGCTTCCAGCAACTTGATTTTCTCAACAGATAAATTGCCTCGATGATAAGCAACCCTTTGTTGATAAAACCAATTAGTTGATTTCTTGTCAGTCTTCGGAAACGGTCTTTTTTTCAAAACTCTGACTGATTCATAGTTGCGATGCCATCGATCAGGCTTCCATTGCCACCAACTAATTGATTCTAGTAGCTCAATTCTATCTTGAGATAGTTTGCCAGCAGAGTAAATCAGACGTTGCTTGCCAGTCCAATTTTCTAATGCTTTAGACAACTTCGTTGGATAATGCTTATAAGCTTTTATCTCATTAAAGTATTCTTGCCAACGATCATCATATTTTTTGAACCATTCCCACCAAGGGATTGATTCCAAAAGATGAATTCTTTCTTTTGACAACCTTCCATCTCGATAAAATGCCTTGTTGTTGCTGATCCACCAGTAAGCTTTACTACTTTGTGGCGGGCAAGCAGGTAAAGACTTGATCTTCTCGTAATTTCCAAGCCAATTTGAGTCAAAGATTCCTGAAATAATTTTTCTCAATTCAGCAAATCTGGTAGGACCACCAAACCCTGCTGAAAACAACTGTAGACCTTTCAGAGTATCGTCAGACCAAACCTTGTCGAATCCAGAATTGACTAGATCATCAACAGCAAGGGTGATGTTAGCTTTTCGTCTGATCATCAACACTATTTGTTTTGCTGTCTGTTCTTCTTGTTCGATGTCAAAGTTTTTCAGAGCACGAACAATTGCATTTTTTGCCTCTGTGTCTGAAGGTTTTCTGTTTTGCTGCTCGCAATCAGCAAACAATGAGATCATAGCATCATAACAATCAGAAAGAATGCTCTCTTGCAAATCTTCATCATACTGACCAAGCAAATTTACTGGTCTGCCTTGGCTCCCCCCTTCAAAATGCCCATCATCATAATACTTCGGCATTTTGATAGGATTAAGGGCATTGTCCAAAATCAAAGACGCATGAAAATGAGCAAACAGTTTAGATAAATATTTTCGTTGCTCGTCTTTTGGAGCATCTGTAATGACCGAAAAGAAAGAGAAATAGCTTATGTGCTCCTTACCGGGGTAATCCCTGATAAGCCTTCCAAAGCGTTGATTTCTGTCTTGATCTGATCCACTTGGTACTAGGTCAATTACTCTTTGTGCCTGTAGCCAATCAGCACCCTCCTTAAACATACCAACTGTTAGAATTACATCAATCTGCTCTCCCTGTGTCATCGCAAACTTGATTTTCTCGTCTCGATGATCCCCATCGACAAGATCAAGAATAATTCGACCTTCATTATCACTGTCAGCAGACCACAACTCACTCTCTGGATAGTGTTTTTTGATCGTTCTCACAATACGTTTTGTAAAATCAGACTTCTCTTTTCCGAGAAGCAGACGATGATTTTTAGGCGGGCAATATATGATTGTTGGAGTTTGATCTTGTGCAAGTAGTTGGTTGAGACTTTTCCAAACTGTGCCTTTAAAGGCAACGAAATCATACTTGTATGATTTAATGTGCTTGAGAGACCGCCAATATTTGTCAAACTGAATTGAATGTCGATAGAACCGATCAAGATGACTTTCTGTGATAATCGGTAATTGATCACCACGAAAAAAGAATGCTGTCGCCAAGATCAATCTTGTGGTGGTCGTCGGATTATCGATATCCAGAATATAATTAACGATTGCGCCTAGTTGATTACATGATTCATCTGCCCCCGAAATGTGGTGTGATTCATCAATGAGGAATGTAGTGTTCTTGGTCGCTTCTGCGAGTTGCTTATCAGACAAGCTTGAGAATGTCCGGGCTAAACCAGCATGAGTTGTCACGATAATTCGATTGAAAATCTTTTTATCTTTTGCTGGTTCCGTTAGAAACTGCGATAGCTCTTCGGTCTTGTTCCGAATGTAATTACACAGATTGTGTTTGACAGCCCAATCAAGCATTTCACCAGTCGGCAATTTGATTGAAACATCGTGGATGAATCCTTTAGCTATAACTGTTTGGGGGATCGCAATAACAACTTTTCTTTCTGTGCCAGAAAGTAAGTCATCACCTGCAAGAGCACAAAGCACCATGCTTTTTCCCCAGCCTGTCGGGGCATTTAATATAGCGTGGTCATGTCGCCTTAATTCGGCGAAAGCTTCCTCTTGACTTTTCCTTAATTTGATTTGGGTTACAGACATTTTTTCTCCTAGCTGTAATGAGTGCTCAATTTGCTGCTAACGCCGATTTATTTTGGTAGTTGAGGTTTAGCGTGAATCGTCTCTACTCATCACTTTGTTCTCCTGAAACAGAGTTTTGTCTTGGCCAACCACTCGGCTGACTCACGCCACCATTACCAGTGTCCTAATACTTCCAATAATTTCTGGGGCATTCTGGGACAGTAAGTAGATTTATGGGACACGATCTGGGACAATCAGGGTATGAGACGAGATCCCGAGGAATTTAAACGGAACGTGCGGCGACGGCTGAATGAGCGAAACCTCTCGCAGAAGGATGCCGCAAAGAAAGCTGACCTGCCCTACAAGTGGGTGAGACGGATTTGCTCACGAGGGCTGACAAGGGTTGAGGGGCGAAACGCAGAGCAAGTCAAGAAGCTGTGTGATCTTCTTGGAGTAGAAGATTACGAGCAACTTTTTTCAGGAATCAATTTCGATAACACCCCTGCTGGCTGGGCCAAGAAAGCAGCCGAAGTCATTCGGCAAAACAACAGTGATGGCGAACGGCTGAAAAGTCAAATCGACACTGCGTACCGAATGCTCGCCGCAGATTCAGTGTGGGAACTCATTAAGAACAGAGGGCTGTATGACACCTTTAAGAAAATGGGAAAATTCACAAACCAAGAAGACGGGCTGGCCCTAATCAGATATTTGCTGCGTGGGGACGCTGATACGGATATGCTGCCTCTTTCAGCCGAACAAATAGTTGAGAAGGTCGAAGCGAATATGACAGTACAGACAACAGTTCAAAATGACTGACGGTCACGTGACCAAGATCGCATTGCGCCGTTGATCGGCAATTCCACGTTTTGGGACTTACAACAATTCGTGGAAAACTGGAATTCTGGAATCGACAGAAACAATAATCCTACCGTTTGAATAATTTCTAAAGTTCTACTTTACGATCATTATATTCGTACGTAGAATAGGGACGCCACGGGAGCCGTGTCAAAAATCAACCACACCCACGGAGAATTAGAGTTTTCGTCGCAGATGTCTGCGGCGAAGGCACGATTTTCGTGGGTTTTTTATTTGAATCTTCGTATACGTTAAAGAAGTAAAACAGTCTTCCAATGAGCAATCGTTCTTCCATCATCTGGCGGAACTCCCCGAAAAGATTCGGTCATTCTACAATAGCTTTCCAGATGAATGTGGCCCATCAAGTTTGGAGTATCTCAATGACACGTTTAATTCCCACAGTCGCATATCTTCGGATGTCAAATAAAGATCAAAAAACTAGTATCCCCCAGCAACGCAAACAAATTACTGCCTATGCAAAAGCCAACGGCTACGAAATCGTCACTTGGTATATTGACGATGGGAAATCTGGTTCCCGTGAACAACATAAGAGAACAGAATTTACTCGAATGCTCTCTGACTCAACGACAGGAAATTTCGAAGTAATCCTCTGCCTTGACAAATCCCGTTTTGGTCGGCTGGACTCAATCGAAGGTGCATTTGCCAAACAGACATTAAGGAATGCAGGTGTCATACTACATACGCTTCTGGAAGGTGATTCAGATTGGAACACTCATACCGGACGCATTGTGGATTCAGTTCTTTCCGAAGCCCAGCATGAATATTCATACAAATTGGGTCAGAAAACACTCATCGGTAAACTCAACACATGGTCCAATGGCACACCATACGGACAGCAGACACCTTATGGTTTCTCCCGCAAGGTTGTGGATGATAAATGCCACATCAGAATTATAGGACGTAGGGAGAAGTTTACTAAACCTAAAAACTGGTCACAAGAATTTGTTCCGGGTGATCCAGATGAGGTCGAAGTTGTCCAATGGTTATTCGAGACTTATGCAAACCGAGATGTCGGCTTCCGTTGGCTTGCCGCTGATTTGAATAGTAGAAATATTCCAAGTCCAACAGGTAAGAAATGGTGTGCCAAAACGATTCAAGATATTTTGTGTAATCTCCGCTATATAGGCGATCTTCCTCTTGGAAAAAGAGCAGCAGGTACATTCTGGCGGCTGGACGGAGAAGAGGTCGTTAAATCTGAAACGACATCAGTTGTCCGCAATAGTGAATCTCTTATAAAGAAGAATACCCATGATGGTATCGTCAGTCGTACGCTATTCGACAAAGTTCAGCGACGTATCGAGCGTCGGAAACAAACTAACACCCACTCCCACAAATCAGGTGGATATCTATTAAAGGATGTCCTGTACTGCGGGAACTGTGGGAAACCGCTGTATGGGAATCTAAATCGGAGTGGTAAGAATACAGAAAAAAAGAAATCTGGTAGAATCATTTATGTATGCAAAACCGCCATCAAATATGGGAAGCAATGCAGTTGTGCCCAATGGAAGATTGAAGAAGATTTGGTCCTCCCTTTCCTCAAACAGAAATTGCTTGAAGGAATCGACAAGATTGTCCTGAAGCAATCAGCTATGAAATTACCTAAACTAAAAAAGGTAAAACCGAACGAAGTTGAACTGAAGATGTCAAAACTGGATGACCTGATTGAGCGGGGAACAAAAAATTTACTTTTGGCTTCTGCTGAACATCTATCCCAACTTGACAAGCAGTTATCCGAATTGAAAGCAGAGCGTGCTGAACTGGAAAAAGTAATCGAGCAGGCCAAGAATAAAAAGTCAAGGCATCCTTTTATCCCGTCTGATGAATGGATAGATGTTCTACGTGAAAGACGACAGTTGTTTGAGGGCTTGCGTGGACAACTTGTGGATATCGAGACTGGGAAGAGCAGGGACGGGAAGTATTCAAGATGTTTCCATTTGAACGCAGACACTTTCCGAGAGTTGCTTATCAGCCATGATTGCAGAGTCGATTTTTGGTGGGATCGTAAATCCAAGCATCGATGGAAAGTCTCTAAAATTAGAGTGAGAGCGTTTGGTCAGAATGCACAATTTGAGACTATCGCTTCGCTGATGGTATGATGGGGCGTGCGGAACTGGCGTAACATCACCAGCGACTGGTCTCGCGACAGGCGCCCCATCGCACTGTAGATCCGCGTCGTTTCCAGACTCTCTTCCTGAGACAGGCGTGGCAGGATTGTGCTGATCCGTGATGCGAGCAATGTCTTGCCGGTCCCGGGCGAACCGATCATTAGCAGATGATGCATGCCGGCGGCAGCGACGGTGATGGCGCGTTTGGCGTATTCCTGTCCTTTCACATCGCTGTAGTCGATGTCGTAATGGCCGTGTTCTTCAAGGGCATTTTCCCAGCTGAACTCGATAGGTTCGATGGGCAGTGTTCCCGTATAAAATCCGACCGCTTCGGCCAGTGTGCCGACCGCGTAGACATCCAGACCATCGACGACCGCTGCTTCATCGGCATTCTCGACAGGGACGAGCAGCCCCTGCTTTCCCTGCTCGCGGGCGGAGAGTGCCATCGACAGAGCACCCCGAATGGGGCGAA
The DNA here is from genome assembly GCF_007744075.1 of Gimesia chilikensis. NCBI lineage: Bacteria > Pseudomonadati > Planctomycetota > Planctomycetia > Planctomycetales > Planctomycetaceae > Gimesia > Gimesia chilikensis. The sequence goes on along the minus strand of NZ_CP036266.1, from coordinate 7,852,490 downwards.
TCGTGCCATCCAGGGCCAGTTCTCCCACGGCGGCGTAGTCTTCGAATCGGTCTGAAGAGAGTTGTCCGCTGGCAGTTAATAATCCGAGGGCGATCGGTAAATCAAAGGAAGCGGCGTCTTTGGGGAGGTCGGCCGGGGAGAGGTTGATCACAATCCGGTCGATCGGACGATTGTATCCGCTGTTGACCAGAGCCCGTTCGATCCGGTGAGTGCTTTCTTTGACGGCTGCCTCCGCCAGCCCGACCAGAATGGTCTTGGGCAGCGCGCCGGGCGAGATATCGACTTCGACTTCCACCGGCCTGGCATCGATGCCAAACAGGGAATAGGTATAAAGCTTGGCCAGCATATACGGTCTCTGTCATCAATGGGGATTACTTTTATTATGTCCAGTGTTCAATTGATTCAAGCTATGCTACCGGAAAACGGAACACCAGTCCACATGCTCAGCCTGATATGCGGCCAATTTCGGGTTAAATAACGGGTCAAAACCGGAGGATTTCGGTAAAGCGTCTCTGATTTTCAGCGGAATGGCTTTTTTTCATCCGATACTTTGACTAGAATACCCGACCCGTTACGAAAGAGATTCTGCAGACCTCATCAGTAATTGTGTGGTCTTAATTCATATAATTTGAAGACCATCGAAGGATAATGTCATGGCTAAAACACAGCGTAAACTGAAAAAAGCAAACCACGGTCGCCGTCCTGCCAGTGCCAAAGCACGCAAGGCGAAACGGAAGCACATCAAGTTCTAAGTTGATGTCGCAGCGTTAGTTGCGGATCCGAGAAACATGAAAACCTCGTCCGGGATGTTCGGATGAGGTTTTTTTGCTGCGCCCAGCGAGATTCAATTCAGCCCCAGTCCCTGCAGGTCGGCATCGAGAATCTGGGCGGTTTTGATGGCATCCTTCAACTTGCCGACCACAAAATGCTTATGATTGGCAACCGCCTGCTCAGTAATCTGCAGCGTGGCAGCGACTTCTTTATTCGCTCTGCCCGAGACGAACAACTGCTCCATGCACTCCAGTCGCTCGAATTCGCCGTTCTTGATCCAGCCCTGAATCAGATCTGACAGGCTTTCGCAGATGACCTGCTCCTCTTTGCTTTTACGCTCCTTGCTCCGTGCCAGACTGGAAGCCACACGGGTCCGTCCTGCCGGTTCCCGGTAGCTTTCCCGTTCGCCGTTTTCGTGGGGGAACAGGGGGATCGTCGGGCGTCGCCCCTGTTTACGCAGCAGGTCTGTCAGCTTATGTGAGGCGATGGCGAACAGAAACGATTCCAGCGGCGTATTCGCATCGTAGTTGGGAATGCTGATCAGAAAGCCCATGAAGGTTTCCTGGACGACATCTTCGCTGCTGGCACGATTCCGCAGGCGGCTGTCGACGAATGCCAGCAGTCGACCTTCAAAACGGGCGATCAGCTCGGCCCAGGCGTCGGAGTCGCCTTGCCTGATTTGTGACACAAGGAGTTGATCGGCTTCGTCAATCGGCATGAGAGCTTCGTCGGTTTCCGCAGGAATGAAGAAAGTTCAGTCAGCCTGGATTGTAGCCTATTGATGCGAGGCTCTCAAATACACGGTCGTTCCCAGGCAGAGCAGCGTCACAAATGCAAAAGCGCCCCCCAGCCAGATCACCCGCTGATTTCCCGCCTGGAGTTTCCATTTCGTATAAAACGTCTGCTTCACAGAGGGGGAGAGTTCGACTTCCACATAAGCACGGTACATATCCTGCTTAAACGATTCACCCGATTTCAAGACATCACCAAAGTCATGCTCGATCGTCTGGTAATAGCTCCGCCGCATGGCGACCTGTCTGACCAGTTCCGGGCTGAGCGTTCTGGCGTCTGACGAGTACTGTGGATGCTCTGCACTAAGTGTTTCTTCGAATTTCACACGTGCTCTTCCCAGTGCATCCTGAAATGCTTCGGCCGGAGTAGCAAACAGTCCTGACTGAAAGACCTGCTTCATGCCTCCTGAACCTTCCTGACTGGAACTGATCCACTCGGGCAGCGGTTCCGCTTTCTTAGGCTGGTCAGCCTGGGGAGCGTCATGCGGCTTAGGTGCAACTAAAGGCAGTTCGGGCAGTGGAATCGATGACGCCTCTACCAGTAAATCAGGTGCTTTGACGGCAACTGCTGTTGTCCCCTGTACCACAGTCGCTTGTGAATTACTTTCCATGCTGACGTAAGACACGGCCAGCACAGCGGGAATAAATGCCACGAGGCAAACGCCCGCAATCGCAAGGAACCGGGCTTTGTATTTCACCGTCAGGAAACTCAGAACTGCAACGATTACAGCAATGGAAATCAGAGCCATAAAACTCATGGATACACTGTCTTGGGGACTCATGCCTGTACCTCCTGCATTTCAATCGCTCGCTGATCGGGGTGGATCCAGGCAGCAGATAACTGGACGACACTGGAAATAATCGCGGCCCAGGTCAGCCCCATTACAACCGGGAAGGCCCAGATGGCTGTGATGACGTATGCCACGAAGACCGTCAGCAGGACAGAGCGGACTCTGAATTTTCGCGGGCGGAAGGCATCAGCGTGCCACCACCAGCGACGGAAACAGAACAGCAACCCGAAGAACACGACATAGGAAATCAACGTGGGTTGTCCATTCGGCAACACCAGGGAATAAGGTCCAATCACGTTGAACAGGGGTTTTAATCCCAGATACATTCCTCGAGAACTCGGCAGGTCGGTCAGTAACAGTTCGGTCTGCAGCAGATAAATCAGTGAGCCGACGACGACGCCCGCACCCAGCCAGATAATCCGACGCGTACTCTGATCGAACGACTTGCCTTCCGTGAGCTTGGCAACCAGTAATGCACCCCAGGCGGCGATCAACGTGCCGAAGGTGAGCAGCCCAAAGGGTGCCAGATCGGTGCCGCTCCAGAAACCGTTGGCGATACGTCCATCGGTGAAGCAGACCACGCCGGCCGCGATGACCAGTGTGCAGACGACTGCTTTGACGATGGAATTGCAGATATCATATGTTCGAGCGCGCCGGGACACCGAACGGGGCGTCAGCGGCGTCAGGTTTCTGGAAAAACGCGGTTTACGACGGTGCTGTTCGCGGACCCGACGGCGTTCTGCATCTGCCTTCTGCTGTTCCCGCTCGCGGATGATCTGTGTCTCCTGCAGAACCTGTTCGCGATAAGCTTGGGCTTCGGCCTGGTTCTGCTGTGCGGGCTGTTTATCCCAGAGATCGCTGATCGGAGGAGGCCCTTTCACGATGGCGCTAAACAGTCCGGAGAAGAGCATTCGACTTGAACCCGCGGTGAGCAGAAGTCCGCCACAAAAAGCACAGATCAAAATTCCCGACGCGAAGAGCGGCGCACCGGCGAAAACCCCCACCACGGCCATGAGCAGTCCAAAAGCGAGCATCACGATCAGTAGAATGGCCGGCAGTAACAGCAGGCTGTATGCCCAGTGTTTGTCTGATTGCGCTATGTTAGAATCCGTGCCTCTGGAAGGCTGCCCATTGACTGCCTCGTATTCAAAAGAGTCATTGGGAATTTCCGTAACAGTGTCGCGTTGGAACAGAGCCCGCTCGAATTCACGTTTGAATTGTTTGATGTCAGAGATTCGCTGCTGCGGATCTTTTTCCAGAGCGCGTCCCACAACGGCTCTCAGGTGAGCCGGTAGACGACTGAGATCCGGCTTTTCAGAGAGATGTTTCATCAGAATCTCTGCCGTCGATTCCCCGTCGAAAGGAACGACGCCGGTAACCATCTCGTATACCAGGACACCTGCCGCGTAGACATCGACTTCCTTCCCGTAACGCCCTCGTGCGACTTCAGGCGCCATGTAGTGTACTGTGCCCACGCTCTGCGTATTTGCGCTGCGGCGGCTGTGGGTAATAAACTTGGACAGACCCACGTCACCGACTTTGATGATCTCGCCATCCCGAAAAACGTTAGACGGTTTCAAATCCCGGTGTACGAGACCGCGACTGTGCAGATACGACAGGCCTTCAGAAATTCCGGAGAGCCAGTACCGGACCTGCTCCATCGGCATGCCGTCGGGATACTGCTGCAGTGCCTTATCCAGTCCCTGGCCCGAGACGTATTCCATCACCACCCAGTGATCGCCGTCCCGGTCCGTTTTGACATCAAAGATGGTTACCAGGTTGGGATGTTTGAGATTCAGGCATTGTGTGACTCCCCGCAGTTCGACGTCCATGTTCTGCTGCAGCAGTTTTAAGGCGACCTCTTTACCGGAATCGGTCAGGGCGTAGTACACCTCACCAAATCCGCCCCGATCGATGGCGCGTTTGATCGTAAATCCTTCAAGAGGCTTTGATTCTGGTGCGAAGGTGAATTTCATGGCCGCTTCCATCCGTTAAACAACGTTGTTGTCGTACGGTACTGTTTCTAATGACTGTGTATGAATAACGTTCACAAAGTCATTCTGGTTCATAGTTTTTCGTAAGTTTTACTGCCCCGTCTGCTTAATTCGTTCCGGTCGACGCACAATGTAATACAGCAAGGCTCCCAGTGCCTGCAGGAGAATAATCACAATCGCCCAGATAACTTTATCATTTCCCTCTGAGGGCTCGTATTTCAGGCAGTCAATCAGCATCCAGATCCAGAACACAAAATAAAGAACCGTAAAGGCCAGCGAGAATAAAAATAGAATGAGACTGATGATTGAGAACATGATGCCGATTTCCATAGTACAAACTGTGTTGTTACGCGAGACAACCCCCAGGCAGATTAAACAATAACCTCCCAGCGAAAGCGAAGTTCAGGACCACTCACCAGGCAACCCGGGGTTAAAACGGCTCCCTGTGAGGCAGGCTCTTCATTCACATAGATCTCCTGTCGCGAACGACAGAGGACCTGGTCTCCCTGGCGGTAAATCACGACAGATCCCGGCCAGTTCTTACAGACAATATGATTTTCTCCGGTAGCGCCCAGCAGGCAGTTGTCGGCCATCAGTACGATTCCATCCAGCCGTTGCTGGGGCTGATGAAAGCTGGTGAACTCCAGACAGGCAGATGTGCTGAGCGCGGTTGGCTGGGTAAATGACAGGATGGTGTCCTGATTCAGTTTAAGCGTCGCCCGGTCCGACAGCAAGACTCGATCATTGACGGGGCGTTCCTGGCAGAGCACTGGGGCATGGGCTTCCAGATAGTAACTTTCTCCGGAACGGGTAATCGTTGCGTGGTGTCTCGACAGGTTCGACAGTAAGGCCAGATCAGCCCATTCAGAACGTAGTGGGCTGCTGGAACCTGGTTTCCCCGGCCCCCCGATTCGCAGGGTCTCCTGCAGATAAACCAGCCAGGTGCCGACTCCGTCAATCCACAGCAGGTAATTCGTACCCGCATCAGTGGGGGCAGCAGACTGCCGGTCGTCTCTGGATGTGGGAGAAAAGAAGCCCAATGAAATTCCCCTGGGAAAACGCGGATGTGTCAGGAACCGGTAATCCGGTTACCCTCTCATTTTAACGGATTAGAAAACGAATTGTGCGAAAGAATCCTGTTTTTACTGCGGTATTCACTGTTTTTCAAACCAGGCAACGGGGGCAGGCAGTCTTGTTTTACAACAAATCCTGCCTGCCACCCCCTCGCGCCTATGGTTCGCTACGATCACAAAGCGATTATTGTGCAACGACTTTGTCGCCGGACTTCAGTTTGAAGTATTCATCCATCTGCTTTACGACATCCCGTTTTTCTTCCACTTTGGTGTCGACGGGAATCAGACCGGTGAACTTGCCTTCGGCGTCAAGCAGCTTCTCTTTGACGTCCAGCTGCTTATTCAGATCGCGGATCAGACCTTTGGCTCGCGTGAGCTGTGAGTTGTCGATCTGCAGATTGCTGACCGTTTCCGCAGCCTGAACTGATTTGAGACGTGCTTCCAGCTGTTCGATCTGCACTTCCAGGTCCATCTTGGAAGACAGCATGTTTTCCAGCTTTTCGCGATTGGCATCCAGTGCTTTTTCGCGGGCTTTCAATATCTGCTGGTTACGTTTCAGGGTCTCGGAAGCGACCTTAAAACGATCAAACCGTTGTGCCAGGTCATTGCGAATATCATCCTTGGAATAAGTCCGACTCGCATAAACGAACTCTGTGTCGTTCGACTCCAGGTCAGACCGCAGCGTGAACATGGCCTCTTTCTGCTGTTTCATCGCCAGCTCTGAGTCATGCATTTCCTGTTGCAGGGTTTCTACATCCACCTGCTGCTCAGCGATCACGTGCATGCAACGCCGGATATCCGGGACCAGATCTTCTACCATCTTACGGGCACGTTCGACTTCAAAATCGACGGGAACTTCCGATTTCACAGCTTCCCGTACCGAATTGCCGGCCGTCTTCATGTAACTCACAACATCACGGCCAAAGACGAAGGTTCCCAGCGTGGCCAGCACTGCAGCACCTATCAAGATTTTCTTGCCAAAAAATAACATTGTCCAGACTCCCTCACTCCAAGATATGTTCGATTCGGAACAGTAGGCCAAACCGATCGGCCACGTTACAAAGAGTGATTCGCTGGAGAAAATCGATTATTGACCGTTTTTCAAAAGTTTTGACGCGGTAAAAGAAAAACGCCGTATCTCTCTACAATATAGAGGGATACGGCGTCTTGATTTGTTCGATAATATCGAAGTTTAGCCGGCTGGCAGTGCTTTCAGGAAGAAATCGATAAAGTTCTGCGACATGATACCCTTGATGTCCGCCTCGCTGTAGCCCCGCTTTTCCAGGATACTGGCGTACATTTCCAGATCCGCAATCGTATCCAGATCGTGCGGCGTCTGTTCTTTACCAAAACCACCGTCGAGGTCGGTTCCCATCCCGCAATGCTTCGCATTACCCGCCAGCTGGCAGATGTGGTCGGTGTGGTTGGCGATATCTTCGATGGAAGTCGTTTTGGGATCAGAAACGCCGATCGTCCAGCCTGGTTTGATCATCCAGTTATCGAATGCACAGCCAATGACGGCTCCACGTTCGATCAGGGCTTTGATCTGCTCATCGGTCAGCTGGCGATCCGCATCCACCAGCGCACGGCAGTTGTGATGGCTGGCCAGCACAGGTCCCTGGAAAATCTCCAGAGCTTCCCAGAAGGACTGATCGGCCAGATGGGTTACGTCCAGCAACATGCCGACCCGATCCATCTCTTTCAGCAGTGCGGGGCCTTCTTCTTTAAGACCACCGGTACTGCCCGTTCCGTAGCAGTACGGACCAGGGCCATAATGTGCGGGGCCCAGAATCCGCAGGCCGGCATCAAACCAATGCTCGATCTGACCGGGTGAGAGGATCGGCGGGGCCCCTTCCATACTCAGAATGAACCCGATGGGAATCGTACTGCCTTCTTCGCGAGCAGCTGCCTCGTTGGCTTCCCACTCCTCGACGTGACTCTTCAGGGTCTTACTGTCCGGAATTTCCCGCAGAACCCCCTTCTCCACCATGGCCCGATAATAGGCCAGCTGTCCCATGGCGACCCCATAGGCGGCTTCGCGAGACTGATAATGTGTCAGTGCTGCATCCTTGCGGTGCAGGCGGGGCAGCAGCGTGGAGATGGTCATTCCCACGCCCCCTTTGCGAAGTGCATGCCAGGAAACCGTGGCTTCGCCGGGAATAATGTTTTCGAACTGTCGTTCAAATTTACGAATTTCGCTGACCGGCAGTTCCAGATCACGGTTCCATTCGCAGGCATTCCAGGCCATATCAAGGTGGGCGTCAAAAATCAGCATGAATGTTCTATCCTGAATGTAGGTAGGGATGACCGGGTTTGGTCATCAATATAAGTCAGAGCCACGCAGAGTTGGCTTCAGGTCGAGGCAGGAGTCTCAGGGCCGTCTGTTTCAATCGTTGAGCCACCGCCACAGGCACAGACGCCTGCCGCGAGTGAAAACCAGCCCACAATCAACAAAGTACCCCCGATGGGCGCGATCGCTCCCCAGAAAGTTTGACCGCTTAAGGTTAAAACGTAAAGACTGCCAGAGAAAAAAATGATTCCCAGCAGAAAACACCAGCCGGCAATGTTGAGCAGCTTCTGTTTTCGCGAAGTCACACCCGCAAAACCAACGGCCAGCAGCGCCAGTGAATGATACATCTGGTACTGCGCGCCGGTTTTGAAGTCGTTCAGGTATTTCTGGGCAGCGGGCACTTCGACGCCGGTGACCGTTTTCACCTGGCCCGCATATTTTTCTGCAAAGTAACCATCGATTCCATGCGCAGCGAAGGCACCCAGAATGACGGCCAGTCCACCCAGCGCCGCGCCAATTGTCGACCAGTTAAGAGAGCAGCAAGACATCAGTTTGTCTCCAGAGTTAATTAGTAGGATCGCCTGTTCGGCTGACGAACATCAGAGTTCGATTTTTGTTCCCAGTACCTTCAGGAAAGCAGCCAGCCACTGCGGATGGGCAGGCCAGGCAGGCGATGAAACCAGGTTCCCATCCACGTGCACGCCATCAATGGCTGTTTCCACATAAGTTCCACCCGCCAGATTCACTTCAGGTCCGCAGGCAGGATACGCAGTACAGCTGCGATCTTTGAGTACTCCTGCTGCTGCCAGCAGCTGCAGTCCGTGACAGACGGCGGCCACCGGTTTGCCGGCTTCGAAGAAGCTGCGCGTGATTTCAAGTACGCGCTCGTTAAGACGAATGTATTCCGGAGCCCGCCCGCCGGGAATCAACAGACCAGTGTAATCGTCGGGATTAACCTCTGAGAAAGTCGCATTCAGGGTGAAGTTGTGCCCCCGTTTTTCGGAATACGTCTGATCCCCTTCGAAGTCGTGGATCGAAGTCCGGATGATGTCACCCGCTTTTTTGTCCGGGCAGACCACATCGACCTGGTAACCGACCATCGTCAGCGCCTGGAAAGGCACCATGATTTCGTAGTCCTCGACATAATCGCCGGCTAAAAACAGAATTGATTTTGCTGCCATGAATGCGTCTCCCTCGTAAAAAACAGATCAGTGCCTGCGAACAGGAATGTACCTTTCCTGTCTGAGGGCATCTGATGCTGTGAGATCAGGTTCGAATCGATTTCAGCTGACCAGCATATAGATCAGCCGTATGCCAATCATAAGAGCCACCGAAAGTAATAACCAGCCAAACTGCTGTCTCAACTGCAGGCCTTTGAGACGGGAGTTCAGGTCCGAGCCCAGTCGAGCGCCGATGGTCCCCCCCAGCAGGAGAGCGATTACAATTTCGATACTGACATTGCCGTGTAAGGCATGGGCAATCGTCGATTGAAAAGCCACAATCCAGACAATCACCAGACTGCAGGTGATGGCGCGATGTGTGGGAATTCCCAGACCAAAAATCAGCATGGGCAGCAGCAGGATTCCCCCACTAATACCCAGCAGGCCCGAAATCAGCCCGAGCGCCAATCCGAACCAGGCGATCACCGGAATGGAAAGCGTCCCCTCGAACAGGTTGGGGAAAGTCGCTACCGGCGGGATGAGAAAGCGGTTTTTGAAAATCGCGTCCTTCAATTCCGAGTCCGGTCGACGTGCGCTTCTCAGGGAAATGACGGCCAGTGTCAGCAGCATCAGAAAATAGACAACCAGCACCACGAGATCCGCTACGATGATCGGCTGTCCGTTCAGCTGGATCTTGGCGGAATTCTTTGCTTTTTCCAGAATGCTGGTCCCGGCGATTACGCCGAGGAACAGTCCTCCCGTGATGACCAGGGGAAAAGCAAGGTCCCGGATTTTGATCTTCCGAGCAAGCAGAGAGGTGGTCGCCGGTCCCAGAATCTGGCAGGCACTGGAGCCGACAGCCAGTTCCATGGGGACACCCAGGACGATATTCAGAATCGGGACGAGCAGAAAACCGCCCCCGACACCGAACATGCCTGCCAGGAAGCCGATCGCGCCCCCGGCCAGCGAAATCAGCAGAAAATCAAACAATCCCACGCTCATTTTCGCACCGCCTCAAATCTGGTAGTCGGGGAAAATGTAGTCGTCATCAGAGTTATTGTTCGAGCGATCTTGCCATTGATTGAAAATCCAGTTCACGATCACTCCCCATAACACGGGGATAATGATGCAGGCGATGATAAAAAAAATCTTATCCAGCATGTACCTGGCCTTCCTGGAAATTCAAAACGATGTGCTTCGTGTTTAGAGGCAAACAGCGGTTGCTGTCAAGTGTCAGACTCCCCTTCCCTGAGATTGAGCATTGATCTTAGTTGTTTTTTCATGACTTTTATGAGAACATGTACGCACGTTAATATGAATGTCTCTGCCTGTTCTCATCGAGTGTGATCCGCATATGCCAGCCGAATCCTCTGAATCAGACCAGTTACTGCTGGATCAGATCCAGCTTAATCTGATTCAGGGAGTCGGACCGCGCATCCGGCGTTCCCTGCTGGACCAGTTTGGAACACCGAGTCAAATCTTAAATGCCCCTCGACAGGATCTGCTGAACGTGCCGGGAATCGGCGAGAAACTGGCCAACGCCATCATCTATCGTACCGCCAAATCGACGGCTGAAGAAGAGCTTCAGCGCTGTCGTGCCGCAGGATACCAGCTGCTGTTTGAAGAGTCAGATGATTACCCATCCCTCTTAAGGGAAATGCCCGATCCCCCTGCCCTGCTCTACTGCAAAGGAGAGATCCTGCCCGAAGACGAACTGGCGGTTGCGATTGTCGGTTCACGAAAGTGTACGCATTATGGGTTACAGCAGGCCGAAAAAATGGCAGCCGCCCTGGCACGTGCTGGTGTGACAGTGGTGAGTGGACTGGCACGGGGCATCGATCAGGCAGCCCATCGGGGCGCTCTCAAAGCCGGCGGCCGCACGATCGCCGTAATGGCAACCGGGCTCTCCCATATTTATCCTCCCGAACATCGCGAACTATCCGAGCAGGTCTCCGCACAGGGGGCCCTGGTAACCGAGTTTCCTCTCGACCAGGCTCCCGTGGCTGGACTGTTTCCACAGCGTAACCGGATTATAAGCGGACTGTCGATGGGCGTACTGTTGATTGAAGCGGGGCGTAAGAGTGGGGCCCTGCATACAGCCCGCCATGCTTACGAACAGGGGCGAGACGTATTCGCCGTTCCGGGACGAATAGATCACCCGGCGAGTGCCGGCTGTCATGATCTGATTCGCGATGGCGCCATGCTAGTTCGCAGCGTGGAAGATGTACTGGAAGGCTTGAGTCCCGCTAAAACTCCGGTGAAGGTCTCAGAAAACCGTGAAGTGCATACGCCGCGCGAACTCTCTCTGAGCGATTTTGAACGGGATGTGTTGAATTTGGTCACACTCGAGCCGCAGCATTTGAATGAAATCGTGCAATCCAGTAATCTCGACTCGTCCCGCATTCTCTCCACCTTGACGGTTCTGGAAATGCGGAAGGTCGTGAAACGTCTGCCGGGCGGATTTCTTGTCAGAGCCACCGGCTGATCCGAAACTCTGTCTTTGCTTCGAATGCCATCCTTTATGAACCTGGACTCTGCAGATACCGCCCCCGGACAGGCGGTCTACACGAGAAAAATGCTTTCTATCTACGATATCTGGGTTCTGGGAATTTCCAACTCCCTGATCTGGAAATGTCGCACTAAACAGATTTTGAACTGGATGAACCAGAGCCTGACGACCAATCACCTCGATGTCGGCGTGGGCACCGGTTATTATCTGGAGCATTGCACCTTTCCGAGTTCAGAAGTCCGCCTGGGACTTCTGGATTTGAATCCCAACAGTCTGGCGGCCGCCGCCAGTCGGAGCGCACGCTACCAGCCGGAAGTCTATCAGGCCGATGTACTGGCTCCCCTGCCCCAGCAGTCACGCCCTTTCGATTCAGTCAGTCTGAATTATCTGCTGCACTGTCTACCAGGTGATCTGACATCAAAAGCAAAGCTGTTCGATCATCTGGGGCCCTGGTTAAACCCGGGCGCCATCATCTCCGGAGCTACGATTTTGAGTCAGGGAGTCCCGCGTGGCTTTTCGGCCCGACGCTTGATGAACTTTTATAACCGGAAAAAGATCTTCGCAAATACGTCGGACAGTCTGGATGAGTTACAATCCCAACTCGCAAGTCGCTATACTGACGTGGAAGTGAAAGTGACTGGCTGTGTTGCCCTCTTTCGCGCCCGCACACCTTCACCTGGTTAACGATCATCGACATGGAAATACGCGCCTTCGCCGAACGGGTTCTCTTAAGCGAGTCTCTGGAAGAAAAACTGCTTCCCGCCCCTGAAGTACTGACTGACGAACATCCAGGAGATCCTTTGCGTATTCAGGAACCAGGACGACCTGCTAACCTGAAGTTCGCTCCCCCGAGAACCGCCCCCGGTATGCCGAAACCCTCTGCTCTGATGGAGCAGGACAAGCGGGCCCTGGCACATCACATCATGGCGAATCATGAACTGCAGGCCCTGGAAGTGATGGCATATATTCTGTGCGCCTTCCCCGATGCCCCGGCAGAGTTTCGCCAGGGAATGTGTAACATCATGGCAGATGAGCAGCGACACACGCGCATGCATAAGGAACGTGCCTCCGTGCTGGGGCTGGAGTTCGGCAGTCTCCCCGTGAACTGCTACATCTGGAAGAAAGCACTGAGTTACGAAAGTCTGTTGGACTATCTCGCCGGTCTGCCACTCACGTTCGAAGGTCGTAACCTGGATCATACCCTGGAATTCGAACAGTATTTTCTCGATGCTGGCGACCAACGGAGTGCCGCGTTAATGAAGGTCGTCTATCGCGATGAGATTCAGCACGTCGCCTTTGGTCTGCACTGGCTGCGACAGTTAAAACCCGACCACCTTTCGGACTGGGAGACCTACGAACAACATCTGCACTGGCCAGTTCGAGCTGCTCTGTCGGTCGGGGATACCTTCAACCGTGAGGGACGCAAGGAAACGGGAATGACTGACGAATTCATCGAGCAACTCTACCAGGCCGCTCAGACCGATCAGCCCCCAAATCAGAAGCCCAAGAAGCTGGATTAGACTCACAAAACAGGAAAACCGAGCATGCCGCCACGATGCAAACCAGTCTGGGACAAAGTGATCTTTGTAGACTGGCATGGCGTGCTGTCCCGCGACCCCTTCTGGCTCTCTATCCTCCATAACAGCGACCATTCCCTGCACTCCCAACTGACGGACGCAGCCGAAGTCCTGTTTCAAGACGAGTCACTGATTCATAACTGGATGCGGGGAGATGTTTCTGCAAACCAGATCTTAGACTGCTTAGAAATCGAACTGGACGACTCATTCCCCCCTGACTATCTGAGACGCAAGCTGGTAGAGGACTGTCAGTTGATGCAGGTCAATCAGCGGCTGGTTCAAATTTTGCGTGAGATCCGGCAGCGGGGAATTGGAATCGTCCTGGCGACCGACAATATGGACTGTTTTCAGGAGGCACTTCAAGACGCAAACGGGCTGAGACCGTTAACAACTCAATCCGTGGAAGAGGAAACTCTCTCATTCCGTCAAGCTGCTCAATTGTTTGATGAAGTGCTCTGTTCCTGTAGCCAACGTGTGCTGAAACGAGAGAACCCAGAACGATTTTACGGCAGCTGGCTGAGCGCGCATGCGCTTGAATTCGAGGACGCTCTGCTGCTGGATGACCTGGAGGTTAACTGCAGTGCATTTCAATCAGCCGGAGGTCACTCCCTGCAGATGACATATCGGAATTTTGAAGAACAAGAGTCAAATTTGATCACTTCTATAATACGCTGGCGACATCTTTGATCCGGGCCAGTCCTCATTTTGAAAGAAAACGCGATGACGCAAAGTGATGATTACCAAAATGAGGCGGATAGAGAGGAAATGGGATATCATCTGATGTTTCAGCAGATGTATCCACAGGTCCGGAATTGTGACCCTCGGGCATACTTTCGAGCCAAGCTCACAAATCACAGGAAAGCACTGGAAGTTCTGCTCACGGAGGAGGAATATCTGGAAGAATGTCAGAGGATATTCAAAGAGATCATTGATCCGGATAAACGTGATCTGATTATGAATCTGATCCTGTTATTCTTCATTTTCGCTGGGGTAACCGGAATCGCTTATGGCTTTTATACTCAGAATTGGGGATTTATCTGTTTGGTTCCTTCAACTCTGGTATCTCTCTGGTTTCTTCGCGGTCAGCGCCGTTACTACTACTGGTTAAATTCACTGACGTTTCATCAGCGTGCAGAAATTATCGACTATTTAAGGTCTTCACATCTGATTGATGATACAGAACAGAACCAGATGCGATCCAGGCTAGAGTCACGACAGTGAATCAGACAGTTCCCCAAAAGCTATTCAGGATTCGGAGCTTTCTTTCGCGGTTTTTTCTTGCGTTTCTTTTCCAGGCTCGGGTGTTTCGGACCACCGCCCAGGTAGGGATGCTTTTCCAGTTCGTCTCCCTGTCCCAGTTCGCGAGGATCATGAGTGGCAACCAGCTTTTCATGCAGTTCCTTCACGAGCCTGGCCTTGATCATCTGATACATGGGATCCTGGGCTACGTTCTGTAGCTGATCGGGGTCATTCCGCAGATCATATAATTCTTCTGCAGGCAACTTGCCGAAGGCCAGTTCATACAGTCGGCGATGTTCCGCATCCTTGTCTTTATGGGTAACCATATAAGTCTTGGTCGGGCCATTGTCACAATCCCCGTACCAGGTGCCTGGAATGGCTGCTTTGGTGTAGTTGGGAGTTCCCGCGGGCCAGCGATCAGGCCGGTAATTGTGGATGTAAAGAAAGTCGTCCGTCCGAATCGCACGGCAGGGGTAGCCTCCCATGTCAGGTTCTTCCTGTGAGGGAACATGTCGCTCCTTGCCAAAGAAGATTTCATCGCGGTCAGCTACGGTGCGTCCCGAGCCAGGCGCATCCAGAACCGGCATCAGACTCTTTCCTGTGACGTCTTGGGGAATTTCGACACCAGCGGCTTCGTAGAATGTGGGGGCCAGGTCAATCAGACTGACGAAGTCCGTCACACTCCGATTGGGCTGAATGTGAGAGGGCCAGCGCGCCGCCAGAGGAACGCGGGTGCCGGTATCATACAGGCAGCTCTTGCTCCGGGGGAAAGGCATACCGTGATCGCCGGTCATGAAGATGATGGTATTGTCCAGTTCGCCTTTTTCTTCCAGCAGTTTCAGGGCGTCTCCCACGAGCTGGTCGAACCGTTGGACTTCAAAGTAATAGTCGGCGACGTCGCTACGGACCTCCTCTGCGTCAGGGAAGCAGGCGGGCAGTTTGATTTTGCTCAAATCCATGCCACTTTCTACTCCCGACCCTGGTGCGTACGGGCGGTGGGGATCACTGCTGCCCAACCAGAAACAGAAAGGCTCGTCGCCGTCCCGCTGGTTGAGGAAGTCCTGAAAGTTTTTGAATCGTTTTCCAGCCAGTTCGCGAGAGCGGGTTTCGGTACGCCCCGGTCCCCAGGCTTTGCCTGTATGTCCTACGGTGTAACCGTGTGACTTCAGAATCTCCGGATAGGTCGTGAGACGATCCGGAAAAATACAGTGCAGGTTCGCTCCCGCATCGAGTTGCCAGTGATATTTACCGGTTAGAATGGCACCACGGGAAGGCGTGCAGGAAGGGGACGAGACGTAAGCATTCTGAAACAACACTCCTTCGCGGGCGAGCCGATCGAAGGTGGGAGTTTTAACGACGGGGTCGCCATAAGCGCCGGCATGAGGCCAGCCCCAGTCGTCTGCAATCGCAAACAGAATATTAGGACGTTTTGATTTTTCTGCAGACTGAGCTGCGGAAGTTGGAATCAGATTAAATGCCAGCGTCAGACAGAACAGCAGACGCAGCCCGAGGGAACCATTAAACATAGCGCACCTTTAACGGTAAGGAATTCAAAAGAGATTTCTGAGTTCCACTTTACTTGCGGTTCTGGAGGTAAGCAAGTAAATCCCGAATTTCCTGCGGGGTCAGGCGCTGTTCGAGGCCCTTGGGCATGATGGATGTCGGCGATTCCTTCATGACTTCGATTTCATCGCGGGCGATGCGAACTTCCGAGAGGTCAGCAGTGCGCAGGTAAACGGTGTCCGTCGATTCGCGGCTGATGACGCCGGTATAAATTCGACCGGAATCCGTGACGACCAGGTAAGACCGATACCCGCGGGCAAAGCTGGCGCTGGGGAGCGCAATTGCTTCCAGCAGGTCAGTCCCGGTACGGATGGCACCGATACGCGTCAGGTCGGGGCCCACTTTGCCCCCCTGATCCTCGACAGCATGACAGCCGGAGCAGGCTGCTTTCTTGCCAAAGAAGATTTTTCGTCCTTCCTCAATGTGCCCCTGGGTCAGCAGCGGCTTCAGTGATTCCAGATGTGCTTTCTGCTGAGCGAGGTCGACCCCCAGTTTTTTCAGCAGGGGATCTGCTGCTTTCTGGACCGGTTCCGGATACTTCTTGAGCAAACTGGCCAGTTCATCTGCAGAGAGGTTCGTAGCAGCGGATGAAGCATTCAATGCATTGATCAGTGCCAGCCCAACCGGTTCAGCGTTACTTTTGGTGTAGGCTCTTAACAGAACGGGCAAGGCCAGGGGGCCGGGGGCATCGAGCTGTTTTGATAATTGAATCAGTTGACCCTCAGATAATGGCAAACCCGCCAGGGCCCGGGCTGCCGCCAGTCGATCCAGGGGCGGATATTCTTCGCTCATGCGTGCAATCAGAAAATC
Source organism: Gimesia chilikensis (assembly GCF_007744075.1). Lineage (NCBI taxonomy): Bacteria > Pseudomonadati > Planctomycetota > Planctomycetia > Planctomycetales > Planctomycetaceae > Gimesia > Gimesia chilikensis. Next base: position 7,835,922 of record NZ_CP036266.1, on the reverse strand, counting down.
GAAGGGTTCAGCCTCGACAGATTTCAATTGAGAACCGGCTGCCGACAATGCTTCAATTCTGAGTGTGGCTGGCTGCTGAGTGTTGAGCGCCAGTGATGTTAGCAGACCACTTAACTCGGGCAGATCATTGGTTTGTGCAATGCGAATCACCAAAATTTGCAGTTCTGGGTCCTGAGATTTCAGCGTCGATTCCAATGCCTGTCGCCAGGCTACGGGGAACTCTTTCAACGCAGAACGTTGAATTACTTCCAGCAGGATACTTTTCGCGGAACGCGACGTGTTTGAATTTGTCAAAGCCTGGGCAATCAATGTCTGGACTTCCGGGTCAGCGGCTTGCGCGATCAGGAAGCCTCGCAGGACAGCGGCCCGTTCTGCACTCAGCGCGTCTTCACTCAACCAGGTTTTCAGCAGGCTCAGTGTTTCACCGGCCCAGCCTTCATGTTCGCCAATAATGGTTAGCGCTTCTTTCTGCAGCGACGGATCGTCGGTGTCGAGCAGGGGAGTGACCAGTTCACGAGTCAGGTTGCCCGAGTTCATCTGATCCAGGGTGATCAAGGCTGCACGACGAACAGCAGGGCTTGAGTCACTCAGGCCCGCCAGAATCAGATTACGTTCATCAATGCGGATCAGTGCGTAAATCAGGGCGTGTTCCAGCGTACGATCAGGAGTTCCTTTGATCGCCTGGTAAAGCGACTCGACAACGGTTTTCAGTTCTGCGTTGGAGATCGTATCGCCCCGTTGTCCCGCTTCGCAGATGCGTCCCAGGGCGGTTGCCGCATTTCGTTGAATTGCCGGATTCTCAGATTTCAGAAGCTGAGTCAATTGGGAAACGGAACTCGCATCCCGCAATGAGCCGAGACTCTTGGCCGCTGTCATCTTCACGGAGACTGAGGAATTCAGACCGTGCTGAATTGCGGTTCGTGCTTTATCGGTGCCAATGCGGGTCAGTGTCCAGACCGCGTTGCGTTTACTGGTATCGTTATAGAAAGAGCCTGCGGGAGCAGCGACGACTTTGGACAGCATCGGAACTGCATGATCGCCGGCTTTGGCCAGTTCATCGATGGCTTTTCGTTGCACGAACGGACGTGAGTCATTCAGGAGTTGAATTTTTCGTTCGGGAGACAGTGAATTCCAGTCAAGCGCCAGTCCGTAGGGATCCTGTACCGGTGGAGTACCCGATTTACGAATACGGTAGATGGCGCCATGGATATCTGGTTTAGAGATCTGCGACTGCGGACAGCCAATGCGGAACCAGCCCCCGGTATTGATCACCAGCAGACTGCCATCCGCGTCTTCGATGACATCGGTGGGATGGAAGTCGGGGTCATCAGAGACGAGGAAGTCTTCCTCTTTCGTTTCAAAGGTGGCACCACTGCGCACCAGTTGCGTACGAATCACCTTGTGAGTGTTGAAGATGGACGTGAAGATGTTTCCCTGGTATTCAGGGCCGAACTGAGGTGATCGATAACGCAGCATCCCCGAAACTGCGACATGTCCAAAGCGGGTGATCGGGCCCAAGAGGTCCCCCGTGCGTTTGAACTCAGCCACACAGTCTTCAAAGTGGGGATATACGCCCCCTTCCAGCCAGTGAACCAGACAGTCGACCCGCGGACGTGTGAGCAGGATATTGACAGAGCCGATCATTTCCCCTTCCGGCGTGAAGTCAATTTCCACCGGGTTATCCATACCGCCACCGCAGTGGACTTCAATATCAGAGCCATCCGGATTGCAGGAGAAGATTCGGGCAGCCAGTCCTTTGCTGGTGACTTTTCCCGACTTGTCTTTGAATTCGTGACCATGGCGGCCATCACACCAGTAGAGTCGTCCTTCCGGTCCGCGAAAGCAGCCATGAATACTGGCAGCGTTTCCGGAGAAGCCAAACGAATCGACGATGATCTTACGCTCATCTGCTACGCCGTCATCATCGTGGTCAGTGAGTTTCCAGATGTTAGGAGGGCTGGCGACATACAGTGATCCATCATGCCAGAGCGCACCCATGGGTAAGGTCAGCTTATCCGCAAAGACGGTGCTCTTGTCAAAACGTCCATCACCGTCCAGGTCTTCCAGCATGCGAATCATGCTTTTAGGTTCTTTAATCAACTGAGGAGCCCGTGTATTTTCACCGGAACTCTCGGCAATGAACAGTCGACCGCGATCGTCGAAGCCCGCCATCATCGGGTATTTAGTGAGCTCACTGTTGGTGACGCGTTCGATTGTGAAGCCTGCGGGCACGCGAGGCATTTCTTCGGCGTGAGTGACTGTATTGAGGGACAACACAATCAGAGACAGACAACTTAGAACGGAAATGCGAGTCAGTTGAATCGTCACGGCTGGCACCTTAGTAGAGGCAGGAATGAAACGGTCGCACTCTGTTATTTAAGACATCAGAGTAAGAAGAATTGATATTGTAAACAAAGTAAAGAATGTTCACAAACAGGAAATCCAAGTTTTCCTGATTTCTCCGTTGGAGTGAACGTGCGATTTTGTGAGTCCGCATGACAGCTTTTCTCATGTCCCCTTGCGATCTGAAGTTCCTACGCGAAAAAACAAAAAATTGTGATCTTTTCTAAGCGAAAATCGGCGGGAAAGTTCGCCGGAAATCGTCAATCGGCGGCAGATGGCGGGATCTGACGTTCCCCTGTTTTGACCCCTCCGCTGAAAAATTTTGATCGCTTTTTTACCGCTATAATTCCTCACGTAACGCACATCCAATCACCTCAAAACGGGAGACAGACACATGGAATCAACAGGAGTCATTGCACGTCAGAAACTGACTGAGAAACAGCACGCGATCTATGCCTTCATTAAACAGGAAATCACCGAACATCGACTCTCACCCACTGTGCGCGAAATTGCGAATCGCTTCGGTATTCGCTCCTCCAATGGCGTGATGTGTCACCTGCGTGCCTTGGAACGGAAGGGCTGGATCAAACGGGATTATTACCTCTCCCGCGGCATCACACTGGTAGCAGAACCCGTCACGCAGTTTCTCACACTGACGCCCGGTGAAGCAGGGTGCCTGGGTGATGTTTATGTGGGTTGTGTGGGAGTCGAAGATCGCAGTGTGACTCTCGAGTTCATCGCTCCCGACACAATGGGAGAGGTTCAGAAAGATCTCTGAGGAATACAGCCAGTCAACAGAGTCAACGTGAAATGAATAAAACAGGACTTGAGACCTTTGATTATGGATAAGACAGGAATGAAACACGAAACGGAAAAGAATGATCACGCTTCTATGTCGCAGGTAGATTTTCCCACTCAACTGCAACAGAGTTTCGCAAACCTGGTTCTGATTGAGGATGAGTACGATGGTCTGTCGTCTATCGAGGCGACCACCGATGTGCAGCATTGCCGTGATTTACTGAATGATCAGGAGCGGCAGATCAATCAACTTATGCGAAAGCTGAATCAGGAAAAGTCTCGGCTCAAGCGTCTGCAGGGAGATTTGGAAGAGGCCGAGGTCTGTCTGTCGATGGCACAGTCCTATGAAGCAGCATTGGCTGGCTGGAGAGAATCACTCAATGCGATTGATGCACTCCAACGCGAGTCTCTGAATCAGCAGCACAGTTTCTCGCTGGCGGAGCAGGCCTGGGAAGACCTGCAGCATGTCGAGCAGCAGGCTCTGAGGGAACTCGAGTCCGCGACAACCTATGAAACGATCCATACTCCCTACGGCTCAACGACGGTTCCCAGGCAGGAAGGCATGCTGCCTGATGAAATCTCAATCGAACTGTTGGGCGATTATCTACCTGTCTCAATCGAGACAGACGGAGCCCGTCTTTCCCTGGAACAGTGCGCTGACGGGACGGCGACTTACACGGTGCACTGCTCCTGATTGAATCACGATGCTGATCACGGCTGCTCATTTTCAATAACCTCTTTCTGCAGGGAGAATACGTATATGAATCAATACCAGAGCCAACCAGACTATGTTTCGAACACATATCGTACCATCAGCGGACAACTGGCTGAGTGGGGCATCGAGTTCAGCCCCGATCGCGTTGCTGACCTGAAACCGGAGCAACAGAGTCATCTGCAAACCTGGATCAACGCTGGTGTCGACGCCGACGAAGAATGCCGGGCTGAGTTCGCGTCGTTACCCGAATTCATGGAAAGCGAAATACTGGAAATGAGGGGAATCCTGGCTTCAGAACCCCGGGAAACGATTATCGAGCAGGGCATCAACGCCTGTGAGTCGCAGACCCCGATTGCAGACAATCCTTATCTGTTTGATACCACGGGTTGGCACCTCTGGCGTCAGGCTTATTGTCGCTGGCACCATGGTGAGTCACTGGATTTCTCAGATGAAGAGTTTCTATCCGTTACTGATCAAAGGCAATCCGAAACTGACATTGACGTAGAGAGCGATGTGGAGAACTTGATTCGACTGGCACCAGAACTGGTCAAGGTGGAACGTTCATTGAGTCAATTGCGCCGCAAAGTCAGACAGGCTAAATCGCAACGCAAGCAGTTGCTCTCACAGTTGTCGCATTCACTTGAAACGATCTCTCAAGAAGTGGAAGTTGAGCAAATGCAGCTTTCATCCGATGTTTCAGATCGCGAGCAGACAAGATCCGTTCCGAAGCCTGCAAGAGTCATCACTGAGGGCGAGACAGAGGTCGTCCGTATTCCTGTGACCGGACCAGAGACGAATCGGATCGAAATCCTGTTGGCGCAGAATTCAGCGGGGGACTGGCGTTCTGGTACTCGCTGGTCAGTTGAAACCGATGCTCGAATCGGAAAGCGTTTGAGTGGTGGTGTGTCCCTCGATCAAAGTTCACAGTCTTTCTCCTCACAAACAGCAGCTCTTCTCAATGCAGTACTGGTTCTCAGTCGTGGTTTGATCGGGAATGCCGAGATCGAGGGGCAGGTGATCGACTATCTGAATCTGCTGGAAGAGTCACCCGGACAGATCGCGGTTTGTGGGAAATGTGGAAACCACTGGTTGCAGGACGATCTGGACGCACAGCAGATCTGTCCGAATTGCCAGCCAGTGATTGATTCAGCACAGAACTGAGACTGCTATAGAAATTCTGTGAGCCCTTTGATTTGTCTTGCGATGCGTGATCGATCTTGCGATAGTTTAAGTAAGTTAATTAAACGTATTTCCAGCGGGATGGCCATATTCTTCAGAGGGGGAAGCCTACAGTGCAAGATAAATCCAGCCAAACAGACAAGACGCATTCTACCATGAACCGCAGACGATTTCTGGCAACCTCTGCGTCTGCGGCTGCCGCCATCGGTTTTGGTGCCCCCGCCATTGTTCGTGGGACCAATTTGAATGAAAAACTGAATATCGCCATCATTGGATCCGGGGGCAGGGGGGGCAGTAATCTGCGCAATGTTTCCTCTGAAAACATTACCGTGCTGTGTGATGTCAATGAACAGAATCTGTTTCGAGCCTCACAGAGCCACCCCAAGGCTAAGAAGTTCAAAGATTTTCGGGAAGTCTATGATCACCCCGATCAGTTCGACGCAGTCGTGGTCAGCACGTGCGAGCATACCCATGCTTTCGCAACACTGCCGGCCCTGCAGATGAAAAAACATGTCTATTGTGAAAAGCCATTGACACACAGTGTCTGGGAAGCGCGTGTGATCCGGGATGCGGCGCGTGAGGCGGGCGTGGCGACACAAATGGGTACTCAGATTCATGCCGGCGAGAACTATCGGCGTGTGGTCGAGTTAATTGAGACGGGGGCCATTGGTCCTGTTCAGGAAGCACATGTCTGGGTTTCCCGAGCCTGGGGCTGGCATCCGTCAGAAGAAGCTGCCCGGGCTGCGAAAGATCTCGTCTATTCCGAAAAACGTCCCAGTCACAGCGATGAGATTCCCAAGGGGCTAGACTGGGATCTCTGGTTGGGTCCCGCTCCGGAGCGGCCGTTCAACAATATCTATTTCCCCGGTCCCAAATGGTATCGCTGGTGGGATTTTGGGAACGGGACCATGTCCGACCTGGGCAGCCACTGGATTGATCTACCCTTCTGGGCTTTGAAACTCGATTATCCGTTGACCATTGAAGCCGCTGGTCCGCCCATCCAGAAAGAGATCGCACCGGCATCTATGCAGGCGGTTTACGAGTATGGGCAGCGTGGAGATCTGCCACCCGTCACCGTAGGCTGGTACCAGGGAACCAATAAGCCCAAACTCTGGGAAGAGGGGAAAATTCCCCAATGGGGAAATGGGGTTCTCTTTGTCGGCGAAAAAGGGATGTTGCTGTCTGACTACAGCAAACACGTTCTACTGCCTGAGAATGAGTATGCTGACTTTAAACCGCCAGAACCCTACATCCCGAAATCACTGGGTCATCATGCTGAGTGGATCCATGCCTGTAAAACCGGCGCACCCACAACCTGCAATTTCGAATATGCGGGTCTGCTGACGGAGGCAAATCATCTGGGGAATGTCGCTTATCGCACGGGGAAAAAGCTGCATTGGGATACACAGACCATGCGTGCCACGAACGCTCCGGAATCAGATCAATACATCCGTCGCGAATATCGCAAGGGGTGGAAGCTGATTTAGGTCTCATTATGAAACAACCAGTAACAATGCTCGATCAGGAGATCTTCTGGATCGAGCATTTTTTTTCGGCAACAGAGTGCCAGGACTATATCAATTATAGTGAATACCTCGGCTATGAAACCGCAGACGTTGATGTCTATGGTGTCAGAAAGCAGATGGATCAGATTCGTACCAATGAGCGGGCGGATATCGAATCCCAGAAGACTGCTGACGATCTGTGGGAAAAGCTCCAGCAGTACACATTACCAGAATCAGACCTGGGAACTGCCGTGGGTTTGAGTCCTTTCATTCGTTTCTACCGATACAGCGGGCCTCAAAAATTTAACATGCATAAGGACGGCACAAAGCAGCTTCCGGGATGTGAATCCCGTTTTACTTTTCTGATCTATCTCAATACGGTTGAGCAGGGAGGAGAAACGGTATTTCGAAAAAATGATATTCGTGTCAAACCACAGGCAGGTTGCGGTTTATTATTTGCACACAAGTTGTGGCACTCCGGGACACCAGTGGCAGGAGAGGAAACCAAGTATGTCCTGCGATCGGATCTGCTTTATCATGTGTGACTGGTTGTCATTTAAATTCGAGACTGACCAACGCTTCTGAATTAGACAGCGCACGTAAATGAGTCTCTGTCAATCTGGTAGAAAGGGCAGTTTCATGTTTGGCTGGTTCCGTTCAAAGCCGACTTGTCCAGTTACTGCAGAGGAGAAATCCTGGATTGAAGAACGCTTTACCTGGCTCATTGACGAGTTTGGTATGCAACGTCTGACGAAAGGGACTTTCATTTTACCCACTGCTGAATTTTTTCCTGATGATTATGATCTCACACATGGAAGTATTCGCAGTCTGATGAATCGGGTTGCAGAATATATGGATGTCGATCCCGTAGACTTACGATTGAGATTCTACGAAGAAGCCCGACCCGAGTTCGAAGGGATGATGACAGAGGGATCTGCTGGTCTGTACGGCAAGGTAGGAAATAAGCATGAGATCTGGCTCGAATTGAATACTCTGGAAGACCCTCTCAGGGCTGTCGCAACACTCGCACACGAAATCGGGCACGTACTCCTGCTGGGAGAGCGACGGATTTCACCTGATGAAGAAGATCACGAAATGTTGACGGATCTAATCACGGTTTATATGGGAATGGGCCTCTTTCCTGCCAATATGGTCATGCAGGAAAACTACTGGGATGATGGTCCTTTGTCCGGTTGGAGTATGTCCCGTCAGGGATATTTGAGTATGAACATGTTCGGATATGCATTTGCTTTATATGCGATCGCACGAGGTGAGCTCTCTCCCAAATGGTTATCTCAGCTACGCCTGGATGTGCGAACGGCGTGTAAACAGGGCATGCATTACGTCAATGAAACCGGAGATTGCAGCTGTCCTTTTGTAACTCCCAGGTAAGTCTTTTTTTCTCTGCATCAGCGATTCCAATCGCTGTCTGATTTGCTATTCTTTGGAACTGTAGACACTCTGATCGAATCAGAGTTACTTTTCAGCATGCCAGTTCACGGGTCAGATGCGATGCCTGCACCAACGGAAACTCTCTGGGGATTACCAGTCAAGTTGCAATCTCTGATCCAGGCCGAACTCAACGAAAAAGAGCGGATTTCGTGGGTCGGTACCCCGGACCCTAAACGCTTTGGTATGCGTGCTTGGCCGATGGTGCTGTTTGGGATTCCCTGGACTGCATTTGCTTTGTTCTGGATCGCGGGAGCGTCCGGTTTTAAAATTCCAGACTTCAACAAAGGGTTTGATTTCTTTCCATTATTTGGAATTCCCTTTGTGTTGATTGGGCTTGGGCTGCTTACTTCACCTGTCTGGATGATGAAGAAAGCCAGGAATACAGCCTACGTGCTCACCACGGATCGCGCCATCATCTTTGAAAAAAAACTGGCTACTTCAATTCGATCTTTCGAACCGGAGCAACTCCGTAACCTGCGACGTACACAATGGGACGACGGTGCAGGGGATCTGATTTTTGAACGTCAGGTCGCAGTCGACAATAACCAACAGCGGCAACAGACCGACATTGGTTTTTTGGCGATTCCGGATGTGAAAAAAGTAGAGACTTTGGTACGAGAGCTTGCTGAGTCTTCACTATGATCTTTCTGACTGAAATCAGGGATTTATAGTAGAACCTGGCCATGCTTTCTTATGGCCATTACAATCCCACCTTTTATCTTCGCGGCCTGTTCGTCGTCTATCAGTTCCGCGCCTGCTGTATTTGAAGTATGGATAATTTCCCCGAACTGAGAAAACAACTCTTTGAATTCTGACAGGCGGCAGTCAAATACATTGTCCGTCGGCTTGTTCCCGGAGAAGTCCGTCCGAATCTGCAGCACGAACGTGCCTCCCGGCTTCAGAAACTCAAACAGCTTGCCTGTCTCCTCTTCGATATCGATCCCCATGCGGGAAATGCCGCTCAACTCGTAGTGATACCAGCTCATTCCCCGTACGAAAATCAGGTCGAAGTACCCGTGATCGAAGAACCTCCCCAGATCAAGAGCGTTGGCAGCGATGAATGTCGCACCAGAACCCCGCTCCTTCGCCGCCTCGATGCCTTTCTCGGAAAAGTCGACTCCGTATACATCCAGGCCGAACGAGGCCAGCAGGGCGGAATGGTGGCCTTCACCGCAACCCAGCTCTAGCACCCGGTCGCCGGGAGTCAGCCCGAACCGGGATACGATGCTCTCCTGCAGCCAGCGCGTCACTTTGTCCGTGTCGTACTTCCAGCCGTTGCCCGACCCGTATTTCTGATCATAGAATGAAGAATTGCGGGTTCTGCTGTGATTGATCTCGTTTGGCATCATTTCCCCTTCAGGACTTCAAGTGCTTTATCGTTCCGGTGTTTGGCTAAACCACCAATAGAGTGATCCGGTCCCTGCTTCTGCCGTTCAATGCTCGCAACGGTCCACTGCTTGATCTGTTCGCGGAAATCCGAGCCGTGCCCGCTGGTCACCTGGTCGTTGGAAAGCGATGGATTGTGGAGTCTTCTCAGTGCGACAACGTCACTCAGGGCCGCTACCTTGAACCCTGCCAGAATCGCCCGCTCATAAAACTCACTGTCAGCGCCTGCCTTCCAGGGGGCCATGCCGTTACAGTTTGCGAATCGGTTTGGTTGTGTCTCTTCAAACAAAAGTGGAAACTCTGAGTGGAGTGGGCTTTTCATTGAATCAGGACTCTGAGGAGTGTGCTCAGAGTCACTCAGGGAGGGGAGATGCTTATATATTTTCTGATAAAGTTGGTTCAGATCATTCTGCTCGTCCTGTAGTGCCTGAACAAAAGATTTCAGACGTTGTTGAATTCGTTCGTTTTCCAGAATTGCTTCTGTAGAATTCACTTGGTCTGTTAACTGACTGATCGAGTCTGAAATGAAACGAAGCAGTTGAGCGCCTAATGGTATCCGCTGGTTTTTGTCTTTGACCTCTATTTCCGATTCACAGATTTCATTAGATGTAGACTTAAATGAGATGCTCTGTGCTTGTTTTGGAGAATCGGAAAGTGGTGGATGATGAGTCTCTTGAGAGGCAGTCGAATTACTGGATCGACTGATTTCGATATTCGTCTTATTCGCAGCAGACCAACCTGGAATTGAGATCTGGTCAGCAGGTAAAACTGCCTGAAGTGACTTCAAGAGCGGTGCGGTGATTCTCCGGCCTTCAATAGTCCCTCGATCAAGTGTTCGAGCGATCGCATCGGGGTTAACTCCCAGTGCCCCCCAGGACCATTCGATCAATTCCCATTCTTCGAGAATAATCCCCGAACCTGCATTTGATGTTTTTCTGATTGCAGACTTGATGGGCAGGGCCCGCACAGAAGTTGCTCTCACCAGGCCTTCTGCGATCAGGTGGAATATCTGTAAAGATTCCAGACACTTGTCAGTAAAAAATGAAGTGGCTGTAATTTCATGATCTGATACATCCAGAGCGAGTTTGCCGTCGGGCTGCTGACATTTGGCAATCGGGCGTGTGAGTTCTCCCAGGCCATGTTCCCAAAGAACAACCGGGTTGTTGCGATAATTATCGAGATGAACACCTCGAGGTACGATTACGTCACCTTCCCGGTCTTCGCGTGGAGTGTTGATGACAGCTCGCGCCGACATCAGTCGTTCGTCTACGACTGGTTGAGTATGACAAAGGAGTGAGAGGTCAGACGACTGATCAGCGAAACTACAGAAGGAACCGAATTTTTGTTTTCGGTCTTTAAGAATCGTCTGTAAAGGAATGTCCGAATTTGAATTGTTCACAGTTTGCCCCGTTGAGTAGAACTATTTATTTGCGACAGGGCAGTGTTTTAAGATTCGGCTCCACGGGGTCAATAAGATTCGATTCGGTTTTTTCTTTTTTTATTCCAAGACAGTAGGTGAATGATCAGTGACTGGTTTGGCCTGCGCTGTGTGCAGGAATCGATAGACGGACGGGAGGTCTGACATTCGAAGAGTCTCTCTGGCAGCAAGATCATTATGAATCTGAATTCTTTCAATAAGCAGAGAGAATTCAGAGTAGTCGTCTTGAATCTGAGAGTGCTGAATAAGATGGCTCAATCTGCAAATTAATCGGACTGAATAGCAGAGAGCCGGATGAAAGACTTAGCTTAATCGGGGCTGACGCACTTGGTAAAGCGAGGGAGTTGCGGAGCGATCAGGCAGCACGTTTATGAGATTCAGAGTTGTCAGAGACTCCAACTGTATCAGCTGAGGTGTCCTCTTGGGTCTCCGAGGCAATTCGATTTGAATAAATACGGTCAATAAAATCTGGAAATTGATTCCATGCGCCGGGGGCCTGATTCCAGATCATAGCAATTTTACTGAAGAATGTCATTTCGTATCTGGCAATCACCAGGCTCTGGATCGTGTCATTAGGATCCAGGTCAGAAGCCGTCCATTGTCGAGAACAGAGGTCATAGGCAGGTTCGCCGTCACGACCATTAGAAGGAATATCATACAGGATCGCCAGTTCATTAGAGGCATTCAATTTTGCCGGAAAGCAGCGGCACGTTTGAGGGCGATTTTGATAGATTCCACAGCGGCCCAGTCCTTTGGGATGCTCATCATCGGGAAGGCATTCCATCAGAAATCGGCATTTTGTAGTTCCGGGGAATGAACTGCTGGGGATGTGTTTCAAGCAAATCACGAAAGGAGTTTCGGGATCGTCTTCAAACAGAAAATGAGGTGCCAGGTTACGTGAGATGAGTCCTTCGGTGTCTTCCCAGCGGCAAGCGAAATCCCAGAAATTCAAGTTCTGGCGATGAGTGAAATGATGGATGTCTGCTCCGGAAATAGGAACTGCAAAAGAGCGACAACAACCAGAATGGCAGGAATCACAAATGCCCATTCGTTTTCTAACTTACCAAGAAGGAGCTGGCGAAATTGAATAGCGACACAAGACGCATGTCTTTGAACTGAAAATAACGCTATTGCTATAATCGGCGTAATCGGCAAACTCGCTTGAGCTTATTCGAGATTCAGTACTCTTTGGAAAAAAAAACTGACTAACAAGTTAATGCGTAACTACTATCAGGAAAGAAACTTAACGGCATTGGACAGCCGCTGCATGCCTTCCCGAATACCTTCCGGGTTTTGAACACCAAACGTTAACCGCATGTGATTTTTTTGTGGAGCCAGCTGTTCTTCGAGCGGGAGACCTTGGTCAACAGCATAAAATAATTCGCCGGGAACATACATTACTTTCTCTGCATGTACAGCGCGTTCGAAGAGTGGACTTTGGAAGCCGGTTTCAATTGACTCGGGCAGGGTCATCCAGACGTACAGTCCTCCATTTGGATGTACCCAATGGACGCCAGGAATATCTGAAAAATATTCATCAGCGGCTTCCAGCATGCAGTCTCGTTTTTCGCGATACACGTTTCGGAGGGTTGCAACGTGTTCATAGTATAAATGATCGCTCAATACACGAGTTAAAATATGCTGACTCAGATTCGTAGATCCAAAGTCATCATTTCCTTTCTTGTCGCGTATGGCAGCGCAGACTTCAAGCGGGGCAACCCCAAATCCCACTCTCAACCCGGGGGAAAAACTTTTGGAAAAAGTTTGTGTAAGAATCACATTATCTCCAGAGGGATCAAAGCTTCGTATACTTGGTGTCACAGGGCCATCATAACAGAGTTCACGATAGGCGAGGTCTTCCAGGATGAAGATACGTTGTGATTTTGACCACTTGCGAGCGATTTCGACAATCTGCTGTCGCCGATCAATCGAAAGGGAGAGACCGGAAGGATTTTCATAATCGCTTACTACGTAGATCATCTTGACTTTTGCCAGATCCCCCTGGGACTCCAGCATGTCGAGCGTTGATTCGAGTGAGTCCATTCGCATGCCGAATTCATCGGTTTCGACAGAGACGATGCGCGCTCCCAGTCCCTGGAGTACACCCAGAAAGACAAAATAGGTCGGAGCTGCAACCAGGCAGATGTCACCGGGATCGAGCAATATCTCACCGACCAGAGACAGATACTGCTGTGAGCCTGTGGTGGCAATGATATTATCCACAGTGATTCCCAGCTCGTCAGCTGGTTTTTGTTCCAGATTAGATATATGGGACAGCAGTAATGTTCTTAAAGCGACTGATCCAGCCGTCGTTCCATACTGTAATGCTTCCAATCCCATTTTCGGATTGGCGAGCAGGCTTTCCAGGGCTTGCCTGGTAGATTCTACAGGGAGGCTTCCCTGGTCGACCAGGCCTGCTGCCAGTGACAGAACCCCCGGATTTTCTACACCCTGCTGCATGAGAAAACTGATAGGTAAATCGTGGCTCCAGGTTCTTTTTTTACTGAAACTGATATCACTGTGCGTGGACATGGTGCATGGCCTCTGGGAAATGGAACTTGTTTTTACCCGCAAATAAAGTTTGAATCAGCGCATCGGTACAGAATTCAGCATAATCTTGATCCTCCTGATTTACCATGAACTTTGAGGTGACTGAATTGAAATCAGGGTCCATTGTCAGCATACTGAAATAGAAATTTGCCTGAAGACAGGTCTGCTGCGGCTCACTCCACCTATGATGCATAATTCGTATTCAGAGCAGGAAACCACATCTTGAAATTGTTTATTTCCATTGCGACTCTGTCCATCGTTTTTTTTCTGAATTCTCCTCTTTCGGCAGCAGAATCAACTGCTGAGCCCTTGCCACTTAACACGGGCCTGCATCCGGTCGACTGGATGATCATAGCCGTTTACGCAATTCTTACGATATTTCTGGGCTGGTATTTCAGTCGAGGACAGGAAGATACTTCTGAATATTTTGTGGGCAGCGGTCAGATGAATCCGTTTCTGATCGGTGTTTCACTCTTTGCCACACTTCTGAGTACAATCACTTATCTGTCTACTCCAGGAGAAATTCTGGGAAAAGGGCCAGTCTATCTGGTCAAAGACCTGGCAATGCCTTTCATTTTCATCATTGTTGGTTACGTGATGTTGCCAGTATATATGAAAAGTCGGGTTACCAGTGCATACGAACTTCTCGAAGAAAAGCTGGGACTTGGCATTCGTATGCTGGGAGCAGTCATGTTCCTGGGCTTGCGATTAATCTGGATGTCGTTGCTGGTCTATTTGACAGCAAAAGCGATCACGACCATGTTGAATGTCGGAGAGGAGTGGATTCCCTATATCGTATTGGGTACAGGTTTGGTAGCCATTATTTATACATCCCTGGGGGGCTTACGTGCTGTAGTCATCACCGATTTAATTCAGACGATTCTATTGTTTGGTGGAGCCTTGCTGGTGATTGCCACTATTACTTACCACCTGGGGGGCTTCAGCTGGTTTCCTACTCAGTGGGACTCTAACTGGGATACACAGCCATTTTTCAGTACTGACCCGGCGACACGCGTGACTTATGTCGGCACATTTTTGTCAATTCTGATCTGGTATGTCGCTACCATGTGCGGAGACCAGGTTTCCGTGCAGCGATTCATGTCGACCCGGGATGCAGCGGCGGCACGACGCTCTCTGGCTATCCAACTGACCGTTTCAGTGGTTGTGTCATTGACTCTGGCGATGGTTGGTTTTGCGTTGCTGGGGTATTTCAATGCGTTTCCGAGTGAAATTCCTGCCGGTATGGAGCTCAAAAAGGATGCGGATAAATTTTTCCCACATTACATTGCAAATCATCTTCCAGTTGGAATATCAGGGTGTGTTGTGTCAGCGATGTTTGCAGCAGCCATGTCTAGTATCGATTCCGGTGTGAACTCCATCACAGCAGTCGTAATGACAGACTTTTTGGATCGATTTGGTTTCAAACCTAAAACAGAACGGGGACATGTTTTATCAGCACGTCTGCTGGCACTGGGAATTGGAGTCATCGTGGTTCTGTCCAGTTCATTGATGGGAAGTATTCCAGGAAACATCACTGCTGTGACGAATAAAACTGCGAACTTATTGACCACTCCTATATTCTGTCTCTTCTTTTTTGCTCTTTTCGTCCCTTTTTCCAGACCCGCCGGCGTACTGGTCGGGACAGTATTGGGAACGACGACTGCCGTGTTGATTGCTTTTTCGGGACCTATTTTTATCGAGAATTATACCTCTGATATGCCTGATCCGATCAGTTTTCAATGGATTGCGCCGGCCGCGGTTTCAATAAATATCGCCAGCGGTTGCCTGGTCAGTTATCTCATCGCCAGTGCGCAACAAAAGAAGTCGGGTGCGCAACGGGATCTGACTTCCGATTAATTTGCTCCATTCACCAACGCGGAATCAGCACGCAGGTGTAAAGCATCCATCAGACTTTTTCCCGGTGGTAGACTGGGGGCCGTAGTATGATCCTCTGTTTGTGATTCAGAGTGAACAGGTTGCTGTCGGTCGGCGCTGACAATTTCGTCTCCTCCATTTTCTGGACCAAGAGGTGGTAGCCCACGGATCGCCCGCAATTCGTCTACTTTGATAATCTGGGCTCGAATATCTGTCGCCAGACGCTTCTCGAGCAGATCTGGATCATCAATTTGGGTCGCTTCAATTTCAATGGTCAGGTTCCTCCCGAACTGGGGGGCAAGGTGCTCGGTATCATCTTCTGCCAATAAATCCAGAATGGGTTGAACAGTCAGAGAAATGAACTGCTTTAAACTGGCGTAAAAAGCGGCATAACTTCCTCCGTCAGAGATACCTGCAGCAATTCCAGGGACTCCATGTAAAGCCAGAATCGCATCTCTAAATTCGACGAATGAAGCGTTGTAGTCCATCTCCCGGGGAGTGGCCGTGAGTGAGACGACTTGCTCACCGGTTGTAAAGATCGCCTTGCCTGTATTTTCAGTACCCCCATATTTTTGATCAAACATCGCGGCTGCGGCTTCAAGTTCTTCTCTGGTTGGGCGCATATCCTTTCCGCAGGTGACGACAATTGATGGATCGGCTCCATTATTCATCTGAGCCCAACGAGCTGCATCGATCTGATTGGCTGAGTCGATCCAGCGGGCACCCGCGCTGACAGGAGATTGTCCGTCGTCCTGGTAAAGTGGGTGGGGCCACCGCGTGATCTGCAGCTGTGAGAGTGGGATGACTTTTCCAAATACCTGCTGCAGTAGACTGTGTGAACTGGAGTAACTTGAAAAGGCCTCAAGATCATAGCGCGACGAAGGTGTCTGTATTCTATATCCGCCTTCAGGCATATCTGTTGAAGGGGCAACTGGCGACGCGATCGCGGTAGGAATTACGTAACGGTGGACAGTCTTCCCAAATTGATTGGGCACATTCCAGACGATACTTGTCCCAGTCAGTTGGAGTTGTAAGACACGCTCATAGCGGAAGGCTGCACCTGATTGAGTGGGATTGGGGTGTTTGAGAATCTGGCAAAGCGCATGATCGTTCGACAGAGGAATGGACGCACCGGTTTCACCGGCATACAAGCTTCGTGTAAGTCCATATCCAGCGTCCATTCTCAGGTGGCGTCGGAACAATTTTTGATTGGAATTATTTACAGTTTCATCGTAGACAGCCACCGAAGCTTGCATAGCCTGCAGGCAAATTGCCCGAATTGCAACAAACGTCCAACCAGTGAACTGTTCTGACTCCTCTCGATGGTCACTGTGCCATCTGCCTGGTTGGCCAGTCCCGAGTGCGGTTCGCAGTGCGACTGCGAACCGGTTTGATTTGAATCGTGCGGCAAGCTGTTTGAAGGGGTTCCACATGTTTTACTATCCTTAGATTGATAAAGGAGTATGTCTCATTTTGTCTGCTGAATTTATCAGGCAACAATCAGTCTTCGACGGGATTGATCTCGTAGAGCACAGAGACAGTAGACGACTGCATCAGCCCGATCAGGAGAACGACCCAACGTTTCCCTCAACGTTTTGCCTTGATAGTTTTCGTCAGACCCTCGCCGTCCTTTGGGGGTGATATAATATTTTTCACCGTCATGCCCGGAGTATATTTTCTGAGGTGCTATCAGTTCTGCACGCAGGCGCTCGTTATCGGGCAAAGCGAAAGGTATCATGCGGAAGTCCCCCGCCGGGTCAAGGCGTCTTGCAGCCTCTCCGTAGAGTTCAGCCCGTTTGTTGGCATATTTTTGAGTGTCGATATCACTTGCGGAATTACTGTGAATTTCAATCACATGCACATTTCGTTTTTTTAAAGGATCACCGACTGCGTTCCCATAACCTCCTCCCCAGTCGATAGCCAAAGGAACAATTCCCTGTTCTAGATCAACTCCGTATGTCAGTGCGGTTTCGATTACCCACTTGAGCGTCTGCTGTGTATCAGCGAACTGACATTCATGGATGGCTCGGATACCGTACCTGCCACCAACGGCAAGGACTGATGTATCTCCAAATCGGGATGCGGCGACATCCAGTCCAAAACCCTCAACTGGAATAATCTGATTCAACAGATGAATTGCAGACTTGTTTTGGTTTTCCGTAGCACGTCGCCAGAGATGATGCCAGCGTGTCCAGAATGAGACAGGTTCCACCAGCCAGTCTGGGAGAATGACCTGTTTCTCTGGATCCTGATCCGGAAACTTTCCTAGTGCATATACATTCCGAATGAGTGGGTCCGGATCGTTTAATAACGACATAAATTCGTCGTAGCATGTCTGTCCGGGAATACGGGGCTTACATTGTTCGAAGTCTTCCATTTCAATCGGCGTGCCATGCGAATAGAACCTGCGTCCGATTTTGATACCTCCTAAGGGGGCGACAGGTTGTTCCAGGCAGGTCTCTTTCACATTTGTGCATTCCCAGCCACTGACTGTGATACAGCGTGTTTTACCATATTGGTCCACAATCGTTTGGGTACGGTCTGGTTCTATAATTGGAAAGGCATCTCGAAATGATCCCGATAGTGTGGATGGATTGGAGAGAGCCAGGAATTTTTTTGCCTGAGTGTTGGCTAGTTTATATTTGTCTTCAAGATTCGGGGCCGTTGCTTCATCAAACCAGAAAAGAACATGTGGCGAGTGTGCCCCTCTGAAACCTTCAATATGCTTCGGATTTGCCAGGGAAATAGAATGCTGTTGATGATCATAAATTCCCGAAGTCAACAATTTCCCCGGTGGCTTTACCGTCATTCGTCTCCACCATTTATCGACTTCCCCGTAGGCAATTTTCTGAGCCATCCTGAGTGAGTCTCGCGTAATTACAATTTTGGCATCGTCCCAGATATGAAAGTAAGTGCAACAGGCAATTCCAGCAGCAGCTCCCTTACCACAACCTGTGTTCCCTTTAACGAATACGCGGCGAATAGTGGGATCGAATAGAGACTCCAGAATGTCCCATTGCCATTCATCCAGTTGGACACCAGGCCATTGTATTTCAACGTAGTGGCGAATCTTACCTGTTCGGGCTTGTTCAATGGCTGAATCCAAATGGGTGTCATCACCATTCTGTGTACGTTTTCTCTGTTGCTGCGCGCAGGCTACAAACTGATTCTGCTCAGAAGAATTCAACCCGTCACCAATTATTTTCAGGTAAAATGCGAGAAAAAGACGTGGTGAGAAACTGATTCTTTTTCATCCAGCCAGTAGCACTGAGATGAAAGCTCTCTGGAGAACAGCATATTGACCCACGAATTATTTTCGGAAATCCTTGCGATCTGCGGGGGTAAGTCAAGATAATCAAATAACACGTGGATAAAGTGAACTGCTGAAGTTTTACCTGATTGTTTTAAGGTTTAACGCAACATCGCTTAGAGTGAAACAAGTGGAATTCACCTTAACCTCAAATGGGTATGAATTGCCTGAAGAAACCAACAAATGAAAATCTTATTCGTTACCTTAGTACTCTTTTCACTAGTTATGCCTGCGCAGTCAGTTGCTCAGGCGGAAGAAGAAGTCAAAATAATTCCGGACGTCGTTTATGGGCATAAATTTGGAATGGCACTGACATTCGATGTGTTCCAACCCGAGAAGCCGAACGGCGCTGGCGTACTTTTCATGGTTAGTGGCGGATGGTATTCGCGCTGGACGGAGCCTCAAAATATGTTGTCGTGGTTTAAGCCATTATTAGATAGCGGTTTTACAGTATTTTGTATCAGGCATGGCAGCAGCCCTAAATTCAAAATCCCGGAAGTGGTCGAGGATGTGAGAAGAAGTGTGCGGTTCATTCGTCTGCATGCGAAAGAATACGGTGTCGATCCCAACCGACTGGGGGTATGGGGGGGAAGTGCCGGAGGGCATTTATCGCTGATACTGGGGACGACATCGGATCAGGGGGAACCGGACGCAAAAGATAAGGTGTTACAACAGAGTGATCGTGTGGCTGCAGTTGCTGCCTATTATCCTCCTACTGACTTGCGTGAGTTCGTTGAAGAAACATCTCCCTATTACCAGCGGTTTCCTGCACTACAGTTTGACAAGGAACTCGCTGATGATTTCTCCCCACTTCTGCAAGTCACTCCCGATGATTCGCCGACTCTGTTGATTCATGGCGACCAGGACAAACTGGTTCCCATCAGCCATAGTGAAAACATCATGCAGCAGTTTAAGGAGAAAAATGTCCCGGCTGAGTTACTGGTTATTGAAAAGGCGGCTCATGGTTTTAAAGGGGATGACCAGACGCGTGCCAGCCAGGCTGTCGTCGAGTGGTTCCAAAAACATCTACAGGGGCAGTCTAAATGATTTTGCCGGATCAGAATTCCGCGTTTTTAGGAGTTCTGGGGAAGGGGATACAGTCACGGATATTAGTCATAGAGGTCAGTAGCTGAATCAAACGCTCAAACCCGAGTCCGAAGCCGGAATGAGGGACTGTACCGTACTTCCTTAAGTCGGTGTACCACCAGTAGTCTTCGGGGTTTAGATCTCCTTCCCGCATACGATCAATGAGAACATCGTAGCGTTCTTCGCGCTGACTTCCTCCAATAATCTCACCGACACCTGGAACAAGTACGTCCATAGCACAGACGGTTTTACCATCGTCATTGCAACGCATGTAGAAGGGTTTGATCGTTCGGGGGTAATTGTAAACGATGACGGGTTGCTTAAAGTGTTCCTCAGTTAAGTATCGTTCATGTTCGGACTGCATATCACTGCCCCAGTCGATGGGGAAGTCAAACTGCTTTCCACAGGATTTGACAATCTCGATGGCATCGGTATAGGAGAGCCGAATGAATTCGTTTTCAGTGATGTTGTGCAGTTTTTCTAATGTAGTCTGATCGATACGCTGGTTGAAAAACTCCATGTCTTCAGGACAGTTCTGCAGAACATCCCCTATGACAGTTCTGACAAAACTTTCTGCGAGTGCCATGTTGTCTTCAAGATCATAGAAGGGCATTTCAGGCTCAATCATCCAGAATTCAGCGAGATGACGGGATGTATTTGAATTCTCTGCACGGAATGTTGGGCCGAAGGTATAACACTCACCGAGTGAGGTGGCAAAAATCTCTGCTTCCAGTTGACCGCTGACTGTCAGAGATGCTGGTTTGCCGAAAAAGTCCTGAGAAAAGTCGATTTCGGTCTGAACTTGCGCTAGACGTTCCAGGTTGAGTGTCGTGACCTGAAACATTTCGCCTGCTCCCTCGCAGTCACTGGTGGTAATAATCGGAGTCTGAATATAGACAAACCCCCTGGACTGAAAGAAGCGATGAATTGCATACGCGGCTTCATTGCGGACGCGGGTAATGGCTCCAAAGGTATTGGTGCGGGGACGCAGGTGGGCAATTTCTCTGAGAAACTCGAAGCTGTGTCGTTTCTTCTGGAGAGGGTAACTTTCAGCGTCTGCAGTTCCGTACAGAATAAACGATTCAGCGTGCAGCTCTATTCGCTGATTCTTACCCGGTGATTCATTCACTTTTCCAGTGACTGAGATACTGGAACCGGTGGTGACATCTTTGATCAGCGTTTCATAGTCTGGAACGCTTTGATCGATGACGATTTGTAAATTAGACATGCAGCTGCCATCATTGAGCTCGACAAAAGAAAAGCCACTCTTCGAATCTCGGCGAGTGCGGACCCACCCGGATACCTTGATTGTTTCGCCGGGCTGGGAGGTATGCAGTGCTGCTTTAATTTTGGTACGAATCATGTGGAGGTCTTTCCGTAATACAAGCCTGTGAGCTGGCTGTCATCCTGATCGATATTAATAACTCCAGTGCGGTCTGGAAGTTATTCCTCTTTGTAATCTGCGGTCTTCAATCTGTAAACTGTAATCGAGCCGGGTACTTGCTCTCGTAAATCAGAATTATAGTTTTATGGGGGTTCCCAGAGACTCTGGTGACAGAAAATGGTGTATTTTCGATGTTTATAGACAAAATCCTTTAGAGACAGGGTCATCAGAGGGAAATAGGTCCGAGGTAGTACTGACATTTCAGATGATTTGTTTTGATCACATCTGTCGGTCTGCGCTGGCGGGTCGGACCATTTCAGCCTAGAATGGACACAAGAACACATATTGTCGTGGTGGCCGGTGAGATAACAACATTCATGATGAACTCGAATCAACCCAAATCCCAGAGCGTATCAGCTGAAAGTTTAGCTGATCTCAATGATGAGTTGGCTGCGATGGTCCGTACTGGGATTCCGTTAGATGAAGGGCTCAGAAATGCCGCAAAATATTTGAAAGCGGATTCGCAGAACTTCATCAGGCATCTGCTGCAAAAAATTGAGGAAGGAACTTCTCTGGATGAGGCTGTCCAGTCCGAAGCGATCCAGTTACCGTCTACCTACGTCGCGCTCATCAAATCAGGAATCAAAATGGGGCGTTTGCCGGAAGCGCTGACATCCTTTGCTTCATTTGCTCGCGCCAGGATGGATTTGCGACGCGAACTCGGAGCAGCATTGATCTATCCAGCGATAATTCTGATTATCGCCTTTATGCTTTCGCTGTTTGTCTGCTTCGTTATTTTTCCAGAACTGGTCACCGCGAATGAACTATTTCAGCTCAAAAATACTTTAGTGATGAATACGCTCATGAGCCTGTTCGGATTTTACCAGAACTGGTTCATACTGATTCCTGCGATATTTCTGGCCTTGCTTTTCAGCTGGAAATTCAGTCGGCATTCATTCTTGTTGTCTCGAGAAGTTAATCAGTCTGGTTTGAAATCTCTGGCAACCAACATCGCATATGGGTGGGTCCCCGGCTATCGCAGGTTGGTGCTCGATATGAACTATTCCACTTTTGCGGAAATGGCCGGTGTTTTGCTTTCATATCATATTCCTTTATCTGATTCACTCGTACTCGCAGCAGAGTGTACGGGCAATTCGAAAATGATCAATCAATTCCGTTCAGTGGCGGAAAAACTTGAACAGGGGGAGGGAATTGAAGGCAGTATTCAGTCTGCAGCAGAATTACCTGGATATATTCAATCCATGTTGATGAATCCCGCACATCAAAATCGCCTGCCGGACATCATGTCCGAAATTGCCCGTGTTTATCAGACGCGCGTATTAAACCGTATTGAATGGATCAAAAACATCGTCCCTGTGGGATTAGTCGTATTAGTCGCAGGCGGTATTACAGTCTGTTATGCACTGCTCGTTTTTTTACCCTTCGTCGAGATTTTAAAAATGCTGGGAAGTCCTTCGGTCTAATGAAACAGTATTCCTATCTCTGTATTAATTCTGATGGTCAGGAAGTCAGCGGCTTTGTGAATGCACGCAGTGATGAGTCTGCCCGTATCAAGCTGATGGAGCAGGGACTGAAAATTGTTCGAGTTGATTTGATAGAGTCAGATCAGACTCCAGATTCAGAATTCAGCGATGGTGATGCTGTTGATATTACTGAATTTGAGGGAGAGTCATTAGAGGACTACGGTAAAGCTGTTTGGGATGTTAGCACTGATTATCTAGACTCGATCCGAAACAAAAAACAGCCTCAAATAGAAGGATTACCATTGTCCGCCAGTTTGCGAACACTGGCGGAAGAATCGCCATCAATCAGCCTGGCACGAACTTTTCAGAGGATGGCATTAGACCTGGAGCAGGGGAGATCTCAAGAGGATACCTTCCAACGGCATTTGCAATCGGTACCACAAAACCTTGCTACCCTGATTCATGTCTCCGCTGGTACAGAAAAACTGGAGTCTGTGATTGAAGATTATATTGCCAGCGAGAGACAGCGTAGGCAGGCAAGGCATAAATTGCTGACATCTTTTTTCTATTCAATCGTATTAATTCTTGGTTCTTTGATTTTGTTCTACTTTCTGATGACGATCATCGTTGGAAATTTCAAATCGCTTTTTGAAGACTTCGGCACTGAGCTTCCCGGGTTGACAGTTCTGATGATCAGTGTCGCTGATCTGTTAACCAAGCATGGAATTAAGATCGCGTTCATTGTTATTGGGGGGATGTCACTAATCTGGTTCAGTTTTGATTTTCTGAAGAAACGTGCCTTGAGACGTCGGCTACTGAATCAAATACCCGTGTTTGGTTCTATTTTGAGTAATACTTCGATCTCTCAATTCTGCCGCATGCTGGCTGGCCTGATTGATGCCAGGGTGAAATTACCCGAAGCACTCATGTTGGCGGCTCAGATGACGCGTGATCCAAACCTGATCGCGGGGTGTGAAGTTCTGATTAAACGGACCAATGCGGGGTTCAGCCTGATGGAATCCGCTCAAAGTTCTCCACATTTTACGAAAAGTTTTATTCATATATTTCGCTGGCAGGACCACCCACAGGTCTTCGTTGAGTCTTTGCATGCCAGCAGTAACATCTATCAGACCAAAGCAGATTTGAAAACAGGCACACTGATATTCATCCTGCAGCCTGTGCTGATATCTGGAATGTTGTTTTTATTGGGCATTCCGATTGTGGCAATCTATTTACCAATGATCAAATTATTAAATGATCTCTCATAGTCCATTTTGAAAGTTTGACGACCGTGGAATTTCTGGGCGTGATATTCAGTCTGGCTTTCTTTGTCTATTTCCCAATAGCAGGAATTACATCGGTCATGCTTGCGCGGCGTGTGCAGGATTTTGGTCATCAGGGAGTCAATCAACTGATCAAAGTCTGCTGGAAAGCGTTTACTCTGTTCATGCTGGCTCTATGTGTGATATTTCTTCTGCTTAATATTATTGCTGTGGTAACCAATCAAGTAACTATTCTAGGAACTGCCCTGGTCGCTCTGCCAACAATCTTGATTTATATCTTCACAATCTATTTGGAATGGCAGTGCTTACAGTTACTGCGTTCTATCAATCAGGAAGATGAGTACAGTCTCTCAGAAGTTATGCAAAACCGCTTGCATATTATCCGGACGGGAGGTTGGATTTTGCTGGGGTTACCTCTGTTGATCTTCATTCCAGTATTAATCTACATCGTTCCTTTTTTTATCCTGATGATTGCTGTCTTCTGCTGTGTGTTAAATATCCTGTCATTAAACAAGCGGTCTCGGGAAACAGAACTGCTCTGGCTGATGACGTTTTGTGTTGAGAAAAATATTCCCCTGGCGGCAGAAATCGATCGTTATTCTCAAACGAAGAAAGGAAGATACCGGGACCGATTGTTAAGGTTCAGCAGCCGATTGCATTCCGGTGAATCCCTTTCCGAGGCACTGGCAGAAAATTCAGGTTTGCTACCCCAGTCAGCAATTGTGGCATTAAATATCGATGAGAAGACTAACAATCCGGGGATTGCTTTACGGGATTCGGCGGTCAGAGCGACAAAAAAACTCGGTACCAGTTCTGATAAATCGAATTTTGCAAATCTGATTCTATACCTCACAATCATTCTTTCGCTGCAGTTTATTATCACTGGGTTTATCATGTACTGGATTGTTCCGAAGTTCAAAAAGATCTTCCTGGATTTCGGTTTTGAATTACCATCAATTACACAGTCACTCATGACTGCTAGCGATGTGATCTTCTCGTACTTCTATCTATTCTTTCCAATATTCTCATTGCCACTAGTAGTACTGGCAATTTTACATTTTGGTAATTACTTCGGTTGGTCGAACCTCAATATTCCATTTATTACGGGCTGGTTTCCCCGTCTGAATACACCCCAATGTTTACGACAAATTGCGCAAACCGTGGTGATCGAGAGGCCTCCTCTTCTCGCCCTGGATTCTATTGGGAATTATCACCTCTGGTCTGATGTAAGAGTGCGGACGCAGTCAGCTGCTCAACGAGTTCGTCAGGGTAATGATTTCTGGGAATCTTTACGTGAGGCGAAAGTTCTCTCCAGTGCAGAGGCAGGTCTTTGTATGACTGCTGAAAAAGTGGGTAATCTTCCCACAGTATTGCGTTCCCTGGCTGATACGATTGAGCAGCGCAGATTTCGCAGAATCAGATACTTCACAGAAATCTGTAAACCCGTTCTGGTTTGTACTCTCGCGGTACTGGTCGGTTACTTTGTCATAGCTCTGTTTATGCCTTTAGTTTATCTGTTGTTCCAAATTTCCTGAGTCATAGTTCCAATGAGAAATTGCAATAAAAATCATCCAGAACGAAAGGTCCTCTTAAATCATCGAGGTGGATTTACCCTCTTTGAAGCCTTCATCTCGATGATTCTGGTGGGGGCAACTATGGTAGTGGCACTTCCCGCGTTTAAGGTTATTGGCCAGCAGAGGAAAGACATCGATCAAAGGTATCTGGTTGTCACAGCGGTCGAAAATCTGGCTGAACGAATTCGTGGAGAAAGTTCCGGGAAGGACTTGAGTCAGGAGCGTCTTAATAATTATCAGTCAGCGCTGATTGGGGAGTTAGATCTCAATGATCCTCAAGTAGAACTTTCTGTAGTCAACACAGATGATGGCGAAGTATCAGGAGTCCGTCAGGTTGCTATCAAAGTCTCCTGGAGAAATATCTACGGGAAAAATGTTGATCCTGTTACGCTGACCCTCTGGTTATATGAATGAATGTTTCATGATCATATCAGACAAAAGAAAAATACAACGACATTCTTATGCGAAGTTACGACAGGGATTTTCGTTGATCGAAATGCTGGCAGTAATGTCAGCGATGTCGATTCTGTTCACTGCAGCGGTGACCACTCTGGCATTCCTGATGCGAGTGGAGATGAAGGGAACAGAACGCCTTGAGAATAAACTGGTGCTTCAAAAGATCGCGCACAAGTTCAGAGAAGATGTGTCTACAGCTCAGAACGCAGAGATATCTAAACAGAATAGTCAGCAAATACTTAAGCTGGCACTGCGCCATAACACATCTATCACTTATTTAACAAATTCCCCGGGTGAAGGAATTCGTCGCGAATATCACAGGGAAGGTAAACTTGTCTCACAGGATGAATATTTACTCCCGCTGGCAGGTGTTACTTTTCAGACAGAAATAATCAATCAGCAGGAACTGGTTTCTATGGAGCTGAATATTCCAGATGAGACAGGGCATGAGAATAAAACTCTGCAAGCTTATTTCCAATTATTCCGGTGTGAAGCACAGTTGAATCGTGTCGGTCAGATTCAGAAACATTCAGAGCAGACAGAGTGAAGCATGAAATCATATCGAAAAACGACAAATCAGTATTCGGATAGAGTAAAAGCACAGAAGACACATGTGCGGCGTGGATCTTTTGTGCTCATTCCCATGCTGTGTCTGATTCTGGCGTTAGCGGTCGTAGGTCAAATATTGCAACAGAGTCAAGTAGAGGCCAAGCAGCTCAAGCAGCAACAATACCTGCTTCAAGCTTCCTCATTGGGAGATGCTGCTGCTCAGAGAGCTGTCAGAAGATTGATTCAAGATACAGACTACGATGGCGAAACCTGGAAAGTAGAGATCGAGTCGATGGGAAAAGTTAATCCAGGTGAAGTAGTCATTAAAGTAGAGAAAAACAGACAAATGGAAGACTCACATATCATCACAACAGAGGCGAGTTATCCCGCTGATGATATTTACCGCGTGCGCGTCATCAGAGAATGGCCAATTACTGTTAAGAGTCAAAACTCAGAATAATAATAATGTATCCCCGCAGGAAAGTCTGATTTAAAGGGAAGATCATGCCACATTTAGATTTGTTGCCTAAGCTGAAGCACACGCATAAAAAGAGTGGTTTCACCTTAATTGAGTTACTGGTCGTGATTGCCATTATCGCAATTCTCATCGCATTACTGTTGCCAGCTGTACAGCAGGCAAGAGAGGCGGCCCATCGTGCGTCTTGTAAAAATAATCTGATGCAGATCAATATCGCACTTCAGAATTATGAGATGGCGCATAACGTATTGCCTTCCGGGACAATCAATCCTACGGGGCCTGTGCGCAGTGAATCAAAGGGTTATCACGTCAGTTGGATCCTTCAGATTCTACCGTATCTCGACGAACGAGTTGCATTCAATAAGTTCAATTTTAAAGAGAGTGTTTATGCCCCGGTGAATAAGCAGGTTGCCGAGTATCAGATTCCGTTGCTCAGTTGCCCATCGAACCCTTCTCCGGGAAATACCTATGCAGGGATGCAGAATGACATCGAAGCACCAATTGATGTGAATAATAATGGAGTTCTGTTTCTCAACAGCAGCGTGCGGTACGACGAAATTCTGGATGGGTCTTCCAAAACAATCTTTGTCGGTGAATTCGCTGGCGGTAATCAACGAGGCTGGGTCTCTGGTACACGTTCCACATTGAGGAATGCTGGCACCAGTATTAACGCCAACGGGCTGAACTACTATCCTGGTAAAGCTCAGTTCGATGCACGAAATCCGGAAGGAGAGTCCACTGAAGCAGCCGGTGAATCTGAGTCAGTGGAAAATCCACTTAGTGTTGGTGGTTTCTCCAGTTATCATACTGGGGGCGCTCAGTTTGGACTGGGGGACGGAAGTGTTCGTTTTCTCAGTGAAAACATTGACGAGACCGTCTATCAGGCATTGGCCAACCGACATGATGGTCAATTGCTTCCGGAGTTTTAAGTCAGCTGATTCAAGGTGCTGAAAGTTTTCTTTGACGGTCATTTCCTGCTAATGGGTTCTTATAGATGATCTCTCTACAAGTTAAGAAATCACACTCTGCCGGCTTTGTATTGATGGAGCTGTGGTGTGTGATTGCTGTCATCGCGGTACTGATTGCGCTCCTGCTTCCTGCCGTTCAGTCAGCTCGCGAAGCGGCACGAGCGACAACCTGTAAAAATAATCTGATGCAACTCGGAATTGCATTGCAGAATTATCAGATGGCACATCTGATGCTTCCCTCAGGGACGGTTAATTCCCAGGGGCCCATTTTGAATCAGCCACAAGGCTATCATGTTGGCTGGGTGATTCAGATACTTCCTTTACTGGAAGAGCGGGTGGCGTTTCAGCGTTATGATTTTGCGAAAGGTGTTTATGACCCAGTCAATTCAGAAATTGCGAACTATAGACTGACCTGTTTTGTGTGTCCTTCCAGTTATCTGGGGGGATATAACTATGCTGGCTGTCAGAATGACGTTGAGGCACCGATCGACTCAGATAATCAGGGAGTCTTTTTTTTGAACAGCAGCATTCGAGAAAAGGACCTGAAAGATGGGCGTGCCTACACCATTTTTGTGGGAGAAACAGCCGATGGTGGTTTTTTAAGCTGGACTTCGGGGACATCCTCTACGTTGCGTAATATGGGCACCAAAATTAATCAGTCCCTGGCATCTCGTATCTCATCACGAGTTGCATTTCCCTATGGTGATTCACGTGAGTATCAGTTCCAAAATGATCCGATGTCCGATAGTTACTTCGATGAATATGAAGAGATGGTAGACGACAATCCGGATGGAATACGTGAATCGGAAGAACTGACCGCGGAGGATCGCAAATCTTTGCTTCGTGTGGGAGGCTTTTCAAGTTTCCATGCAGAGGGAGCGCACTTTAGTCTGGGAGATGCATCCGTACGTTATATCAGCCAGAAAACCGATTACGAAATTTTAAAACGTCTGGCCAATCGCCAGGATGGAAATCTGGTTGGGGAGTATTAGATTTCCAGTATGAAGGCGCGAATTATTAAATTCAGATTCAGATGGAAGAACATTATGGTCCTTCCTCTGCTCTTGATTACTTCACGGGCTTTCGCACTGGAAATACATGAAATTCGCTGGTCATTCCAGGACCGTCCTGTAGCGTATCATTTTAACCCTGTTACTTTTCTGATTGAAAATAATCAGGAATCTCCGTTTGAAGGAGAGCTGCGCTTTCAACCGGAGTCATTTCGGGGACAGCCGATCGGCTTGGCGGTCTCAACTTCGGTTTACATTGCCCCCCATGATACGAAATGGGTGCAGCTCTATCCCTACTTTTCAGAATCGAATGCCAACTGGACAGCAACCTGGCAAGAGGGAGCAAAGCAGAATTCAAAATCATTTCTCGCGCCTATACCTGTCGAGACAAAGGCGATCGTACAGCTTATCAGTGCCGGAAGCCTGGAACGGGGACTACCTGGAATTAAGCAGTACCCGGAAGAAATATTTCCTCCAGTGACTGATGCGGTAGATTCTCTGGAAGCCGTAGTATTAGACCATGTTCCCAGGTGGGACAAAGCACGCAGAACGGCTTTTATACAATGGATCTATCTGGGGGGAACGCTTCATATATTTCAAAACACGCAAGGCGAAGATCAAGTATTTCCTGAAACGTTTTCTCCATTAGATCAGAACTCGTCTTTGATCAGATATGGGCAAGGTAGAATTATTCGACATCCACAAAAAATCAACCAGCTTTCATCGAACGATATTAATATGTTGGTTCAGAGAACACAGAAGAAATCTAAGAATTTATCAGATCAGGCAGGCAAATTAACTGAAGGATATTACTTCAATTCAGATAGTGGATACTACCCGCATGCAGATATATTTTATTACCAGATGAGTGATGAAGAGATACTGACCACTCTGACAGAAATGAGTAAACCGCATCGAATCTGGTATCTCAATTTCTTTCTCGCGTTTCTGTATTTACTGGTGGTGGGGCCGGGATATTACCTTGTAACCAGACTGTCCCGCAAAATTCACCAATATTATTTATGGTATTTTCTAGGCATTGTGGCTTTCAGTCTGATTTTCTATGTGAGTGGAAAGTATAGTTCGAATCAGAACTCCCAGGTTCACTCCCTTATGCTGGCTTCAGTAATGCCAGATCAGGATATGATTCTGAGTGAATGGTCCAGTCTGGGAATGGTGACAGGAGGGACTTACGAGGTTACACATGAGGGCGAGGAA
Organism: Gimesia chilikensis; assembly: GCF_007744075.1. Taxonomy (NCBI): domain Bacteria; kingdom Pseudomonadati; phylum Planctomycetota; class Planctomycetia; order Planctomycetales; family Planctomycetaceae; genus Gimesia; species Gimesia chilikensis. The sequence continues at coordinate 7,805,881 of NZ_CP036266.1, read as the reverse complement.
CATCTCTATGCAGCCTGTAATGAATTTTCTCCTGTCAATGGGATCTGCATGAGTGGATCGCAGGGAATGATGTACCTCGAAATCCCTCCCAATTCTTCACAAAGTTATTTACATAAATACAGAACTAGTAAAACGGGATTTGCTGTCTCAGTTGAATCCGTACTAAAAAACGAATCTGGCCTGGAAGCGCTCGCACTGAGAATCGATGATAAGTTTCCGACAAGAACTAAACAGATTTATTTTCTCGCTGGTTCGAAGTTATATGAACTCGAACAGGAACAGGATCGCCTGGTATTTCGTGGCAGATCGCTGGATATCAGCTCCGTGTTATATTCTTCTCCCCAATATCAATCTGGTGCCTGGGCGACAGTCAGTTTGACCGGGACGTTAAAACTGAAAGAGAGAGAAGTAGATGATTCGCTTGACCAGTTGTTTCCTGTTCTGTTAAGTCGTGTGACAGGATTTTCAGCAGATCAAAATCTCAAAGTGCAACGAGCTGTCGAGGGTACCGAGAAGCTGCTGGTTCTAGGCGAAACGCCGGAATTCCTCTTTTTAAAATCTCCGCAAGTTATGAAAAAAAAAGGTCACGTTCTATATTCTCTCGATGTTCCGTTGAACGAATAGTTCGACTGAAAGAGGCTCTGTATGTTTCGCGGATCTTTGATCTTCACCAATTTTGCACTCAAGAAAGATGTACAACTCAAGAAAATACATCTATTTCGATTTGCGAGCATTGGTCTCGTATTTATCCTTTTTTTTTCTTCGTGGCTCAGCAGTGCACGCATTGGTTCTCCGGGGCTTGATTTTTTTACAAAAATTGTCTGGCTCAATTTCTGGCTGGTGACTCTTGCTGGAATTGGGATTTTTTCTACCGCGATTACTGAAGAAAAAGAAGAAGAAACACTGCCGTTGCTCAAGCTGGCTGGCATTAGTTCTCTGGGATTACTCCTGGGAAAATCGACTGTCAGAGCAGTCCGTATCATTTTACTGATCCTGGCACAGTTGCCGTTTCTGATTCTGGCCGTCGCACTGGGAGGAATTACCCCCCTTCAGATATTTGCAACACTTTTGGCGATGGTGGCATATGTCATACTGATTTCAAATCTGGCACTACTTTGTTCTGTATATGCCAGACGTTCGGGGACTGCGATTGCCCTCGTAATGATCCTGCTTTTTTTCCTGTTCGTGCTACCAATACTGCTTTCAGAAACGTTTGCAAATCTGCAATCTCGTGGATTGATTGATTCTCAGGGGTTTATCGCTCAGGGGATTGAATCGATTCATCATCTGAGTCAGCAGATTTCCGTTATTGAACGTTTTCAAACAATACTGCAGGTGGGATTTAAAGAGTCGGTTCTCAGCATGCAGGTTGTAAGTAATATTATGATAGGTGTTGTCGCTTTTTTTGCTGCCTGGGCCTGTTTTGAGCCCTGGTCCCTTCGTACTGATGCAGGACGGGTTAGCAATCCAAAGCCAAGTCTGAAAACGCGTCTTCGTAACAGTCGTCCCGGGCAGATGGCATTTGTGTGGAAAGAGTTTCAGTTTAATTCTGGAGGCAAGCAGGCATTTATTCTCAAACTGGTTATCTATCCTCTACTGGTTGTGCTCATCACAGCGGGAGGGATGTTTCTGGATGGTTTTTCTTCCGTATCATTTATCTCGTCATACAGTTGGCGAGGAATGATGAGTACATCGCTGTTGTTACTTAGTGCAGGGTTTATAGTCGAAAGTACTCTATACGTTTCACAGATGTTTCGAAATGAGCACAGACAAAAGATGCTGCCATTAATGCTTTTACTTCCACATTCTCTCTCGAGGATTATTTATGAAAAAACTGTGGGGCTAAGTCTGGCACTCATTCCAGTTGCCAGTGGGATCCTTCTGATAGTAATACTGGCACCTGACAGTCTACTGGAAATGGTCGACATCAGCTGGCAGGTTTACATCCCACTGATCATGGTCCAATATATCGTCTTTTTACATCTGCTGGCTTACTATTCCCTGGTAGTGCGCTGGGGCGCGCTGGCGATTGCAATTGGTAGCTTGATCCTACTGCAGGCCTGTCTGACACCGTTTTTGCAGATAATGTATTTTTTCTTTCATTTCTCAATCGGCGCAAACGGTATTATCATGCCAGCGTTTTATCTGAGTTTGATCAGTTGTGTTGTCTTGCAGTTCCTGATTTCAGGTAAACTGCGTCAGATCGCAGCAGAGGAGTAAAAACTAGTTGGCCATTGGTCAATTGCGAGTAAAAACCTGCTTTAGATGATGACCAGCCAGTTGTACGGCTTCATACGCACGGTCGAAGACATCAGAACGCCGGAAAAATCCATGAATCATATCTTCAAAATTGATATGGGTCACAGCGACTCCCGAAGCCTGCATTTGTTCGACGTACTGTACCACTTCAGTGTAGAGAGGATCATATCCCGCAGTAATCACCAGGGCCTCGGGAAGTCCCGCCAACTCTTTACAGCGCAATGGGGAAGCATAGATTTCTCGCCCCGATGATTCGTCAGGCAGATATTGGTCCCAAAACCACTGCATTGCTTTTCTGGTCAGAAAATAATTTGTCGCATATTTATGATAGGACTCGGTGTCAAAAGAATAATTCGTTACGGGATAAACCAGCAACTGGTAATTTAAACTGATGTTCTCTACTTCCCGAGCTTTGAGGGCGACTGCTGTGGCGAGGTTCCCGCCGGCACTATCACCTCCAATCGCAATTCGACTACGATCGAGATGTAAAGCATCTGCCTGATCTGTAATCCAATGTGTTGCAGTGAATGCATCCTGACAGGGAATGGGGTACGGGTATTCCGGAGCCATCCGGTAATCAACAGAGATCACTTTACAACCAGCGTTTCCAGCCAGATCCTGACATAGTCCATCATAGGCATCGAGGGTTCCCATGACCCAGCCCCCGCCGTGAAAATAAATCAGCGCGGGCCACTTATCCGGGTGAGTGGCATCAGGGGTATTTGCAGGAGTATATATTCGAGCTTCGATCTGGGAGTCACCGACGGGAATAAAAATGTTTTCAATCTGAGCTGCTGGTAAATGGGGTTCAGGTGAGGGAGTTAATGTTGAGCGGACGAACTCCGGAGTCATCTCTTCAAACGGAGGTAAATCTATCTGAGCAATTTCATCTAGGTAACGTGCAACCTGGGGATGGACTGGCATTAGAGGTTCCTGAAATTGATGGCAGTTAGAGGCGGTGCAACTCGATAAATGCAATATACATCAGAATATAGTGCGGACTGATTATAGCGAATAGGCCGATTGGGCTGCCATGGATTGCTGAATAGATAAAAAAATAAAAGCCCCTTTCCAAGGGTGAGATTGTTTGTGACCTATTGTTATTACAGAGAAGCCCGTATCTATATCTAATTCTCCTCAATGCAGCAGGCTCATGCTCTCGCTGATATCCGCTGTACGAACAGGTAAGTCTAGTTATGTCCCCACAACCGATTCGTGTTTTAATCGTAGATGATTCAGCTGTCATTCGCGGCCTGATTTCCAAGTCTCTTGAGCAAGAGCCCGAAATCATCGTTGCTGGTACTGCGATGAACGGGGAACGGGCTTTGAGTTGGATGCGTACGAATCCTGTGGATGTCGTGATCCTCGATGTTGAGATGCCTGTCATGGATGGATTGACAGCATTACAGAGAATTCAGTGTGACTTTCCGGATGTTCCTGTGATCATGGCCAGTGGTCTGACCAGTCAGGGGGCGAAAACTACGGTCAAAGCGCTTTCACTGGGCGCTGTAGGATGTGTTGCAAAACCGCAGACGGCAAGTGCAGCGGAAAGTATTCGAGTACTCTCTCGCGAATTGGTCATGATGATCAAGGCGGTAGCTGGCAAACGCAGTTCCACAACTCAGGCGGTCACTCCTTCTGCTTCTTTGAGGAGGGAGGCCCCTGCTGCTTCTCCTGCTTCAACTCCGTTGTTTAAGCGAAATATCAAGTTTTACAAGCAACCAGAAGTACTTGTGATTGGGACCAGCACTGGTGGTCCCAAGGCTCTAGCTGAATTAATGCCACAGATACCAGTTGATTTCCCGATGCCGATTCTGATCGTACAGCACATGCCTCCTGGGTTTACAGAAATTCTGGCTTCTCACATTCAGAAGGATAGCGGGCGAATCACTGTAGAAGCAAAGCACGATCAACCATTGGAGTCGAATAAGACATACGTTGCCCCTGGAGGCAGTCATATGCTTATAGGTGAAAAGAATGGTCAGAAAGTAACATTGATCAATCAGGCGCCTCCAGAGCATTTCTGTCGTCCCTCTGTCAATCCCTTATTCCGAACAGCTGCAGAACACTATGGAAGCGCCACTCTGGCTGTGATGCTGACAGGTATGGGGGAAGATGGAATCGAGGGAAGTCACGAGGTTGCTCGTGTCGGCGGGACAATCATCGCTCAGGACGAAGCTTCCAGTGTTGTCTGGGGTATGCCTGCAGCTGTCGTCATGGCAGGACTGGCAGACAAAGTATTGCCCCTCTCAGAGATTGCCGCAGAAATCAAATCTCATTGCCTGGTCCGTGCCTGAGCTGAGCCTTGTTAGAAGGCTTCCAGCCACCTGGTGAAATATCGCCATAACCGGTATCTTTGCGACGATCCGTCCATTGGGGAGAATCACTTTAACAGTCGATTTTCAAATATGGTTACGGATTTGATCAGGTAGATTTCGATAACTAAAAATGACCTGATATAGGCTATAACCAACTTTAGTGCTAGCCGGTTATTATCAGATTCACGACTAGGTTACCGACCATGAGACAGCATCCCTGATCTTATCTGGTTAATGATGAAACAGGTAGCGGTCTGGTTCTCAGAATTCACTCTTGCCGAACTGAACCAGCTGTAACTTGATCGTTGCAGATTTCATTTTTAATTCAGATTTTGTTGATCGCCAGTATCGTTCACCCCCCTCTGAACGGTGCTGGCGTTTTTTATTGATCAGATCATCTCCTCTTGATCTCACTTCAGGTTGAATCGTTCGCTTTGTTCAAAGCTGACTGACTTGTCTGGTGAAACCTGTGGCGCCTTCCCTGCAACTGTCATCTTCGTTGAATTCCTCACTCTCCGAATCCTCTCGCACACATTCTTATATTCTCTTGAGTAATGGTGTTTCTTTGATGACCGGTTTTTATTTGGAAGATACATTTTTAAGGAGGTGAATGCCCCCGGTTTTAAGGCGGTGAATCTACTCTTCTCCAGTCATGATCACAGGCAGCTGACGCAGCAGCGCTTCATCTGCAGCTTCTCCATCGTAAACTGAACCAGCGCTGTCCGAATCTAATGCACACTTATAAGCCATTAACATGGGTCTCTGCCAAGCTGCGAAAGTGGTCAATCTCTGATCGCCTCAAGTGCGCGTTTGGACTACTGGTGCTGGTTCAGGTAGTCAGTGGAGCCGTGACTCTATATCAGCTATCCAACATCAATCATGACATTTCTCAACTGGTGACCGTAGAAGAGCCTCTCGAAGCTTCAATTCTGGAGATGGAAATCGAAGCAGGCAAGATGGCGCGGGCGGTGCTCGACTATGTCCGTGACAGAGACAAAGAGCATCTAAAGAAACTGATCCTTGCCAGGGACCACTTTCAGGAGAATTACCGTCGCTATCAGAAACTCGCACTATCTGATCTGGGGCCGGATCTAAACAGGCGGATCGAATCAGATTACGCGGAATACAATCGCATGTCCGCTGAGCTTGTAAGGCTGGTAGACAAACGGGATGCATCCTTGCACGTCTTCGTAAATTATGTCAAGCAGATCGATCAATTAATTGGAAAAGAGCACAGAGAGACGGATCGGATTCCCTCTGAAGCAGAGCTGATAAAAGCGGATGCATCTCATAACATGGAGAAGTATCTCAATATTACGTTTGGCTCAATTGAAGAATATATCGTTCAGCGAAATCAGAATTTACTGATGAGGATCTTTGATGCAGAACGTAAATTCCGGATGTTCGAAGCACAATATCTGCTCTCAATATCCAACCAGTTGGAATTACAGCGAATGAACGAAATTGATTCGCTGTTTGAAAAGGCAACGACATATGGCAATCAGATCGTAAATGTTACAGATGATATTGATCACCAGTTGGCAGGTTATGAACAGAAGCTGGAGACGATCAATGAGTTGTTGCACAATCAGATCCATCCGCTGATTCACGCAAATACTGTTAAAGCAACTTATCACGCAGATGCTTCCATCCAGTCAGCGATACTCGTCATCAGCATCCTCGCGTTTATTGGGACAATTTTTGCCTTATTCTCGGTATGGATAATATCTCGAGGAATTGTATCTCCCATCTTAGAGCTCTCCCGAAGTGCGGAAAAAATCGCAGCAGGTGACGTGGACCATCGCATCCAGGTGGAATCACAAGATGAAGTCGGACGTCTGGCCAATACATTTAATCACATGGTAGAAGATCTGGTAATTGCACAACAGGAAGCAGAGAACGCCAGTAAGATTAAGACCGCATTTCTGGCAAATATGAGTCATGAAATCCGAACTCCTATGACTGCAATTTTGGGATTTGCAGAGATAATGAGGCAGTGTAATCAGGATTCGGAGACTTTACGTCATCTCGATACCATTAAAAAGAATGGCGAGTACCTGTTGGAATTGATAAATGACATTCTGGATGTTTCCAAAATTGAAGCAGATAAACTGGACGTCGAAGCGATCGAGTGTTCATTGACAGAGCTTGTGGATGATGTCAAAACCCTGATGGAAATCCGAGCCATCGATAAAGGACTTGATCTGAGTATTCAAGTGGAAGGTCAGGTTCCCAACTGGATTGAAAGTGATCCGGTTCGACTACGACAGATTTTGATTAATCTCTTAAGTAACGCCATTAAATTCACCAGAGAAGGCAGTGTTCAGCTGGTACTGAGAGCGGTCACCCTTGATTCAAACGAGCAAGGCCTGCAATTCGATGTAATAGATACGGGCATCGGGATGACAGAGACTCAGCTCTCGCGGTTATTTCAACCTTTTGTGCAGGCAGACTGTTCAACCACTCGTAAATTCGGAGGGACGGGACTCGGATTGACGATCTGTAAACGATTGACTCATATTCTGGGGGGCGAAATTTCGGTATCGAGCGAATACGGTAAGGGAACCATATTTACTGTGACAGTAAAGACTGGAAATTTACAGACTGAAGAATATATAGATCAGACTGCATTCGCACGTCAGGGAAAACAGAACGTTCTCAGTCAGCCAGGATCAGCAGGCAGCGAAAGTTATCGAATTTTAGTCGCTGAAGACGGGCCGGATAATCAGAGGTTGATTCGCTATTTTCTGCAAAAGGCTGGCCATGAAGTGACCCTGGCTGAAAATGGCCTCATTGCAGTCAGGCTTGCGCAGGAAGCACTAGAAAGAGGAAATGCATTTGATGTGATCCTGATGGATATGCAGATGCCCGAACTGGATGGTTACGGGGCGACGAAGCAGCTCAGGGCGTCTGGTTATCGACTTCCAATTATTGCTTTAACGGCCCATTCCATGTCTGGATCTCGGGAAGAATGCCTTGCAGCAGGTTGTGACAGTTTTGCCACGAAACCGATACAGCTGGAGCAATTGTCTTCAATCATGCGTGAGTGTGTAACTAACTCTCAGGAACAGGCACAGTTGAATCTATAGTTCAGTATGCGGCCCGTTCCAGCCGATTATTGATTGTCCTGCCCAGTCCTCTCTCAGGCAATCGAAGTGCAACTATGCATTCGACTCCAGATTGATCCAGGTTTCTTAAGGCCGTAAAAAGATTTGCGGCTGCCATTTTTAAATCTCCCGTGGGAGATAAAATTTCCTGAGCAGCAAATTCTCGTCCAGCAAGAATTGTCTCAGAAAGTGGATAGAGGCTTAGGGCGCCAATCGTCTCGATATCGGGAATTTGATCTAACTGGTCAATCAGATGCAACCGGGTTCCAGGGGCGTAATGGCGAGGAAGCATTCCCGGGCTGACCTGGGCTTTTGTCTCTGCATAATCTTCGATTCTGGCAAGCCTCACTTTTCCAGCACAGGCTTCGATGTCTTCCAGTGAAATTCCCCCAGGACGCAAAAGTACTATAGAATCCTCATTACATTGGATGACAGTGGACTCGACGCCAACCTGGCAGGGGCCACCTTCCAAAATCATGGGAATTTCGTCACCCAGCTGATCTGCTACATGTTGAGCCTGAGTCGGGCTGAGGCATCCAAACTTATTAGCACTTGGGGCTGCAATCGGCAGGCCCGCGGCGTTGAGCAGTTCTCGAGCCACAGGATGTGCGGGGATGCGAATTGCGACGGAATCCAGACCTGAAGTGACCAGATCGGGGATTACAGACTGTTTAGGTAAGACCAGGGTTAAAGGTCCGGGCCAGAACCTCTCGGCGAGTCTTTGTGCTTGAGGCGATAAACCTGTGGTAAATTCGGCGAGTGAATCGATCTCTGCGACATGAACAATCAGGGGATCAAAATGCGGTCTTTGTTTGACTTCGAAAATTCGGGCGACGGCGTTCGGGTCTAGCGCATTAGCCCCGAGTCCATAGACGGTCTCTGTCGCGAAAGCGACCAGTTCACCGTTTCGGATCAGTTCTGCAGCTGCAGAAACATCCTGCGTGATTCTACATTTCATGACGAGAGTATATGCAGTTTTACTGCCTGGGTAAATTCATGGCTGATAGGGAATTAATAGAAAAAGACTCTCGGATCATACTGTTCTCGACAGCCGGGGCAACCGAAACAGCCTGGGGCTGTCTGTCGATTCGAGTATTAAACGAGAGTCTGTATTTTATCAGGATTAAGTCTAAACGTGATTCATTACCCGCTTGAATTTATCCTGAAAACTGAAATCGTTGTGGACTGGCCTGACGATCTGCTGGAATATTGTTTACGAGTTCACCAGGACGCTGGCTCATAATGGTATTGATGCCAGCTCGTAAGTCCTGATCAACGGGACCAATATTCTGCAGTTCTCGCTCAGACATGTTGACTGGGATATCGGGGGTCACACCCGCTCCTGCCATTTCTCTACCCGTTGGAGAGTAAAATTTTGCAGTCGTCAGCCAGAAAGTGCCGGAAACAGACTGCAGGGGGAAGTGAGTCTGAACGGTTCCCTTTCCATAAGTCTTTCGGCCGACAATCAATCCGCGGCGGTTTTCCTGGACTGCTGCTGCAAAGATTTCACTGGCACTGGCACTGTCGCCATCAACCAGGACAACCAGAGGCATCTTCCAGGTCTGATCATGAGTTGCTGTTTCAACAGTGTTATCACTCTGGTATCTACCGCGAGTCGAAACAATTTTCCCACTGGGCACGAAGCGGTTTGAGACACTGATCGCCTCAGTCAATAATCCTCCCGGGTTACCCCGCAGGTCAAAAATCAGCGATTGCATTCCCTGCTGGTGCAGTTTCCACAATGCCTGATCCAGTTCCTGAGAAGTCCCTTCGCCGAATTTCTCCAGGCGGATCAAACCGATTTTCTGTTGGGAATCTACCATTTTTACTTCACTGATATTGGTGATACGAATCGCCTGACGGTTCAGGTTGACCCGAGCCGTTCGGCTTTCACGACGGACTTCCAGAGCGACACTCGAACCTGCAGGACCGGTGATCAGATTGGCGACTTCATCCAGGGAAAGACCTGCGAGACGTCTCTGGTTGACACCGACGATAACATCACCACGCTGGAGTCCAGCCTGTGCTGCAGAGCCGCCATTCAGGGTTCGGAGGATAACTGCTCCGTCATCGTGGGTTTTCAGTTGTACGCCAACACCGACAATATTATTTCCTCCCGCGTCAACACGTGAACCAGATGAAGTGGGTGTAAACTCAAACCGCGAGTGTTTATCCAGAGCTTCCAGTGAGCCGTACGCAAATTCGTAAATGACTCCTGTAGCTGGCATCTGTAACTGGCTTCCTGCGATATCTGCAGCCTGACGCAGTACGGTTACTGCATCCTGAGCAGATCGTGCAGGATTTTGATCCATCAGCTGTTGCCAGCGATTCTGGGCCATGCGGATCTGATCCGGAGAAGCAGACACGCGGTTGATTCTCAGAAAGTTCTGATTTTCAACAGCAAAGATCAAGTTCTGTAACGATTTTTTAGTACGCACATCATAAGAAGGAGGTTGAACATGACGTGAGTCGATCATTCGGTTTACTTCCAGGTAGAAGGAGTAAGCCCGTTGGGGGTCCAGAGTCTGTAACGTTCCCACAACTGACTGGCTGTTATAGCGTTGCGAAATCTTTGCTCTCAGTTCCTGGTTTGGATCCAGTGGAACCTGTTCAGGAAACCGGGTGTCGTACCGTTCCCGGTCATATTGAGGGAGCGATTTCTGCTGTAATTCTCGAATTAGTTCCCGTAATCGCTGGCTGTCATAATCAGACTGAAACGAGTCTCGTGTTCGGCGATCTGGAACAGAATAATTTTGTTCGGGATACTGGTCACGCATCCGGTTTCGAGATCGGTCTTTGGGGTATTCCTCTCCCGAAAGCAGCTGTTTTAATCTGACATCATAATCATCCATGCTCAATTCATTGGAGACTGGACGAAATCTCCGATGTCGTTGAGCAGGTTGATAGTCTGAGTCTGATCGATGACGCGGTATGGGCGCGAAATCTGAATTTGAAGGGCTTCGATAGCGGTAATCCTCTTCGTGATCAAGAGACAGTTCGTAATTACTGCGATAATCGTTCCCCTGGAAAGGAGTGTATTCTGCGGCGTGAGAGAAGGTGGCGCATCCTGACAGAAAAACTGCTGTCAGCAGAATTACCATTCCCCAGACCACAAGCCGAGCGGAATTAACAGTTTCAGTTTGATTGTATTTGCATTGTGATCGATTCATGATCCCCTCCGATTTCAGTCGTCTGGCGACTTTGATGCCCGGCCTATCAACTTCCTCTATGATGGCTTAACGGAATAAAAATATGAAAATTAACAGCTCACCTAATGTGTGCCGTCCCACTCTTGCCTCTTCAGGCACATTGAGCATTTAAACCCTGGTTGATGCTTTCTGAATTCATGGCACTCAGGTGCTCAGGTGAATTCTCGGTCTCCAGTAATTCACCCCGAATGACGCGAACGTTACCGGGAGCTTCAATTCCGATTTTGATTGCCCCTTTGCCGGTCTTCAAAATCTTGATGACAATGTCTTCGCCAATCTGAATTACTTCATCTCGTTTTCTGGTTAATACCAACATTGAATTTCTCCTGTTCTGATGAAACATCATGTAGATACAAAGATCAGAATGATGTCATGCTGTTAGTTAAAAGTGGCTGTTTATACTCTTGAGCATTCGGCGTGCCAATCAATTGTGCGACATGTTGATGTGTTTGTAACACGCTTGATTATAGTGGTTTATCGAATATGATAAAAAATATGCTTCAAAAATGCTGGCTGTTTGCCAGTGTAATATTGACAACAACAACATATACGGTCCCAAAGTTACAATGGATCAAACTATAGTGCGTCCATTTTATGATTACAGGAAACTGATTTTACAAGACTCTATATTCGACAAATGGGACGCAGGCGGGAGACTTTGTGTTGTTTTCCCAGCCTTACAGTTGGGCTGGCATGAGAGATGATGGTGAGCCATTTTTGATAACAGTCAGAAGACGGGGACTAAACGCTGGTGGACTCAAAGCATGGTCTTGACGTAATTTCCAAAACCAGTAAACTTCGCCGCCTGATCAGTCTGGTTCAGTCGTCGAGGCCGATATGAAAATTTCAGGCTACCTCTCATCAGCAGTTCGTCCTATCTGGAGTTAAGCTGCCAATCTGAACGGGCCCACTTGGTTCAGATGTTGTCATCGGTGAAACTGACTGAGGCTGATCAAGCGATTGTCATGGAAGGCACATGTTTACCAAGCCAAAGAATTCACGAGAAAGGATTGTGTGAATGTATTCCCGCTACCACCACACTACTAATCACCACAAGAAACGTAAGGACATGTTGTCTTTTGGACCTCGCGTTCTGTTAATGCTGGTCCTCTCCGGTTTCGTCGTAACCGGTTCTTATTCGAGTGCATTTGCACAATCACCGAATGACGACAACAGCAAGCTGGTCAATGACCTGCTCCGCTTGCTGGAAAAATCTGAACTCGCAACTCGAGATCGAGAGTACAAGCCGTCTGGTCTCGATATGCCTCCTGCTCCGCAACTGAATCTCTCTCGTGTGAACATCAATGAGGTCAGAGATACTCTGAATCAGTTTGCGAGAGATTCTTCAGATCTGGCAATACAACTGAACCGTGTGATGTATCAGGTGCCAGGAGTAAGAGAATATGTTGCCGATGTTTTGAAAGTACGGGCACGTGCTTCAATTCTGGCTGATCGCGTCCGTCGGACTAATGATGTGAGCCAGATAGCAGCTGAATATGGTGAGATCGATCAGCTTTGGCGAGTTGTTTCTCTGCAACTGGATCAGGTACGAGGACTGGATCGTCAGTCACAGAATCTGATTGCCAGTATGAATGCTGCTGATCGTAAACTGGGAGACTTGCTCCAGACTGGTCCTCAGCTTAAAAGAACGGATCTTCTGCGGCAGACATCGGCTTTGAGCAATGCTCTCGGCATCTTGATTCAGGATGTAGAGTTCGAGCTGTCTCGCGAGCCGCAACGTCTGGAACTGGTAAGACAGGGCCAGGAAATTGAACAGCGGATGATTCAGGTGACAAATCTGATCATTGATCGGCAGAGTTATGATTCGATCAAGCGAGAGTACCTGGCATTCCGCGATGCGTGGAATACATACGCAACCCGGTTGCGTTCGTACCATAACCGCATTTTGAGTCGTGGTATTCAGCGTGTTGTCCAGCAGGATCGTTCGATTCAGGAACTGCTCTGGTTGCCTCAGGATGGCGCCAATCTGCAGGAAGTGGCACACTTGACAGAGGCTCTGAAACGTGATGTCGATGAATTTTATCGTCGTGCAACACTGCGTCTGCTTATCAGTCTGCCTCCCGCTAATTATCTGGCGACTTCCGATGAATTCTATGGTACTGTCGAGAACCTGATCGACACTGTCAATCATAATGAGTCATCTGCCAATCTGATTACCTCTTTCCAGTACATTGAATCTTCCTGGAAAGATTTCTCCGCGATGTTCCATACTGTCGAAAGCCCAGCTGCACTGCAATTGCTTGACAAGGTTGACAACTCAATCAATGCATTGCGAATTGCACTGAGAATGGAGACTCCTTCCGACAGTATTGATATGGCGAAACTGGTTGTCGCCCTGGAAGCACAGAGCACTCAGTTGTCTCTGATCGCTGAGCAGTGGCTGGCAACTGAGTCTCCCTCATTCCGACAGTCAACTCAGAATTCCATGCGGAAATTTTCGAACACTGCACATGAACTGCATCGTATTGTTCTGATGCAGCCCGTTTCTATGAGTCTGGTTCGATCCAAGAGTAACGAACTGTTCGAAAACTGGTTTCAGGTGCATGAAAAAATTTCGCGTTGCGAAACTCATGAAAAATATCAGTTGCAGGAAACAGCTGTCCGCATCACTCAGATGCTGATGGATCTGCGATATGCAACTAAATAAACTGAAGTAAGAGTTATAAATTTCAAAGCAGGGCCCTCATTTCATGGGGGCTCTGTTCTTGCGCATTGAAAGTTACCGAATGGCAGATCAGCAGGAATCCAAATGAGAGGGCTCGACCGATGAATTCGCCCCCCACACCAGAGGAACATCCCAGCGGTAAACCTGGCAGTCAGGATGAAACTGACTGGGTAGACTCGATCGTTGCGTTCTTTGAAGCGATGCAGCGGTTCTTTCGGATTCGAGTTCTGGTTCTGCATCGTGATCGGAGAGACCGCATTGAAACGCGGAGTACGGCATTGCTCCCCCTGGCAGGATTTACGCTGGGGTTGGTAGTCACTGTACTGCTCGCTCTGTTACAGTTTCTCTGGCCCCTGGAAGTTGCCGTACTACTGGTTGCTTCACTGGAGTTATTGTTTTTACGCACCTTTGTGCCAGAATCAATTCCCCAGTGTCGCGAATTTCTGAGTCAGCGCGGGACTTCTGGTTCAGCTGGTAATCTTTTCGTGTTGACGATTGTATTCATGCTGCTCCGTGTCAGCTTGTTTTATCAGCTCTATGCCGAATCTGATTCTTTGCTTCCACCTTCGATTTTGATTCTGATCTCAATTGCACTGGGGACCTGGATTATTCCGTTTTCCATCAGTGTTGTGCAGGCGCAGGATGATACCGCTCGGTGGGTGAACCCCAGATATCCGCTTTCTTTGAAACAGCTGGCTTATGGAAGCTGTTTTTTGATTGTCGTGATTATGGCCGGGAGTTGGCTTGCGTTACGTGATCTGGCGCCAGCCCTCGTCGTGTCTGGGCTGGTGATTTACTGGGTGATGCGAAAACTTGAAGATCATGATACAACTGTGACCGACGTACATCTGGAAGGGCTGGCCTCACTGTTTCAGATTCTTTTTTTGCTTGCGAGTACGATCGATTTTTCATTTCTGAAAACGGTTTCTGAGTGACTTGGCATATAACTGGAGTCAGGTACGACGTCTGAATTCGGCCCGCATTAAGCCATGTGCAAACTCCGTCTGCTGAATGACTCGAAAACCATGCGCTTCCAAGAGCGGTGCGGGATCGATCAGGGCAGGGGCCTGAATGTTTGAGACCACTTTAAAGAAAAGATACATGGTTTTCAGCCAGAAAGTTGCACGTAGTTGTTGGAGCCTGCTACCTGCTACCTGAAAGTCTGCATATAACCAGATCCCATCATTGCAGCAGGAATCAGCGATTCTGGTAATGCTCTGGCTGAGTGTCGGTTCGTTAAAGACATCGAGAAAGAAGTTTGTTACGACCAGATTATAATGATCTTCTGGCATGTTTTCTTTGGAGAGATCACATTTATAAAAGCGAACGCGTGGTCGTGCCTCGGGAAACTGTTTGTTTATGCGAGCTTGCGCTAAATCCAGCATGACTTGACTGGAATCGATGTAATGCACTTGAGGGCAGTTTGTCTGTTTCAGGAATTCCAGGAGAAACCGGCCATCACCCTCACCGATCAAAGCTACTTTTTCAACGTGGGATAACTCAGTTAAATACACGGTGCGGCAAAGTTGCATCTGATTTCTAAATACAATCTTCTCCAATCGCTCAAAGCAGGGAGCGACCCGATTGAAATTCATGATACAATACTCAGGATTAACCAGGGAGTTAGTAGTGCCAGATCTGCTAAAACTGGTTTTAAGCGTGAACTGACAGTTCCGCGATCCAGTCCGATCAAGAGTAACGTGCTTAAGAGGAGGGATAGTTCGAACGCTGGTATCTGTTGCTTCCACATCATTAATACAGAAATGACTGACTGAAGAATGAGAAAGACGAACAGTAGATAATGAAACTGCTGTAGCCGTGCAGGACTGCTGGTAAAAAAAGTTACTTCCCGGGCTTCTAAATCGGAAGTAAACTCCCAGCGGGAGATTGCAAGGCAGTTCAAAGTGCAGATAGCAAAGAAACTGAAGCCGGTCCAGAAATAGTAAGGAGTCCAGGCTGCTTGTTGGACCACTATAAAGAAATGGATTGCGATGGAAAAAAATATTCCAACCAGAAATTCTCTCGGCAGAAATCTTCTTGCCAGATGAGGGAAACAATAGCAACTCGCGAAATACAATACCAGTACTGATAACAGGCAAAAGCCCCACTTCAATTCTGTCGAGTTAATTGCCACCAGCAGGAAACAAACGGAAAACGTGGCTATAAGTAACCAGAGTCCAAGTAAAAGTATGAAATGCTGAGAGGTAAACCGGTGGCGCGGAGTATTTCTAATGCTCCCAGGGGTTCTCAGCGTGTCCAGCAGTCGATCTCCGGAATAGGCCAGCCAGGTGACACTAAATAATATGTAGTAGTGGGCTGGAATGACGGAGCAATTGTATATGCGAGAGAAGCACCAGAGCCAGGTAATGGCAACCAGGGGGGCATCCAGACTGAGAGAATTGATCAATAATAACGCCTTCTTGGGTAGATGGCGGATAGAACCAGTCAGAGATAATGTGTTTTGCCCCTCATATGTGAGCTCATCGGGGTGTGAGAATCTGTCCAGACTGGTTATTATTTTACTTAACATGTTACCTGAAAGTGATTTCTGGAAAACGTCGTTTCCATCTCGAGCAGTTCCTGTAAAAAATGACACGGAAACAGGAATAGGGTCATTAGAGTCAATCAAAACAGATGACCCAAGTGGTAGTATGTATTGAAGAATCAGAAGCTCTCTGAAAATTCACCTGTTGAAACAAATATAACTCTTCGCATAAAGTATAAAAGACCATATCCGTCTGAATTCCGGGGCGAGAATCCCTGTTTTCAGGGATCACACAGCTTCGAACAGGAACCTGAAGATGCCGCTAAAAACGGGGACCGTTGAAGAGCCCAAGCTCGATTTAACCCCCATGATTGACATTGTATTTTTGCTGATCATCTTCTTCATGGTTGGTACACAGTTCACTGAAATGGAGCGTCAGTATGACATTCAACTCCCAACAGTGACTGATGCGAAACCACTGACCAACCTTCCTGATGATATCATAGTCAATGTAAGCCAGAATGGTGAAGTCACACTTCAGGGAGAAAAGAAGACGCTGGCAGAGCTGGAGACAGCTTTGAAAGAGGCCGTTAAGAATTTTCCTGGACAGTCTGTAGTTATCAGAGGGGATTCTACGGGGCCTTACCAGAATGTGATGAATGTTCTGGATGTCTGTCATCGAGTTAATATCCGGTCTGTCTCCTTAGCGAATCGATTGAGTGACGAATCCTCAAAATGAACGATCGACTGCATAACCTCATCGAAAGAATTCTGTCAGGACGTGCCATCACGTTTGAGCAGATTCTGTGGGGTATCCTCATCCTGGCAGCATTATTCGCATCCATCCATCTGCTCTCGATGCTGGTGACGCGCTGGGGAGACAGTAATGCATCATCCAAGGCACTCTTGTTTTCGATAATCGTGCATTTGTCTTTGTCCCTGGGGGTCGTCACACTCTGGCCTGAACAGGCCCCCCAGTCTCTGAGTAAAGCAGAGTTGGCTGAGGAACGTGAGCGAAAAGAAAAAGATCAGCAGAAATTCACGCTTCAGGCTGAAAGTACGGAGACCAACAAAAACAAGGAGCCGGGGAACACTCCTGTCTGGGATCAGTTGCAGCAGCCTGAGAAACAGGAATTATCCCGTATCGAACTCACGCGTCCCGAATTTGATCCTTTGATGGCACCACCTGAGAAAGAACTTCCCCAGGAAATCTCGGAAATGCCGATGCCTGATCTGATCTCGGAGGCCGATTTACCGATCACACCCGCCCGGGTAGAACGAGAGAGCGTCAGCCAAAAGAAAATTCAGGCAGTCGCACCCTTGGAGATCACTGACACAACGGCGGAATCCCGGGCAGAGGTCTCGGTACCTTCGACCTCTCGTGACCGGAGTAGAATGATCCGAATAGGTCAGACGAATCAGGATGTCAAACGTCAATCAGCGCCCGGGGCCGTAGATCGAATTCAGCCATCGTTCAGCAGCGAAAAACAGACGCTGGCCTTGAATGCGCAAGTTGATCCGCAATCGAAACTGGAACGGAATGCCAAAGATTCCATGGTTTCCCGCAGGACCGGACCTGCTCCGTCCAATCTGAAGATTGAACCGACGGGAGTAGAAACTGACGCAACAAATCAGACACAGGCTAACTCTGCACCGACCGAGCCAAGGTTTTCTCGTCGAAGAACTCGATCTACCCGGTCGGTATCGCAGGGGACCGTTAAACGCTCCTCACCGCAGGCAACAGCGGGTAAGGAAAACCCTGACACACAGCGATTGATGGCTGAACGTAGTTCGTTGCCGCTGACAATCAACAGACCGGGTTTACAACCAGATGCAATGCGTCCCAGTTTTGATGCGGTTTCAAATCGTACCAAAGCAAATATTCCTGCGACTTATCGATTGAGAAATCTTTCGAAACGCAAGGAAATCGCTCAACGCTTTGGTGGAACGGAAGAATCAGAACGTGCGGTGGAAGCGAGTTTGAAATGGCTGGCGACACATCAGGAACCAGCCGGATTCTGGGATGCAGATCGATTTGGCGCTGGAAAAGTACGAATCGACGAACAGGGAATTGACCGTCGTAATGCAGGGATACAGGCCGATTCCGGACTGACTGCACTCGCGATTCTGGCCTTTCTCGGGGCCGGATACACTCAGGAAGAGGGAGATTATTCAGATAACCTCAAACGGGCGATTGGCTGGATGGTCGAGAATCAGCGGTCGAATGGTTTTCTGGGTGGAGAGGCGACACACTATGCACGCATGTATTCGCATGCGATGGCGACCTATGCTTTGGCCGAAGCATATGGATTACAGTCGGATCCACGGTCTAACCCTCAACTGCGCGAAGCCGTGGGGCGAGCCATTGCCTATATCGTAGAAAATCAGAACCCCTACGATGGAGGATGGCGCTATGTCAAAGGGCAGAAAAGTGACATGAGCATGTTTGGCTGGCAACTGATGGCGCTCAAGAGTGCTGAAATTGCCGGTATTCCAATCCCCTCCGATACCAAACAGCTGATGGTGAAATTTTTAAAGGAACGCAGTCTTGGCAAGAATAATGGCTTGGCAACCTATCGATTAATGGAGCCTGCTACCCCGCCGACCTCGGCGATGACTGCAGAATCTTTATTTTGCAAACAGATGCTGGGAATCAGGAGGGATAACCCAGCCTGTCGAGAAGCAATTCAGTTTATTTCAGATCGCCCTCCACGCCTCTCAGAATACAATCTGTACTATTGGTACTACGGCACTCTGGCGATGTATCAATATGGAGGAGCACCCTGGCGGGACTGGAATGAAGACTTACGAGATCTATTAATTTCGGAGCAGGTCACTCGTGGAGAAAATGCAGGTAGCTGGGATCCACGCCCCCCCTGGGGACCATATGGTGGACGGCTTTATTCCACAACCATCAGCACACTCTGTCTGGAAGTGTACTATCGATTTTTGCCTCTGTATCAGATGGGAGGCCGCTACGATGATGAACCATCTCAGGAATGAATTCGAATTTCCGAATGGCAGTGGTTGATTTCTACACCTGCATCTCCCATACAATGTGGTCAGTATCCCTGATCTTTTAGCGTGTGCTTTATGCACGTTTATCAGAAAAAATCTACTAGAAAGAGCATCTCCATGAATGCTTCCCAGAAAGCATACGATCAATTAATCGCACGACTCAAACAAGCGGCCCTGCTGAGTTCCTGTTCTGCTATTCTGGAATGGGATGAACAGACATATCTCCCGGCAGATGGTGCGAGTCATCGAGCAGATCAGCTTTCCATGATGGCAGGCATGGTTCATCAGGAAGCTACCAGTCCGGAAACAGGAGACTTGCTGAACGAACTGGAAAGCGCTTCGGAGTGGGAAGAAGATTCGGTAGAGCAGGCCAACATTCGTGAGGCACGACATGAATATGACCGAATGACAAAACTCCCACGTCAACTTGTAGAAGAGTTGTCCCGGGTAGCGACTCTTTCACATCATGCGTGGGTAAAAGCCCGCAAGGAAAATCAGTTCAATGATTTCCTGCCCTGGCTCGAAAAGATGATTGGCCTCAAACGCGAACAGGCTGCCTCGCTCGGATCTGAAGGGCAGACTGCTTACGATGCTCTGTTGGACGAGTACGAACCCGGTGCGACTTCAGAAATGATCGAGCAGGCCTTTACCCCGTTGCGCAATGAACTGGTCAAACTTGTCTCTGCGATCAAAGAATCCGGAATTGTCCCCGATGTCTCCCTCCTGACCAGAAAATATCCTGTTGCAAAGCAGCGAGAATTCAGTCTCTCCGCTGCTGAAAAGATTGGATTTGATTTTAATGCCGGCAGACTTGATATCGCGGCGCATCCTTTTTGCAGTGGAATCGGTCCGGGGGATTGCCGCCTGACGACCCGCTATGATGAACACCACTTTCCGGGAGCTTTTTTTGGAACACTGCACGAAGCAGGTCACGGTATCTACGAGCAGGGGTTACTCAAGGAATACTTTGGTACTCCCGTCGGCAGTTCAACCTCATTGGGCATCCATGAATCTCAATCGCGGATGTGGGAGAACCTGGTGGGGAGAAGCCGTCCGTTCTGGAACTGTTTCTATCAGTCTGCACAGCAGCAGTTCCCGGAAGCCTTAGCTGATGTTGCCCAGGATGACTTTTATCGGGCGATCAATGATGTACGTCCTTCGTATATTCGAGTTGAGGCAGATGAGGTGACCTATAATCTGCACATCATGCTGCGCTTCGAACTTGAGCAGGCGCTGATATCCGGAGACCTGCAACCTGCCGATGTCGAGGCTGCCTGGAATGAGAAATTTACGAGTTACTTTGGTATTACACCGGACACGCCTGCGAATGGCTGCCTGCAGGACGTGCACTGGAGTGCTGGTCTGATTGGTTATTTCCCGACATATGCACTCGGGAACATGTATGCAGCTCACTTTTTCAATGCTGCAGACAGTGAACTGGGAGGCCTGGACGATCTCATCGCCCGGGGAGAATTCGGCCCGCTCAAGGAATGGTTGAATCAAAAGATTCATCAGCACGGGAAACGCTATCGAGCGAATCGATTACTGGAAGTAGTTACGGGAGAAACCCTTTCACACGTTCCGCTTGTCGATCAGTTGAATCGCAAATATGGCGAGCTCTACAACCTCTAAAATATCAAAGTACAATCGGCAGAGAGCAGGTATATGTCCAATTCCAGCGCTAAAAAAGATTTCCTGATTGCCCTGGCTCTGGTTGTCACCGGAGCTGTCATCTTTTCTTCCTGGTTCGCGTTCCGTTTGCCGGAGTCAACCTTACCCGAGGGGGGTATGGCCCAGTTGAAGGTGGGGACCGAGGCCCCTCCCATTCAAGCAGCAGGCTGGGTGAATGGTGACCCCCATCAGGACGACTACCTCAAGGGTAAAGTGATTGTTGTTGATGCATGGGCGACCTGGTGTGGTCCCTGTCGAATGGCAGCACCGCATCTGGTGGAGGTGCATGAGAAATTCAAAGATCAAAATGTTGCGTTTGTCGGTTTAACCTCCGATGGTGAAGATCTGCTTCCCGTTATTCAGGAGTGGCTGGACGAAACGGGAATCACGTGGCCCAATGGATATGGGGCAATTGATTCTCTGCTTGCTTTCAAGGCAGAATTTATCCCACAGGTCTGGGTGATCGGTACGGACGGAAAAGTGGTCTGGAATGTTGACTCGGAGAGAACTGAATCTCTGGAAGAGGGAATCGCACGCGCTTTAAAACTGGCGCAACAGTGATGAATACGCCTCCCAGTCACGCGGGCTGATCGCTGAATCACCTCCAGGAAGGACAACACAATGAGCCAGCAGATGCTAGAGCAAAACGTAAATGGGATTCGCATGCAGGTTACTATCGCCGGGGAAGGGCCGCCTCTACTGCTGGTGCATGGATTCCCGTTAAGTCATCGAATGTGGCAGGCTCAGATTGCACATTTCCAGCAGCAGTATACTGTCATCGCTCCTGATCTGAGAGGCTTCGGCGGGTCAGATGTCACGGTCGGAACGGTGAGTATGAAACAACACGCTGAGGATCTGAAGGAACTACTTGCGCAACTGGAAGTCGAAGAGCCTGTGAATTTCTGTGGCCTTTCCATGGGAGGGTATATTGCCTGGGAGTTCTGGAGGCACTTTCCGGAAAAACTGAAAACATTGATTCTCTGCGATACACGTTCCGATGCAGATACCGAAGAGGGGGTCAGCAATCGGTTAAAAATGGTCGATCTGGTGTTACGCCATGGCCCCGAAGCTGTCGCTTCAGCAATGATCCCTAATCTGTTGAGTAAGACATCACGAGACTTGTACCCGGAGATTGCACAGGATCTGATTGCAGAAATCGAAGCAGCAGATCCTGAAGGGATTGCTGCCAGCCAGCGAGGCATGGCGGAGCGTGATGATTTTCTGGGCGTACTTGATCAGATCCAGATTCCCGCATTACTCATCGTCGGCAGTGACGATGTCCTGACACCTCCGGATATCATGCAAGAAATGGCTGTAAGGCTCCCAGAGGCCAGCTGTCGTGAAATTCCACGAGTGGGGCATATGGCCCCTCTGGAAGCGGCAGAAGAGGTCAATCAGGCGATGGAAGAATTCTTAGCTGTTGCCAGGTAGACTTCGATGTTGAGACATGCGATTATCTAGAAGTCTTCATGGCTGAGAGCCGGGATGGTCAGATTTGTTTTACTCAGAATATAAAGGGACCCACAATGGGTAAAAATCATTCTCAACGTTTTCTGGATATCGTGAATGATGCGAAATCAAGAGTGACCGAATGCACCGTGCAGGATGTGCAGACACGTAAGCAAGCGGGCGATGAGTTTCACCTCATTGATGTACGTGAAGATCATGAATTTCAGGCAGCACGGATTCCCGGTGCTATTCATCTCGGGAAGGGGATCATCGAACGCGATATCGAGCGGGCATTCCCTGATACCTCTACCACATTGATTTTGTACTGTGGTGGCGGCTTTCGCTCTGCTCTGGCTGCAGATAATCTGCAAAAGATGGGATACACTCAAGTGATCTCTATGGACGGTGGGTTCAGCGGATGGAAGAATGCTGGTTATGAGATCGAGGCAGGTTCATAAAGAGAGTAAAAACCAGTATGGGAATAAACAGAGCCCGTCACCGGAAGAGGTGACGGGCTCTGAGTCTATACTGGTTTATGACTGGCTGCTGCCGTTAACCCAGCTCCCAGTTATACGCGGAGAGCTGCATGAGCAGGAAAATAATTCCTGTCACTAAAGCGGCAAGGGAGACAAACAGTAAGCCGACATAAATGTTCGGGCCACCTGATTCTGCAGTGGCTGCTTTTCCTTTAGACTTAGAGCTTCGAGTTGACATGATCACCTTTCTCAATCACACCGTTCTTGGCGGCGTCTATTACAGTCCCGACTGCTGTATCAGGATCAACATATACTAATTCAATTTTACCCAGGTACTTGGGACGATTACCATTTTCCTTGTTACCAAAACGGTAGACATATAGCTGATGGCCTTTGCTGAGCCCGTCATCACTGCCTAGCGAAACTTCTACAAACCTGGTTCCGTTCCGTTTGTCTTTCTTGGTATTGATAATAACACCTTCAACGGCCGGCGGTGGCGTCTGCATGCCTGCAATCGCGGGGTCATTCGGATCAATGCCCAGATTTGAGACAATTTTATTCAGATAATTCAGCTCTTCGAGAACCTTATTATGTTTGGCAGTCAGAGTTTTTTCCTGAATACTCTTGGTGAAAATCGTATCTTCCAGGCTCTTGATGTTAGCCCGCAGGTCATTGATTGTGTCATGCAGGGTTTTGTTAACTACGCGCTGGCGATCTGATTCCTGACGACGAAAGTTCGCTTCTTCACCCGTAGTTTCAGCCTGGGCTACCGAAGTGTCTCTTTCAGCACGCACAGTTTCCAACTGATTCTGATAAGATTTATTCTGTGCTTTCAGGGCGTCATTGGCGGCTTTAGCCGTTTGAGCCTGACTCAGGGCATCATTCATTTTCTGAGTCATTTCCGTTTTGTAATTGCTGTACTCGGACTCAAGCTCGTTCATGCTTTTCTGCATGCTGGCTACATTGTCCTTGAGCTTCAGGCTTTCGTTACGCCAGTTCGTCTGTGCTGTAAAGACTGCTCCGGCGAAACCCATAAAGCAGACGCTGAGGACAACTTGAACGACGACCAGTACCTTGCCGACAAACGACATCTAATCGCTCCTGATATTGATAAAAATTGAAGTTTGTATCTGGTAAAATCTGAAACCAGTCTGAGACTGAATTCAGAGGGATTTATTTTTGAGTAAGCTCTTTGTTGTCAGATCCCTTGACTGCGTTTTCCAGCAGCGTTTTCTGTCTCTGGAGCCGATGTACTTTTCCTTCGATTCTTGCGATGTAATCACGCAGTGTTTTCTGCTGTTCCTGGGTCAGGTATTTCTCATTGCGGATTTCATCGATCTGATCCTGAAGCCGGAAGACGTCTGCACGTCGCTCAGCAGCTTCCTGATTAATTTCCAGGGTCTGTTGGCTGATCTTGATACCTTCATTGGCCAGCTGGGTGATCTGCGTGTCCAGTGCCGCGATCTGTTGTTGCAGTTCTGCTGCCTTAGTATCCATGGCCTGACGATCAACCTGATTGATTTGTTCCCAGTTCTTGATCGCCTTCTCCATGGGAGCAATCGGTTTCGTGATCTCTGAGAGTTGTTCGTTTTGTTGCTGAATCTGGTGTTTCTGGGCAGCGACGATCACTTTTGCCAGCACGGGAGAGGATGAAATCTGCTCACCACCTCTTCTGGTTTTGACAGTCCAGGTCGGATTCTCACCGGGCTGATACTCAAACAGGTAGTTTGTCAGCTTATCTTTTTCCTGAAGCCAGTTAGGGCCACCAACAGCGGAGGCCGCGGCAAATCCCATAAAGGCGATACTGGATACCAGTACCAGGACCAACAGGATTTTACTGAAACGAGTCATGGGGTTTTCCTGAGTCTGTTTTGAAAGACTTCAATCTGTTCGGGTAGAGATCGCTCTCTTACTTAATATTATTATGTGCTAACTTTTCGGCCGAATCTATCCACTTTATTCCTGGAAGAAAATAAGTTGGAAAATTCTGCGGAGTGGCCCTTACAGATGTGTCTTTGGAGCCTGTCAGATCCTGCTGAGTTGAAGCTTTTGATACTAACGAGAGCTTGTGCGCAAAAACAACCTATTTTGTCAAATCGGTTGTTTCCCTATTATAAATACGCTCAAAAAGCAGAGTCAAACTGAAATTCAGCTAACCATCTGGCATTTAACTGTTTGACCTTTCTAACTTGGTTGGCAGACATAATCGCTACCTTCGGAAAACTTGACATAACAGCAACCTGTCAGCATATACTAAGTACTTATGACCTTAGAGATTCCGAATAGCAGACCATGGTTTACTTCCAGCGATCCAGATTCTGCAGGCCATGTGATCGCAGGTGCACTGAAATGTGCTGGTCGTATAAAGATGATTATCCAAATCTGTTAACTTGTCGTGAAGCAAAGTCGTTTCTCTGAAAATACTTAGTAAATCACGTGGTTTGGTCCAAATTGCAATAGGTAAAATCAGGGCACAATGGTATTTTGAAAGTAAGACGACCATTACTTCAAAATAAGCAATCAATGTGGAAGCATTGAGCTGATACTGGGCCCTCCGATACCAGACGTATCGTAAACAATGGAGATTGGTTCATGGCTACCGAAGAAGTTCCCTATCATATCACTGCCGTCAATGACCATCTCAAGGTGCAATTGTTACCGGAATTGAACGAATCCGCCTGGGATGAGCTGGAATCTCTCGGCGACACATTGCTGACGGAAGTCAAAAATCAGCAGTCTCCCAGCGTCATCATTGATCTGACCAGGTTGGATTTTATTAATAGTTCTCTGGTGGCAATCGTGATCCAGGTCTGGAAGCTGGTCGATGAGCAGGGGGGAAAAACTGCGATCCTGAATACCAGTGAAATGGTGGAAGAGGTTTTAAATATCTCTGGTCTCAAGAAGGTGTGGTTCATCACCGCTTCCGAAGAGGAGGCAGTCGCGCATCTGAGCCAGGCTGTTAAACAAGAGCGCATCGAGCGGCGCCGTACATTTTCAATGCCGATTCTGCTGGGCATTGTCGCAGTGCTTTCCGCGGTGGCTTGTTTTGCGTTATACATCAGCGACACCCTGACCCCTGATCCGAAAATCGCGTTAGGGGCCACGATCTCCTTTTCTCTGGCAGGATTACTCCTGGGGGCAACCGCACTCAAAGATCGTCGAAAGAATTTGCGGATTCTCGGGGTGGTTGTCTTGATCAGCAGTCTGGTTCTGGGAGGACTTGGCCTCTTTAAACTGATTTAACGAGCTGGATTATCAGCCATTCCCAGTCACATTTCTCTCACCGAAGCTTATTGTTAGGACAGAAAGAGTCGAGTCATGTCAGATACTCCTGCGAATACCGAGAACAAAAATGAAGGGCGGCAACAGGCACTCCAGGCCGAGCTGCGGGAACTGATTGACGTAGTAGGGCCCGGCCCGCTGGTTGACTTACTGATGGAGCGTGCTTTTCAACTCCAGGCGACCGATATTCATTTAGATCCCCTCGAAGACGGATTAAGGGTCGACGGAATGTTGCACGATATCATCCAGCTTCCCAAGGAAGCGGCAGCATCCGTGATTTCCCGTCTCAAGCTGGCTGCCAATATGGATATTACAGAACGGCGGCTGGCCCAGGACGGGCACATTAATAACCAGACTCTGCAGAACCGTCGCGATATTCGTGTCGGTTCAGGTCCCACCATCCACGGGGAGCGGCTGGTGCTAAGGCTCATGCCGGATCACAAACGTTTTACTCATTTTAACGAACTCGGTCTCAGTGAAGCTCAGACTTCTGAAATCACCAAATATTGTACAGCTCCGTATGGGATGATTCTGAGTGTCGGACCGGTCGGTTCCGGAAAAAGCACCTCCATTTACAGTTGCCTGGATTACCTTAACCAGCCGGAAATGAGTCTGGCGACGATTGAAGATCCGGTCGAACGACGTATTGAAGGGGTGAACCAGATTCAGATAGATCCCAAAATCGGGTTCAGTTTTGCCGAGGCGCTCCGCGGGGTTTTGCGTCAGGATCCGAATGTGATCATGGTGGGAGAAATTCGAGATTCCGAGACTGCGCATATTGCTGTGCGGGCAGGGCTGACGGGGATTCGTGTCCTTTCGACTTTGCATTCCAACGACGCAGTGGCGGCAATCGATGTCTTCCGAGAATTCGGGATTCCTTCCATGTTCATCACTGACAGTTTGCAGGGAATTATTTCTCAAAGACTTGTTCGTTGCATCTGCGAGAAATGTCGGGCTCCCTACCAGCCAGATTCGGGCGCCTGTGAATATCTGGGAGTAAATTCCGATCAAGTAGCCGATTCCAAAATTGCAATGGGAGCGGGCTGCGATCATTGCTTCCAGACGGGCTACCTGGGCCGGACGGGGATTTTTGAAACTCTGGGAGTACGTGGAGAACTGCGGGAAGCGATCCTGAGGGGAGCGACTCAAACCGAATTATTGAAACTTGCATCAGAAAAAGGCATGACGACGATGGAAGAATCTGGAAAAGCCAAGGTTCTGGAAGGGATTACCACCGTTCAGGAATTACACAGGGTTCTCGTTTAAACCGTCGATTTCAGGCTCGACCAGACACCAGGCCCGTGAGCTCACTCTGTACATGTACACTGTCTGTTTCCGGGCTTGTCGGTCTCGCGACTGTCATAGAAGGTGGAGTTCTGCAGAAAAAATCATTCAAATCTAGTAGTTCTACTATATAATTTGACGTAGAGAGTCTCAGTGAAAAGTTAGCTGAGACGGGCCGTCTGCATATAATATCATCGAGTCATGCAAGACAGAGCCCATGAACATTAGAAATACTCAGCCGTCTGACAATCTGCTATCACGCGAGAGTCAGACTGGTTTTTCCCATTCGGCGACGTCGTCCATGTCGAACCAGATCCGGTCCACGAAATCACCAGTGAAGGACACAGCTCTAGTCAATCAGCTCAGAGAGCGTGGACTATCCGCCGCAGAGAGTCAGGCTTCGGAAGAGGATGAACCCATTCTCTCCGTAAAGGAAAAGATTTTCGTCTGGCTGGCCAGCTTCATGGCAACCGGTTACCTGTTTTCTCTCCTGTTACACTCAACGATATTAACAGTCATGGCAATTGTCATTGTGGGCGGGATGCAGGGCAACGATCATCTCTCTACTGTTGTCACTCTCGACGATGAAGATCAATTTGCATTTAACGGTCCTCTGGATACGCGTGTCGAGGAAGAGGCTGGAGGCAAAACGACTGAGTTCGATGTAATGCAACCCATCAAGACGCTGACCGGTGAGGCTGAAGAAGCCTTGAAAGAAATGGAAGCGGATGTTTCCCTGCATCTGGGGAAAGGGGATGGTGATGCTGATGGGGACGGCTCAGGCAGTGGTGGAGGTGAATTCAAATTCAAACCGATGGGTAATGCCGTCACGGCGGGGAGCTTTACTGCCTGGACCGTACCCAAAGACCCTGATCTGAATGAGGATTATCTGATCATCATCCAGGTTAAGTTGCCAACCAGTTATAAGTCGACGCGGTATCGTGCTTCAGACCTGATGGGGTTGGTGCTGGGGACAGACAGTCATCGGCAGGCTATCCCCTGGGATGTGCGCTGGCCCAATTCGACGTTCACTTCCACGGCCACAGGCGATATCCGCCCGGTGGATAAAGGGGACTATCTGCCACTAAAGAAACGGGTGGCTCAACTGATCGTCAAAGTTCCCGGTTCCAAAATACCCGCGACCCGCGACACGATCAGAATTCAGTCCAAAGTTCTCAAAGAAAAGCAGACTCTGGAAATCGAATTTTAATCGGGTGAGTCAGGCGAGTTTTAGTCCGCCATCCCTCTGACGAATTCCAGCCAGCCTCTTTCGTAGATCTCACCCAGACCGGCCCAGTGTGCGGGGGGCTCGCTCAGATTGCCTTTACACGAAGGGCAGGGAAGGTCTGGTTGTTCCGGGAACATAGGGCTCACGGATGTGTCACTGGAGAGCCACAGTGCATCGCATTCATCACAAAGGATCGCGAGGTCCAACTGACTGCTACAGATTCTGAGTCCCAGAGCCCCCTGTTCGCAAGCGGGGCAGATTCCGGTGTAATACATTATCGCGTGATCCTGTTTCACAAGTCGTTACATGGGAAATGCTGTAATTACACTGGAGCCTTCCAGTACGAGTCGGATCTTATTGGCAGGAGGTTTTCCCATCCGGTTTCCGACCTGGCCACCGACGTATCCAACCGGACGTTGCATGTCGACTGTGTAAACAGTGCGTTGCCCATCCTGCTTTTTTTGTACGGTTCTGCCTCCCTGTAATGCTTTCAGGTAAGCTTCATCGATTAATGCCAGGACTTTCGCCTGTTCGCCCTCTCCTGCAAAGACACCGTGTTTGCCCGGGCGACGAGGCTGGTCGGTTGCGTGACGCATGACATGCTTCAGGCGATGTCTTTCCTGGCTGCCAGGACCATAGGTCAATCCTGCCGTAGATTCCCAGACTTGATTTCCGGACTTCTGTAGCTGTCCAAGTTCAGGACGCGATTCTTTTGAGTCGCTGCTGGAGCCCGGAGGAGGACGATTCGAACTGGCTGGAGTCTGCACCGTCTTTCTAGCGGGAGCAGCAGCTTTTCCTGAGGAAGTGGTCGGTGACTCTGGAAGTTCTCGATCGCTTGCAGTTTGACGCAGGAGTTCTGCATCGATTTTGGTCGGCTGTGAATCCTGATCTGATCCATCTGTCGCGACAGACACAGAATGGTTGCTTCCGGGGACTTCTGGTTGTTTCCCCCGTTGCTGTTGCTGGAGTATCAGATAGATCACCAGAAAAACAGCGACAGAGATGACCCAGGCAGGTGACTTGCGCCTGCCTGGGGTATGTCGGTCAGATGGTTGTTGCATCTTGAGTGTCCATTCCAGAATCGAAATCAGTCAGTCAGGGATTGTAGATAGTTCTCGTAGATCTGTTTGAGTTGTTCGACCTTCTCCGGATACTGTTTGGCAAGATTCTTTTTTTCGCCGATATCCTGGGAGAGATTTACCAGGAAGAGCTGGTCTTCCTTGCTTAAGGGAGCCTGATTGCTGGTGTCTCGGGGATGGCCCAGCAGTTTCCAGTCCCCTTCGCGGATGGCCCAGCTTTTGCCGATCTGCCAGTAGAAATTATCGTGCGGACTGGGAGCTTCAGCCGATTCGATTACAGCTTTCAGGCTTTTTCCATCCAGTTTGTGTCTGGGGAGTGGGGCACCGGTCAGGTCAGCAATTGTTGGCAACCAGTCACAGCCAGTCGCCAGTTGGGAACGAACTTCTCCTTCCGCAATCGTACCCGGCCAGGAAATCATGGCGGGTACCCGGATGCCTCCTTCGAACAGACTAAACTTGGCTCCTCGATACGGGCCCGCATTTCCGCCCCCTCCGAATGTACGCTCTTCAGTAGAATGTCCATGATCGGATTGAAAAATAACAATCGTGTTTTCACGCAAGCCGGTTTCTTTCAGAGTCTGTAACACCTCGCCGATGCAGTCGTCCATAGTAGAAACGAAGGCCGCGTATTTATCGCGGGGGGATTCGAGGTGTGCATATTTTTTACGCCATTTGTCTTTCCCCTGTAACGGGTAGTGGGGCACATTGATGGCCCAGTACAGAAAGAACGGTTTCTCGTGCGGTTCTTTGATGAAATTCTGACATTGTTTGACCATCAGATCAGGAAAGAATTCACCGTCGTGCCAGACCTCTTTGCCGTTTTCCCAGAGATCGTGTCGGTTCGGACCATTCCAGTAGAAGAAGTGAGAATAATTGTCGATACAGCCACCCATGTGTCCGAATGAACGGTCAAAGCCCTGTCCGTTGGGCATGGTTTCGGGAGTATATCCCAAGTGCCATTTGCCGACATGGGCCGTCTGATATCCCGCCTGCCGCATCATTTCTGCAATTGTCACCTGTTCCGGCGGCATACCACTCTTGCCATGATGTGAAGAGACATTTCCTGGAACACCAGCGCGTCGTGGGAATCGGCCGGTCAGCATACCTGCCCTGGATGGAGAACAGACGGGGGCCGAGGCATAGAACTGGGTGAAGCGAATTCCCTGATTGGCAATGGAATCCATGTGGGGAGTGATCAGGTCCTTGGAGCCATAGCAGTTTACATCAATTGATCCCTGGTCATCGGTAAAGATGAGGATGACATTCGGCTTTTGTGACTTTGGGTCGGCGGCCGATGCGCTTTCAATGAGCAGACTGAAGTTGGCTGCCGACAGGCAAACCAGAAACAGCCACAGACGAATGAGTTTTGCTGTGTCTATCTTCGCTGAGCGCATGGGAAATCCTGATCTATTTAGAAAATTGAAATTGATCTGGTAACTGATTAATGATTGAAGAGTTATTCGTGAGGAGTCTCATCCCAGGCATTTTGAAAGACTTTCTCGCCATGGACCGTATAGGGATTTTGCATGCTGTCCTGATAGACTCCAAGCCCCGCGGTGACGCAGTGAGCGCCGGCAATGGCGACGTCGGCAATCTGTCGACCATTGCGAATTGCAGCTGCAATGATTTCTGATTCGTACTCGTGACGCTCCAGCATTTCGGCAACTTCCATAATGAAGGTAGTTGCTGAGTCACCATAGGTTTCTTTCCAGCCCATAAAGGGGCTGATAAAAGAAGCTCCGGCCCGGGCTGCATGCCAGGCCTGCGCCACGGAAAAGATCAGGGTGGCGTTCGTTCGAATGTTCTGGCTGGTCAATTCACGAATCGCTTTAAATCCACTTTCACTGGCCCCCACTTTAATTACGAAGTTGGGGGACATTTTCGCCAGCTTAGCCCCTTCCTCGACAATCTGTTCCCAATCAGTGATATGCGGATTGACTTCGACGCTGACTGGTTTGTCAGTGCCGGCAAAGAGCTCTGCGATTTCTTCGATCACCTTTAAAAACGGCTTACCCGAACTTTTGATATGTTTGGGGTTGGTTGTCAGGCCATCCAGATCCCAGTATTCGAGTCCGTGTCTGATCTCCTCAGTGATGGCGCTGTCCAGAAACAATTTCATTGTGAATTCCTCGGGGGTAGATAAAATGACTAAAACTGCAATCGTGATTGATATAAATTGAAAGCTGTCACATGGAAGCATCTCTCAAGAATGTCTGTTATTATAAAGTGATCAGAATCCATTATTCCATGCTGCGTTTTTGGATTCTGCCAGAAACCATACCTTCGAAACAACCCAAGTGAACCTCGAATAAAGAACCTTCCGTATTATGTCCGCACAATTTCCGGATTACCTGCAGGTTACTCCTGATGAAATAGCCCAGGGAACAAATGTTAAATTCTCCGTGGTCAAAGATATGCCTGCCGTAGCTGAGCATATGGCCCATGCGATGTTGAGTGTGATCGAGCAGGCCCGGGAAGCGGGCCGTCAGCCGACATTGATTGTGCCCGTTGGTCCCGTTGATCAGTATCCAGTGCTGGCCGAGATTCTGAATCAGCGGCAGTATTCCATTCAGGATGTGATGTTGATCAACATGGATGAATATCTGACCGATGATGATCAGTGGGTCGACATCACACACCCCCTGAGCTTTCGCGGTTATATGAATCGGAAGTTTTATGATCTGGTGAATCCTGAACTCGCGCCACTGCCCGAGAATCGTATCTGCCCGGATCCGAATGATGTGGGGGCTATCCAGCGGGCTATCGACCAGCGGGGTGGTGTGGATGCCTGTTTTGGTGGAATCGGAATCAATGGCCACATGGCTTTCAACGAACCTCCAGAACCAGGTGAAGAGATTTCTGCTGAAGAATTTGCTGCCTATCCCACACGGAATCTGAATCTGACACGAGAGACGCGAACCATCAATTCGGTTACGGTAGGGGGTGAGATTTCAATTATTCCCTGGCGTGCTGTCACCGTCGGGATGAAGGAAATCCTAGCGGCCCGGGAACTGCACTTTTACTGCAACCGTCTCTGGCAGAGTTCGGTCGTCCGTCGTGTTTTACATGGGCCCGTTACCAGTGCCTGCCCCGCTTCACTCTTGAGAACGCACTCGGATGTATCATTGACGGTCGCGGAGTATGTGTCAGAGTTGCCTGACATCCGTTTGCGATAAATATCTCACGTATTCATAGATTGAGTTGTTTCAGATGAAGATTGATTTTGATCAGGAACGGATTCTGGCCGTGGTGGCGCATCCTGACGATGCAGAACTGCTCTGTGCAGGCACTCTGGCACGGGCCAATCAGGAAGGGGCCGCAGTTGGCATTTGTGTCATGTGTCAAGGCGATAAAGGTCAGCCTGATCCTCCTGTAGAGAATCTGACTGAAGTACGTCAGGATGAAATGCGATCGGCTGCGGAGTTGATTGGGGCAGAGCTGTTTTTCGGAGGCAGTCCGGACGGGGCTCTATTCGACACTCTGGAACAACGTCGTCTGCTGACTGAAATAATCCGCCAGTTTACACCAACCCTGGTGCTTGCTCACTCACAGAGTGACTATCATGCAGATCATCGAGCTGCTTCTGTGATTACCGAGGCGGCGACCTGGTTCAGTGCATCGGCGGGAAACAAAACCGAGTCTCCTGCTTTAATGCAACCACCGGTTCTCTGGTGGATGGATACTGTGAATATGTCTCAGTTTGATCCTCATTTTTATATCGATGTCAGTTCTTTTGTTGAAACCAAGGTCGCGATGTTGAATTGTCATCAGAGTCAACTGCAGCGAGGCAAAGATGCCAGCTTTTCACCTCTGCAGGACCTCATGTTGCAGCAGTGCGTTGCCCGCGGCGCACAGTCCGGTGTGGCGTCTGCGGAAGCGTTTCGCAGTCATACGGCCTGGAAACGCTGTGTTGCGTGGTGAGTTCTGGTACCTGATCAAAGCAGGCCGAAGCTTTGTGCGTCTCGCTGTCGAGAAGGGCCAATGTACTGAAAGCTGGCGGTCAACCTGCCACGACTTGAAGCGACGATTTGTTTTCGATGTTTTTCAAAACCAGCTTGCCTCTGAACAGTGGATGGTTTCCGGGTCATTTTCCACAAGGGAGAACGGGCGCGGTGGCGGATCATGGCGGGATGGCCGGTGACACTCGTGTAACGGTGCTTGCAACTGTAGAGCGATGCCACATACTCGCTCAAAGCATTTCCGATTCCCACTCCCTGAAAGTCCGGTAGACAGACCGTGCGGTGCTCCCGATAGGAAGGAGATTTCGGGTGCGGAAAATACATTACAGCTGTGAAGGCAGCTGGTTGTTCTTCAACGAGTGCCACAAAACAATTGGCAGCCTGATGAAGGGAAGCGTCTAAATAGTGATGTTTGCGGAACAGGTGCCACGCATCTCGATGCACGTTAACAATTCTAAGGGAGATTGAGGGCCGTGGTTGCCTTTCGCACCTCCATTGGAAATCATCCAGTGCCGGCTGGTAAATCCAGTCAGGATTCAGCCAGTCGATAATATCATAATGGCAGGACACCGCGACAAGTTGTTGACCACGGCGACGAACTGTTTTGGCGATCGCACAGCTGCCAGTGCGGGCGATCGTGCGATCGACGACGGAAGTGAATTCATCAATTACGACCAGCTCGGAAAGCTCCGCCAGGGCGCGAGCCATTTTGACACGAAATTGCTCTCCGTTGGACAAAACATGATAAGGACGCAGCCAGCCGGGAGGAGATGAGAATCCAACTGATGAGAGCAGACTGGTGATTTCTTTGATGCCCATCTTTTGCGGGAAGCCATCGATAATGCACTTCTCGCTGGGCCAGTCAAAATCATCGACGAAGTGATCTTGAAACAGTTCCCTGGCGATGGTCGTCTTGCCACACCCGGAGGGGCCTACGATCAGACCGATGTTCCAGGGACGCTCGGAAAGTGGAAGTTCTACTGACCACTGCTCACGACTTCGGGTTTCTGCTGCGAGCCCGAACATCCCTTCCAGCTGCATCACCCGCGGAGTTCGAATAATGGGCGATTCCCTTATGAGATCCAGGCGCGACATTGATATCCTGCTGATTTCAGATAGTCCAGAAGTGCGAATTGCTCCGCTTCATCTTTGCAGTCTACCAGAACAGAGAATCGTTCTGTGAGCAATTCGGTTTCATCGACTCCGGATTCCTGCTCAGGTAATTCCGGGGATGAGGATTTCAGATTCTGAAGCAACCCCTGCAGGTCTTCTGATTCTGTTGTAATTGACTCAAGCAGTGCATAGAGTGCGGATTGATCAGTCTCTGCCAGGCTGGTAATCGAGTCAAACGTCGCCAGAACCTGATCTGCTTCTGAGACTGTCAGATCTGAAATCAGGCAGGGGATTTTTGTATCTTCGGCGATATTGGCCCGCAAGTGACCGTCGATCAATTCGTATGTTCCGTCACCACAATCCCGAACCAGACAGGCTGCTGCGAATCCAATCTCATTTAAGATGGTTCGCAGCGCTGTTTCCTGGGCTGCGGGATGGGTTCGCCAGTTTCGGGAGTTAGGGATCAATTGGGAGGCTTTAATTCGCCTGAAACTTTTGATGCGATCTTTGATTTCCATGGGCTGGGTCTTTAGTCGTGCTATAGACAATCCAGGCAGCGATTAGAATCGTTTCGCTGTCGAATCTGATCTTTGTGATAGTCAGCTTTAAAAATGGGGCCGCCACAACGGGCACAGAATGAGATGAGTTCGTGTTTGACCAGCACCGAATTGACGACCAGTTCCGGGTATTCTGCTTGCGCGATTTTGGCCGCCAGTACATGAGTTTGTGCTTCCCGATCCAGACGTTTCACCGGGTGTCCATTTTTTTCTCGTGCCAGGTAGACAGTAAATTGAGGCATAAATGGTACCTTTACCTTTCTGAATTTAGATGATTCCAAGACAGTCCATACCGATTATTTTAGATGTGATTGTTTTCCTGTCTTGGGGTGCATTCAGTCAGGAGTGCTGATAGGGAACTACCGGGATAAATTACTCTACCAGTTCCAGATTGAAGAGCGTGTCCTGATCGGCGGGTATCACGATCTCATCTGTTGTGGATGGTTTTTGTCGTAACGCATCCGCGATCAAATAACCGCCGACCGGCACACCGATTCCGGTTGCTAACAGTCCAGCTCCCACAGCCAGCCTGGCGAGTGTTCCAGCCGCATTGCCTGTTGGGGGAAGATATTGATGCGTGACGCTGCTGTAATCTCCGATGTGCATGTCTTCGCCCTCAGGACGATTGTTATCTACAATTTCTTTGCCCAGCAGTTTTTCCCGTGTGGACATCACCAGGGAATCGACGTTGTCAAAGCGTCTCGCTGTCTGTCTCAGGTTTTCCGCTCGTTCCCCCACTTTCACGCCCCACCACATCTGCGCCAGTTTCTCCTTCCAGCTTGTCGGCTGCGTGGTTTCGTTTGTCATTAAATTCGCTCCAGGAATCCATGAGCTCGCCGAACGTTCCATTCTGGAACGCCCGGTCGAGCTCATTGTTTTCGTTAATCAGGCGATCATGAAACAGAGTTGTTTGCCTGATGAGTTCTTCCAGTGGGTCGGTCATCAGCTGGCCTGCGACGGACCTGCGGGAGTGACTTTACTGGCGACTTCACGAATGCCGACCGCTTCATCGAGGGTTACCATGCGTTTGTTTTCCAGGTAGTCGTAATCCACGATTTTCTGCACCGTCACAAAGTTATTCTGCGCGACGGTTCCGGTCTGCATGAGTTGCGTCAGCATGTGATTGGCAACATTGTCGGATAAATCTACAGCCATCTCCTTTTCTCCTTTTTCCTGAATGGGAAATTCTACTTCTAAAATATCGCCGTCCGGCATGAATTCGCCTCACTTGTTAACGGCCTTGAAACGTAATTTGATTGGTTGACCGAGTTGATACCTCTGTTCCTGTTTGATCGATCCGTCTGCACCTATGAGCTGTACAGGAATCTGAGTCTGTTTCAGTTGGGTGAGCTGTTGTTTCAGTCTGGTAATCTCGGACTCCAGTGCAGCAAACTGTTCGTTGCGATTGCTTTCTGGTTGTTGCGAGGGTGAAGCGCGATCTGATTTCCGATACACGGGTGGGTGGCAGTCGGGCAGTCTGCCATACAGATTGATGAGTTTGTTTCGAATCAACATGCTATTCGTGTAGATGGTGTGAGTCTGGTCATGACCTTTTATGATGCCTACGATCTGTCCATTGACAAGAATAGGACCTCCGGAATCTCCTTTTGCGACCAGTCTGGAAAAGCAATGCCCGCGGCGCGTTACCCGGATGCGGGCTCGCAGGGATTTGAGGTTGTAAACTCCGTTTGAGTATCCGTAAGCGATAGCCTCCATTCCGTCTATCGGTTGAGTGTCCGAAAGTATGAAACAGTGTGACGCGGGAATTCTTTGGGTTTCCAGGATGGCATAGTCAATCTCCTCTTCATATCGCTTGAAAACGACCCGGGCTTCCCACCAGGTTCCACCATAGCCGACATGAATGGTTCGTGCCTGAATGACATTGTGCGCGGCAGTAATGTAAACGGAGCGGTCCGCGATATTTCCTACGAATGCACAGGCGCCGGTTCCGATGAGCTGGCGACAGCCTTGGGGAGTGCAGTTTGTCTCTGTTGTCCTGACAGCGAGTGCCTGGGCGTGCAGGCAGGACGTAGACAACATGACGAGCAGGAAGTGGATGAATCTCACCATTGGAGGTACCTGTTAAAAAACAAGAGAAAGTAGTGCCACGGGTTGAGCGGAACTTTACCTGGCGCCCAGTGAAAGGCGGCGACTCCGAACAGCCTGACGCGACGGTAATAGATGTTTGCCATAAACTTTCCGAGATCGCAGCGGCGCAGATTACGATACAGGGCCGCATCAGCGCGTGCCCGGTCTCGTTTACAACTTCCCAACTGGTAGGCGTAATCGTGCCAGTGGCAGGCGGGGCGGAGATCAACGCCTCCCCACTGGTCTGGAGAATAATTACAGCCGTTCGAGACAAAGTCAGCAGGAGGTGTCGGGCCTTCCATCTGTTTTGTCAGTGATTCAGGCAGATCTGAGAGATGAATCTCGGGCATTAGTGCTCCCCAAATACGCGGTCTTCCATGCGGCTGATCCGTCGTTCGTGTGAATTGACCATTTCTATTAACAGCTCTTTATTGGCATCCAGTTTTTCATCGATCTGTATCAGTTGGTGGCTGTGTTCGATGAGTGTCTTGGCGGTCCAGGTGATTGCTCCCACTCCCCCTGCCACTATGGGAGAAAACACACAAGCGATGACCCAGGCAGGTATGAACAGTCCTTTTTGAGGTTGTACGGGCATTCGTCTCTCTAAGATTCAAGGTCAGTGAATTGGGTTATTGTCGAAGAGAGAGTATCATCTGGATCGGCGTGGCGCAGACAAGCTTGATCTACATAAAAAAAGCACCTGTTGTTGCTCAGAACAACAGGTGCTGATCGTTCACGGTATGGAGGAAGAATGGCTGTGAAAAATGTCGCAGACGAATTCGGTCAGCTGTCGTTTGTTTCCCGCTTCAGTGGGAAATCACTGACAGAAAGTTGCTCCTGTTTCACTGTTTGTAGTCGATGCCAGCCTTCTGTAACCAGAGTTTCCCTCTGTCGGGCTTCATCAGGATCCAGCTCGCGTTTATCGAATGGTCCCTCTACTGTGACAGGAGTAAATTGCTCATCGACGATAAACTGTGCGAGAGCGGGATTGCAGCGGATGTGATACTCTGGTTGCTCTTGAAGTTCTGCTTCTTGAACTTCGCCGATAATATAGCGCAGATAGAGCCCGCTGTCCTCGATATTCTCGACTTCTTCACCACAAACTATGCAGAGATAACCCTGATCGCATCTGGCCATGATGTTGACTTACACATTGATTAAATAAAACGGAGAACATTCAGTAACCACCAACTGGCTGCTGACACTTCCGTTTTATTGTAAGTGGGCTTCGTGTGCTGAGTGAAGAGTGGTCAGGAGGTTTTGAGATATTCTTTCAGGTTGGCGATCTCTTCCAGAAGTATTTCTAAGAATTCTGAGGCGGCTTCTTTATTGTCAGTCGCCATGATCTCTCTTACCGACTGCCTGATTTTTTGAGTGGGTGAATAGAGGTCGAGAGTTACTTCAGTATTGGAAGAATGAATGACATTCAGTGACATGTCATTCAGCTCTTGTTTAAGCTCATCCTGGTCCAGGGGTTTGAACATGATCCGAGAGAATCCCAGTTCCTTGGCCAGTTTGATCCGTTGTAGATTTCGATCCTGGGCATTGTTCTCGGGACGTACTGCGGTCATCAGGATAAATTGTGGTGCAGGGACGACGCCATGGTCAGAGTAACGTTCCAGCTGCAGTGCTTTCTGGAACAGGTCGACACCATCCATGCCGCTCATCACAAGGTCTGTCAGAACGACATGAATCTCATTATCAGATTGTAGCAATTTAATCGCTTCAAAACCGGACGAAGCCATCACCGCTGTGAAGCCAATTTTCTCTACCAGCCGCGCATAATAATGACAAGAGTATCCAATATCATCGACAACAAGAACTTTCATCGACCTGCCTGAACGGTTGGGAGAATGAAAAATGTTTCACCCGTCAATCGACAAAACAGATGAGCATTTCCCTGTGAACAAAATATGAATGAAATTCAATGTTTACATATAAATCAAAAGTTTGAATCGTCATTTGAAGGTTTTTCCCTGTATGAGAATTACCGAATTACCACTCAGGGGTGTAAGAAACCCCCTGATTTTACGGTAAAATGTTATAAATGCGTCACGATCTTATTCATCGAACCTGTATGTCTGACTAAAACAAAAAATACTACATCGAGGTCCTGAATTATGTTGATAAATTGACACACAACTCCACTCTATTAAATTCAGATTTGCCGTCGGTTGAGATTCTTAATCGGAGTATTTTGTCGCAATTGATTTCCTAGAGAGGTATCGAGTGTGGTGTCTGCAGCGAACAGATTTGCTCAATTACGATTCACGTTGTTTCTGACTGATCCAGAAGTCGTGTGCATCAACGATCACATTGCTGCCGAATTTGAAGTAGGGAATTCCGGATTCTTTCAGAAGCTCTTTGAAATTCTTCTCCGTCATCCCGAACAGCTGCGCCCAGATTCTACTGCTGAACTTTCCAGTTTGCGGAAAGGCTCCGGGTGATTGCGCGAGGTTGTTTACGAGGTCGAAAGCGAACCGATCAGATTCAATGTACTTGTTTGATTCCGTCATGAGATCAAAGCCTGACATTTTTTATCGCGTCATATTCCTGACAATGACATAGTTGATGGCGCATATCTCTCACGCAGTGAATGACAAGCACTTAATGCGAAAGAGTGAGTGAAAGCGAGGATGCTGCGATCAAATACGCATCTAAGAGATCACGCGATAAAATTAGCGACACCTACAGCGGTCGCTCCGCGGCTGCCCCCAGGCAGAAATGGAAGTGTGGATTTACCACTCTCAGACAATGAAAACATTGTATCAGCAGTACCTGTACGAAGCAATATACAGTGTTGATTTTTTGGGGAATTATATCAGTCAGATTAGTATTGAAAATGCCTGAAAAACAGGGGTGAAACGGCTGTGAGTACCTGACCGTTGCAATAAGGTCAGAATTCCAGATGAAACATGGGCTAACTCTTATATAATCGGTCTGAACCAGCTTGAATTGACTGTTCCCGATTGGATGAGCTCACTATGTTGCACCCGGAATTTCTGAATTCGCTTTCGCGTCGTGCCTTCTTTTCTGCTTCTCTTGCAGCGGTGTCCTGCAGTCGACTTTCTTCTCTGCAGGCGCGACTCAACAAGGCTCCCAAGGCACAAATTGCGATCACGTTTGATCTTGAAATGAGTCGCATGTATCCCAGCAGAGAGATGCTGGAGTGGGATTACCAGAAAGGAAATCTGAATCAGGAAACGAAAGACTATTCGCTGAAAGCAGCTCAGATTGCTAGCGAACTGGGAGGTAAAGTCCATTATTTCTGTGTCGGGCGCGTACTGGAACAGAAGGATGTGCAGTGGATAAAACAGATTTCAGAGCTGGGACACCCGATTGGCAATCATACCTACGACCACGTCAACGTCTGGGCAACCGAACCTGCTAAAACGCAATTTCGCTTTTCTCGATCTCCCTGGCTGTTGGGAGGCAAAACTGCAGCCGAGGTAATACAGCACAACGTTCGGATCACGACCGAAGCGATGCAGCAACGGTTGAATATCAAGCCGGACGGCTTTCGAACACCCGGCGGTTCCAGTGCCGGGCTCGATCAACGGGAAGATTTGCAGAAGCTTTTCCAGTCAGAAGGATTTCAATGGGTCAGTTCTAAATATCCTCGTCACAAATATAGTGAGCCGGGGACTGAGCCCCAGCAGGAAATATTTGATTCTATTCAGGAAGCTCAACGGTCTGCGCAGCCTTATGTCTATCCAACGGGGCTCGTCGAAATACCCATGAGCCCGATCAGTGATGTAGGGGCCTTCCGAACAAGCCGCTGGAAGCGAAAGTACTTTTTGAAATCAGTCGAGTTGTGTGTGCAGCAGGCGATTGAACAGAAACTTGTTTTCGATTTTCTATGTCATCCTTCCATCATGTATGTTGAAGACCCCGATTTCGAAACGGTAAAGCTGATCTGCAAACTGGTGCAGCAAGCGGGAGACCAGGCAGAAATTGTGGGACTGAGTGAAATTGCCGGGCGCTACCGGGAACAGCAACGCTGAGGTTATTACAAGGAGTCATCCTGATATGAAGTTTCTATCCCTCATGGCTTTGAGCCTTATCAGTCACAGTCTGGTAATACACCCGGTGTGGGCTGGTGACGAGCCACGTATATATCAAAACACATTGCAGCCGATCAAAAATGCAAAACCCTTGCTCGCGGATCATTCCGAATTCGTGCAACCTATTGAAGAGTCACGCCGATTCGAATCTCCACTGCTGGTCGATGATGCCGATGCAGATCTTTCAGTCCGCGCATGGCGATTTTCTTATAATGCCCGGGGAATTATCGAAATGCCGAATCGGATTTCGATTCAGAAGACCGCAGTGATCATGGTTCATCCCTGGGGGATTGATGATGGTCAAGGGTGGCAGACACCAGAACCAGCGGGCGCCGCGGATTTTTGTACTCCCGAAAAGAATCATTTAGCAGGTCGGCACACGCGGGAAGTGATAGATCCCTTTCTGAAACGAATGCGAAAGCAGAATGCGCTGATCATGTACAGCCTGATTGGAAAAGTGGATCCGATCCGAAAAAAGTTGTATCGCACGTTCGATTACAATCCAACATCAGAGGAACGCGCACAGGCACGGAAGGATCTGGCACAACAATTGAAAAGTCTGCCTTATCGGGGGAAACCGTTGCCTGTGCAGATCACACTCTCGCAGGAACAGCCTGTGATTGATTACTTCAAGCAGTTTTCCGGTTTGAGTGCCGGCGATCACTTTAACGGCAAGGGGTTCTGGGATGTGCCGGTGCCTGTTACTGCCGACATTACGGTCCACGATGATGATGTGCTGATCTTCGACCGGGAAGGCTATGCACCTCTGAAGGAATTTTTAAAGAAGCAGGGGATCCGCCATGTGCTGTTAACCGGTTATGCGACAGACATGTGTTTCTGTAAGACAACTGCCGGCTATGAAAATCTATCACAAGACTTCAATGTCTTTCTGGTAGGTGACGCAACGTTGGCGACCTTCCCTGCGAATTCTTCACCTCGCTATGCAACTAATGCCCACATTTCATTTGCCTCTCTGAATCATCTGATAACGCAGGTCTCCTGGATCAAACCGATCAACTCGGATTGAGAGAAAACGAGATCTGTTTTCTGGAATCTCTGAATCTGATCGAAGTTCTCAGCGAGAGTGGCGGTCTGATCGGGTTCATTTTAGAATGATCTGCTTCTGAATTTTGCTCGCCATTCAAGAAAGACGCTCTACATGTCAGACGATAGTGCCGTTGTTGAGGAAGAACTGGTTCCCGATGATGTCATCCCACACCAGTCCCTGCCCCCGTTAAAGTATCGCGATCTGCCTGCCGCGATTTCCTGGAAAAAGATGATTGGTCCCAGCATCATGCTGGCTGGTTTGTCATTGGGGTCCGGTGAGTTTGTACTCTGGCCTTATATCACTTACAAAACCGGCTTCATATTTTTCTGGGCCTGTCTGCTGGGAGTGATGACCCAGTTTTTTATGAATATGGAAATCGAACGCTGGACGCTGGTGACCGGCGAAAGTGCGATTACCGGGTTTTGTCGATTGAACAAAAACTGGGCCTGGATCATGCTGCTGTTAAATATTGTCCCGTGGGCCTGGCCCGGTTGGGCCACGGGAGCGGGAACCATGCTGAGCTGGACGTTTCTGGGCCCGGAGACTATCGCAGTTGCGCAACTGGATCCTGCGCCAGCGCAATTCGATTTGTCGAAGGTCTCTGAGAAGGCGAGTTATTCTTCAGATTCAGGCAAGCTACAGTGGCGCGGTACCATGGGTGAGACGGAACGTGACGAATTAAGTCTGGCTTTTCAACAGAATGAGATTCCGGATCAGTCGGCGCTAATATTTCAGAACATTCAGCAGGGTACGGATCTCAATTACGAGGCGAAGTATAGCGCGTTTTTGGGAATTGCGGGACTGTTGCTGGTGGGGGTTGTCTTGACCACCGGACCTGTGGTTTACAATACGGTAGAAAAGATTCAGATCTTTCTGGTGGGTATGATTTTTGTGATCGCCGTCATCCTGGGGATCTATCTCATCCAGCCTTATGCAGTGACCGCCATGCTGGAAGGAGCCGTCAGTATCGGCAAAATGCCTGACGCTTCCAGCGGTCTGGGAACGATGGCACTGCTGGGGGCATTGGCTTTCGCGGGTGCCGGGGGAACGATGAACCTGGGGCAGAGCAACTTTATCAAAGACAAAGGCTATGGAATGGGGAAGTACATTGGCCGCATTACGAGTCCGATTACCGGACAGGAAGAGGCGGTCAGTGAAGTCGGCTATCATTTCAAACATACGCCGGAAAATCAGGAACGCTGGAAACAGTGGTGGCGAGCAGCCAATATCGAACACTTTTTCAGTTTCTTTTTGACTTGTCTGGCCTGCCTCGTGTTGCTGTCTCTGATATCGTATTCCCTGTTTTATGAAGCCAATGGCCAGCTTCGGGAGGGCATGGATAAGTTTGGTGAAGGGCTGAATTTTATCTGGGGCCAGGCGATGCTTCTGGAAGCAAAATTAGGGAACACGTTCAAGCTGCTGTTTCTGTTGATGGGGGTGGCGATTCTGCTGACTACGGAACTGGGGGTGCTGGATGCGACGGCCCGTATCTCTGCGGATATTCTCAAAGTCAATTATTTGCGGGAAAACGAGCACTGGTCTCTGAGCAAACTCTACTATTTCTTCTTGTGGGGAGAAATTCTGTTAGGATCAGCGATCCTGCTCTACGGATCAATTAATCCGCATTTCAGTCAGCCTTTGTTTTTGATTAAAACTTCCGCTGCCATGAATGGCGGCGTGATGTTCCTGTATTCGATGATCCTGTTGTACATGAATTCGAAAATTCTGAGTCGCAGTATCAGTACCAGCCCACTAAGATTTGTCACAATGGTCTGGGCTGCCGCTTTTTTTGGTTATTTCAGT
The DNA here is from genome assembly GCF_007744075.1 of Gimesia chilikensis. Classification (NCBI taxonomy): domain Bacteria; kingdom Pseudomonadati; phylum Planctomycetota; class Planctomycetia; order Planctomycetales; family Planctomycetaceae; genus Gimesia; species Gimesia chilikensis. The sequence goes on along the minus strand of NZ_CP036266.1, from coordinate 7,761,698 downwards.
CTACAGGCATTTCAGATGCAGATCATTCCTTACTTCTTCCCACATAGTTGACCCCTGATTTCCTCACGTAAAACCTATCATTGATTTCGGATTCCTGTTCATGTCAGATCATGTTAAATCTTGTGCCCCATTTCTGTTGATGAGATTTTCCTGTTTCGTTTTGCTCTGCACTTCGATCATCGCCGGAGTTGTAAGCGGTTCCGATATTCAGGCTGCCACTCACTATGTCAATAACCAGACGGGCAGCGATGAGTATGATGGACTTTCGGAGAAAACCGCTGTGGCAACGATTGCCCGGGCGATCTCGCTTTCCAAAACCAGCGACCGAATCGAACTGGCGAATACAGGCACCGTCTACCGGGAATCGATGCTGTTTCGCAAGCTGGGCGGGACCCCTGATCAACCGTTTTTGATCGAGGGAAATGGTGCGGTTATTTCAGGTCTTGTGTCACTCCCCGCGGAACAATGGAAATCGACGGGAGAGGGAGTCTACGTCTTACAACTGGATAAGACTCCGTACGGAAATCCGTTTCTGGTATCAGCAGGGAAACGTCTGCCTGCTGCCAGAAACCGAGAAGCTCTGAAAGAGGGGGAGCATTACTGGGATCGAGAGTCTCACCGGATCTATCTGCATTGCGAAGCAGGAAAGCGACCTGGCGACTATAAACTGGAAGCGACGTTGCAGGTCAGCGGATTGACTCTGACCAGTGCCAGCTACATTTCCTGCCAGAATCTGATTGCGGAACATTTTACGAACGATGGGTTCAATATCCATGGGGACTGTCGCGGCATTCGCCTGGAGAATGTGGTTGCGCGACACAACGGCGATGATGGTATTTCCATTCATGAGGCTGGTGGACTCATTGTTCAGAATGCTTATGTGCATGACAACTTTTATGGCATCCAGGATGTCAACGCGTCCCGTTCCGTTTATAACGGTGTGCTGGCAGAAAAGAATCAGGTGGGCGTCAGTCTGGTGGGTGGTTACCATTCACTGGTGGACTGTCAGGTCCGCAACAATACACAAAAAGAAATTGATATCGCCGGTGCGGTGCCACGCCATCTGATTGGTGGAGAACAGAATCTTCTGGCCCGGACGATTTTGTTTGCTCAGAATGTATCCGTATTTGGAGAGGGAAGCGCGGTGGGCCTCAGTGTCCGTAATGGTGCTCACGCGATTGTTGAGCATACCGTGATCACAGGTACCAGAACCGGCGTATCCATAGATATGCAGAGCCATGGTCATCTGACTCTGACGGCGGTTAGCAAATGTGACACGATACTGGATCTGCGGACTAAAGACTGTTTCCTGGATTATAATCTGTATGGCGTCGGTCGGTTCCGCTGGATGGAAACTGATTACAGTGCCGATCAGTGGGCGGCGTATCAGGCCGCTTCGCAACAGGACCAGCACTCTCGAATCGAGCAAATCTCGGTCGCAGCAGACGGGTTGGTCAGCGCTTCTGGAGAAGCATTGCTTTTTTCAGAGCGGAAGCAGACCGTCGGCCCCACGGCACCGTTTACGCTTTCATTTTCGCAGGATTAGCCACATTCCAGATATCGGGCGCCGCTGACACATGATCTGCAGGCGTAATTGCCTGTGTTTGCCCCAAATTCGCTATTTGGAAGGGGTTGAGATAGGGATTGCCTCATTTTCAGCGATCTTACATAATACAGGCGAGCTGATGAGGATTGTCAAATTCCAGTCCCTTAACTATTTACGCCAAGACTGGCAATCTTTCAGTCACAGGTCCGTATTTGAATATACATCTGGAAGTTCCACTCATTGAAAGAGCGTTAATATGCCCATTTATCAAGATAACTCTGAAACAATCGGTCGGACCCCTCTGGTTAAGATCAACCATTTGACGGAAGGGTTGAAGGCGACAGTCCTGGCCAAAGTCGAAGGTCGAAATCCGGCGTACAGCGTTAAGTGTCGCATTGGTGCGAACATGATCTGGGATGCGGAAAAGAGCGGGAAACTGAAGCCTGGAATGCAGGTGGTGGAGCCGACCAGCGGTAACACCGGCATTGCACTTTCTTTCGTCTGTGCAGCTCGCGGGTACAAGTTAACCCTGACCATGCCTGATTCGATGTCCGTAGAACGACGTCTGATGTTGAAAGGCTTCGGTGCCAACCTGGTACTGACACCCGGGGCTGACGGGATGAAAGGCGCGATCCAGAAAGCAGAAGAGCTGGCTGCCAGCCCGGAATTCTTCATGCCACAACAGTTCGAAAACCCGGCAAATCCGGAAATTCACTTCAAAACCACAGGTCCCGAAATTCTCAAGGATACCGAGGGCAAAGTCGATTACATTGTCGCTGGGGTGGGGACCGGTGGAACAATCACGGGTATTTCACGGTTTCTGAAGACGGATCAGGGGCTCGATGTGAAATCGGTGGCAGTCGAGCCGACGAGCAGTCCGGTTCTGTCTGGCGGTGAGCCTGGAAAACATAAGATTCAGGGGATCGGAGCCGGGTTTATTCCCGGTAACTGCGATACCTCATTGATCGATGAAGTGATCCAGGTTACCGACGATGAAGCCTTCGAAATGGCTGGTCTGATCGCCAAAAAAGAAGGGATCACCTGCGGCATCAGTTGTGGTGCAGCGATGCATGCTGCCCTGGAGATTGCCAAACGCCCCGAAGCAGAAGGTAAAACCATTGTTGTGATTCTGCCCGATTCGGGTGAGCGTTACCTGTCGACGCCCTTATTTGATGAGGCGCGTTAATCTACGGGCCAGGTGGCAAGTGGTTGTCAGACCATGGGTTCGCGGATCCCTCAGGTTACGTGAACCCTGTACAGATCAATTCGTGCGCAGTTGGAGTGCCTGTTGAGTGGCAGCCAGCGGTTCAGGTCTGTATTCTTCACTAATCCTGCAGCAGCCAGAACCTGAGTCAGTATCTGGTGTCTAGCGGACAGAACCTGCAGTTTCGGGTCATCGTGCGGGACCTTTTACATCGACAAATCATGATATTGGATGGTTAGCTATGCGTTTTGAAACAAAGTGTGTTCATACCGGAGTCGACAAGGACAGCACCTTTAACAGCTGTACAACTCCGATCTATACTTCCTCGACTTTCTACTGGGACAGCCTGGAGAGTCACAAAGGATTCGATTACACACGTAGCGGAAACCCGACGCGAAGTGCGATGGAAGAGAACATCGCCGCACTGGAGGGGGGCGTCAGCTGTCGCGCTACTGCCACCGGTATGGCTGCCATCACGCTGGCCCTGCATCTGTTTAAACCCGGCGATCACATCATCGCCGGCGATGACATTTATGGTGGAACCTACCGCCTGTTCGCAGACGTCTTCACCAAATGGGGAATTAAATTCTCCTTCGTCAAGATGGGTGACATTGAAAACGTCCGTGCAGCCATCACTCCGGAAACCAAGGCGATCTGGATCGAGACCCCCAGCAATCCGCTGTTGAATCTGGTCGACATCCAGGCTGTGACGAAAGTAGCAGCCGAGACAGGTTCGGGAATCATTACGATCGCAGATAATACTTTCTGCTCTCCTTATCTGCAGCGGCCCATTGAATACGGTGTCGACATTGTTCTGCACTCGACGACGAAGTATTTGAACGGCCATTCCGATGTGGTGGGAGGCTGTGTGATTTCGCGGACTGACGAGCTGGCTGAGCGGGTCGCTTATATTTCCAATGCACTGGGACTGGGATGTTCTCCCTTTGATGCCTGGCTGGTGTTACGCGGGGTCAAGACCCTGGGAGCACGTATGGAGGCGCATCAGCGGGGAGCGATGGCTCTGGCACAGATGCTGGAGGCACATCCCAAAGTGGAACGCGTCTATTATCCGGGACTGGAATCGCACCCCCATCATGAGCTGGCGAAACGTCAGCAGAGCGGCTTTGGCGGGATGCTGAGTTTCGATGTTAAAGACGGGCGTCCGGTTGCCGAAAAAGTGATGCTGAACTCCAAGCTGTTTCTGCTGGCCGAATCACTGGGTGGCGTCGAGTCTCTCATTGAATACCCGGAGAGCATGAGCCACGCATCCATGACTGAAGCGGCACGCCGTGAGGCGGGGATCACTGAAAAGACCGTTCGTGTATCTGTAGGGATTGAAAACCCGGATGATCTGGTGGCAGATTTGAAGCAGGCTTTGGACAGCTGATAATCACTCATTCCTGCTCGAACTGGAATCAGGCTGCAGACTTCTCTGCGCCCGTGTGAGAGTCTGCATTTTCTTAGAGAAGTGTATCGACAGCGCGTGTCATGCGCGTTTCTGATATGATATGATGACCTGCTGAATTCTGATGGTCATTCAGCAGACACTCTACTTCGAACCTGTATCAGTACGCTGTTTTCCGAGAGAGCTGCCCGTCCGCCAAATACCCATCCTGGAAACCAAGAAGGCCGAGGTTATGAGTATTGATCCCTATGATCCCTGTCCCTGCAACAGCGGGAAAAAATATAAGTTTTGCTGTCACTCGATTGGAGACGAGGTCAGCAAAATATCGCATCTGCATGAGACTCATCAGACGGCGACAGCATTGCAACTTCTGGATCGACTGAAAAAGAAATATCCCGAACAACCTTTGAGCTACATTACTGAAGCTCAGATCCTGATGGCTGAGCGGCGTTTTGAAGACGCACTGGTTCCACTGAATGAATGCCTGGAGCGAGAACCGGATCATCCCGCCGCCCATTCTCTGCTGGCGACTTCTTCGTTTCTGGCACATGGATATAAGCAGTCTCAGAAAACCATTTATACGGCGTTTCAGAAGTGTGCTGCCGTTGATGTCAGTCTGGCGACTCCCCTGGCGATCAGTATTGCGATTGCCCTGCAGATGCGCGGCTATTACCTGGCGGCCCGGGAGCATTTTGCCCTGGCGATGAGGGTGGCCTCACAGGAATATCAGCAGAACCTGTTTATGAATCTGCTGGAGTTTGACGGGGATGATCAAATCCCGTATCAGTTCCGGGGAGTGCATGTCCTGGAACGCTGTCCCCTCGAAGAGAGCGAACAGCAGACCACTTTTGAGAAAGCACAGCGCCTGGCGAATCTCGGATGTTATCGTTCCGCTGCAGGTCTGTTTAAACAGCTGGCAGAAGCGACCGGGCTGGTCATCCTCTGGAAAAACGCAGCCTTCTGTTATGCCTGGGCGACAGATGAAGTCAAGGCCGCCGAGCTGTTTCGTCAGGCTGCGAAACTGGAATCGGAATTTGCTGAAGCTGTTGAGCTGGAAACACTGGCGCAGCTGCTGGATCTGAATAACACGGCTGAAGTTGTTAATTCGATCGAAAAGATTTACGAAGTCGAATCACTTGCGAAATTCCTGGGCCTGCTGGATCAGCACCCGCAAGTTTTAAGAGGGAATGTTCCACCCCCACAGGATCAGGAGGAGACGACTCCTGTCGCGTATTATCAAATTCTCAACACCGAACTTGATGCCGAATCCCGCGGCGAAGCGATCACTCTCGAAAATGTCCCCACGGTAATAGGTGATATTGATGTCTTTGATGCAGATCGCCAGCTGGGACATAAGGCGAACATTCGATTGTATGCCTACGAGGGTGATCAACTGACACAAGCGGAAGAAATTTTCGCAGACGCTCTCGGGAAAGACGGCAAAACTGAGTGTGGTCTGCAGGAGCAGGAGCCGGAAAGTGAAGATACGGGAACTCCGCTATCACCTGTGCCTACTGAGCAGTGGCCTCTCTTTTTCCGCTGGAGCTTCCCTCAGAAAATGCCCATTCTCAAACGACGGGAACTGGAAGCGGAGCAGTGGAAAGTGCTGCTTTCCAAGACGTGGCCGGAAACTCCCCTGGCAGGACTGGACGGGAAAACGCCTGTTGAAGCGGCGAAGGACGAGAGTCTCAAAGTTTCATTGACCGCGGCCGTGTATGTTCTGGACGCACAGACGCTTTCGCTGGGCCATTTCCTGGACTTCACAGAGCTGTCTCCCGCGCTGGAAGTTTCCGAGCTGCCTGCGCTGGAGATTGACGAGTCGTCCCAATTCAATACCTGTTCCTCAATGACACAGAACCGGATTCCGGTTAAGGAATTGAGCGATCGGCAATTGATGTATATCTTCAATCGGGCTTTATTGATTCGGCATCCCCGTTTTCTGTATGACGTGTTGATCGAAGTTCTCAGCCGGGATGAATGCAAAAAAGAAGTCGACCTGGATCGCGTCTACACCACGCTGACAGAGATCTGTCATAAGAAGAATCAGCGTGAAGAGATGTTGTCCTGGATTCACAGAGGTCAGGAAAACGCGCAGGCGAGTCAGGCGTTTGAGAATGAACTCCAGTGGAAGATGCGTGAGTTGTCTTTCCGGCTGGAAGACACTTCGGATCCAGGGCTCTCTGATTTTATGAAAGAGATCTGGGACAAGTACGGGAAAAAGATGCCTCAGATCAGAGAATACCTGAAGGCATTCGCACAGGCCTTTGATCTGGATCTTCCCTGGATGAAAGAATCATCCCTGTTAGATACCGGAGACCTGGCAGGCAATGTTTCCAGCGAAGGGATCTGGGCACCTGGTGAAGAGACTCCCGAGGCGGATTCCGGTTCGGGGTCGAAGCTCTGGCTGCCGGGCCAATCGTAATCATCCGGAGTTGATTCTGCGGGGCAGGATCAACTCAATGCTGTCACCTGAAGAAAAGTGATTTAGGCCGTGGATCCGATCAGTCAGTTTTCCAGTCCTGAAGCTGTCATGCAGCGTGCCCTGGAGCTGGCCCACCTGGGGCAAGGTTTTGTAGAACCCAACCCCGCTGTGGGCTCGGTGATCGTAGATGATCGGCTACAGCTGCTGGGGGAAGGCTATCATCAAAAGTGTGGTGGTCCCCATGCCGAAATCCACGCGATTCGAATGGCAGAGGACAAGGCCAGGGGAGCGACTGTTTATGTGACCCTGGAACCCTGTTGCCATCAGGGAAAGACTGGCCCCTGTTCCCAGGCATTGATTCAGGCGGGTGTCAAAAAAGTTGTGATTGCGATGCGCGATCCTGCCCCGCATGTGGACGGTGGTGGAATCACTGATCTCAAAGCAGCCGGGATTGAAGTCGAAGTCGGACTTTTAGAAGAAGAAGCACAGCGACTGGTAAGGCCTTTTGTGAAGCGAGTAACACAGGGGTTGCCCTGGGTACATGCCAAATGGGCCATGACGCTCGACGGAAAAATTGCCAGCCGCACAGGGCATTCACAATGGATCTCCAACAGCAGGTCACGTGCAATCGTGCATGAGCTGCGGGGACGTATGGATGCAATTATGGTCGGTCATCAAACGGCACTGTCGGACGATCCCCTGCTGACTGCGCGACCTGCAGGAAAGCGAACACTCACGCGAATTGTTGTTGATTCTCAGGCGACGCTCTCCTGTGAGTCCAGGCTGGTTCGTACCATCTCTGAGGCTCCCGTGCTGGTGGTGGCTCATCCATCTGCGCCGGCGGAAAATATACAACGGCTGGAGCAGGCCGGTGTCGAAGTGTGTCTGATAGCAGGTGACGCTGATTCAACCCGCCCTGACCTCACATCATTCATGAGGGAGCTGGGGCGTAGAGAGATGACAAACGTACTGATCGAAGGGGGCGGAGGGGTGCTCGGCTCTGGTTTCGATGCAGGGATGATTGACGAGGTGCACGTCTTTCTCGCTCCGAAACTTGTTGGTGGAGCGGCGGCGATCACACCCATGGCAGGAATCGGCCTTGATCAGATTCCCTCTTTTGAAAACATCACAGAACTGGAAGTGCAGCAGTTGGAGTCCGATCTCTACTTGCACGGACGGGTGGTGTATCAGGCTTCAGAGTGTGATGGTTCTGTGGAACCAAAATCAGTTTAGCGAACGTGAGAGCGTATCCAGCAGGGTACGCAGTTCCGGACGCTGTCTGATCACGCCGACGAGAGCATATTTGCTCAGGTTGCTGCCATACATCTGGCGGTTCAAGGTGGGGCGTACTTCGTCTTTAAAGTAGCGGTCCTGGCGAAAGCGGATTGCGGCATAGCAGACCGCCATGGCGACCAGGCCCAGCCCCAGATCCAGGTACCAGCCATCCCAGCTTAAGTCCATTTGGCGATGGATGAGAACGCAGGCCCAGAACCAGGTCAGTAACGCGATCCAGACCGGACGGGCGACCAGGGCATTGAGCCGTTCGTTAGCATGTACCAAGTGCCCGTAGAATTCGGGGCTGGCCATCTCATCCAGTGGGCGCTCTTTCTGGAAATTTTCACAGACCAGTTCACCATGATTCCGTGAAACAATTACTGACTCTCCTTCCTCGGGTAGAAAGTCAGCCAAGTATTCCAATTCCTCAAAGGGTGTGCTCATTCCTTTTCCCTTATCTTAATTCTCACCGGTTAAAGTATCGCTTTGTTTATGAAGCTGAAACACACTGATGTGCATTAAGATTTCGTTTCAATTACAGGAAACTTCCAGCGCGTTGGTATGATTAGAAAGATCGAATCACATTTATTATTTTATCTAAATCATTCTCGACGACAATAGGTCCGTTCGAAAAAGGCGTTTTGTTTACGCCATGATTCATCAGTTTTTCATCCAGATGTTCATCAGTCGCAGAATGGTATGCTACGGTCGCGTTGGGATCTTTCAGCTGATGCCCGGTCAGAATGCAGACGACGCGATCGCCGGCGGCAATGACGCCTTCTTCTTTAAGGAGTCGGGCTCCAGCGACGCTTGCTGCACTGGCAGGTTCGCAGCCGAGACCACCAGCGCCGACTTGAGCTTTGGCATCCAGTATCTCCTGATCACTGACTTCACGCACGATACCGTCACAGACATCGAGGGCACGGAGTGATTTAGAGAAATTGACGGGACGATTGATTTCGATCGCACTGGCCAGAGTGGAAGCCCGGCGATCTTCCTGATCCATCTTCGTGAAGAAATCGGAAGAGCGATCGCGGTCGTAACGGCCACCGTTCCAGCGGAGCCCCTCTTTTTCATAGAGCTGATACAGAGTGTTGGCGCCCTGGGCATTGATGATCGCCAGACGCGGAATCCGATCGATCAGGCCGAGTGCCTTGAGTTCCATGAACGCTTTGCCGAATGCGCTGGAGTTCCCCAGGTTTCCGCCGGGAACAACGATCCAGTCCGGCACCTGCCAGTCGAGTCCTTCCAAGACACGATACATGATCGATTTCTGACCTTCGAGACGGAAGGGATTGACGCTGTTGCAGAGGTAGATGCCTTCGGTCTGACAGACTTCACGCACGCGTGCGAGAGCATCGTCGAAGTCTCCCTGGATCTGAATGGTCTTCGCACCATAATCCAGTGCCTGTGACAGTTTGCCAAAGGCGATTTTTCCACTTCCGACGAAAACGACGACTTTGAACTTCTGTGCGACACTGGCATAGACGGCCAGTGAGGCGCTGGTGTTTCCGGTAGAAGCACAGGCGGCGACTTTTGCGCCTACCATAGTCGCATGGGTAGACGCGGCTGTCATCCCGTTATCTTTAAAGCTTCCGGAAGGGTTCAGTCCTTCGTATTGCAGGAACAGGCCATCATCGTTGACACCAACATAGCGAGCGACAGGCTGCGAGGTCTTGAGCATCGTCTGGCCTTCGCCGATTGTGACGATCTGTTCGTCGCTGGCAAAGGGGAGCAGTTCGCGGAATCGCCAGACACCACTGAAATCGAGTGGCCGATTGCGATGACTCCAGCGTTTTTCGAAATCACGTAATGACTGAGGCAGCGGCACCTGGTCCCACTGATAAGTGACATCAAGCAGCTCGCCACATTTGGGGCAACCGGTTAATACTTCATCCAGAGAATAGGTGGCCTCACAATCAGGTGAAATACACTTCTGGAATGCAAGTTCAGTCGATACAGTGGAAATCGTAATTTCTCCTCAGTCTCAGATTAAAAATAAGAAATGCCTGATTTGTTGCAATTTAGATCGGGGAATCTCAAAACCGGCGTTTATTGTCCAGACCACTACGAGGATACGCAACAGAAAGCACCGGCAAACAGAGGGTTTTTCCCGGAAGTTCGTTCAGTTTGAGGGATGCTGCTGCGGATCTCTTCTTGAAATAATATTTCTAAGGTCTTACATTGATTTGGGTAACGGCAAATATGTTCCGTATCTACCACTCGCTTACTCTGAATCAGCAGGCAATGAGACGATGTTCGATCTTTCCCGGGTACAAGCTGCGCTGGACCAGTTTCAGCTGGACGGCTGGCTATTTTACGATTTTCGTGGCAGTAACGTGCTGGCCCTGCGGATCCTGGATATTCCTGAAGCAGCCATCGGCTCTCGTCGCTTTTTTTACTTTGTTCCCCGAGTGGGGACACCCCTGAAACTGGTCCACCGGATTGAATCGGGAGCACTCGATCATCTGCCGGGAGACAAGGTTGTTTACCTCAAGTGGCAGGAGCTGGAAGCGGGCCTTGCGTCGATTCTGAAAGGAGCCAGTCAGGTTGCGATGGAGTATTCACCGCGCAATGCCAATCCTTACATTTCCCGCGTGGATGCTGGAACGGTGGAACTCGTGCGCGAATCGGTCGACTCCATTGTGCCCTCTGGAGATCTGGTGCAACTGTTTGAAGCGGTCTGGGATCAGGAGCAATGGGAACTGCATCAGCGTGCAGGCGTTAGTACCGACAAAGCGTTTGAGGTTGCCTGGTCATTCATCGCCCGTCAGATTCGCGAGCAGGGGAGTGTCGAAGAGCAGGCCGTCTGTGATGTGATCATGGCACACTTTGAAGAGACGGGCCTGACGACTTATCACCCTCCGATTGTGGCGCGTGAAGCACACAGTGGAAATCCACATTATGAAACGGGTACCGGCACAGAAACGGCGATCCGCGAAGGGGATTTTGTACTGATTGACCTGTGGGCCAAGTGTGATGTCCCCCGCGGTGTTTACAGTGACATGACCCGGGTTGGCTTTGCAGGAACTGAAGTCCCGGAAGCGTACTCGAAGATCTTTCAGATCGTGGCGGAAGCACGTGATGCCGGCATTACCAGAGTGGAAGAAGCTTTTGCTTCCGGTAAGCCACTTCAAGGTTGGGAAGTGGATCAGGCCTGTCGCGATGTCATCGAAGCAGCGGGGTATGGCGAGTACTTCGTGCACCGCACTGGGCACAGCATTGGACAGGAGACCCACGGGAATGGTGCCAACATGGACAACCTGGAAACCCATGAGGAACGGCTCATCCTGCCTCAGACCTGCTTTTCGATCGAGCCGGGAATCTACCTACCCGAGTTCGGGGTACGCAGTGAGATCAATGTCTTTGTAGATGAAGCCTGCAAAGTCCATGTTACAGCCGGGGATCGCCAGACAGAGATTCTTCCGATACTGAAGGAATACTGAGTCAGACGCTCCGGAAGATTAGAGTTACTCCTGGTCAATGCGAAGCATTTCATCCAGAATGACAGGGTGCCAGAGATCGTCGCGCTGCGATACTTCGGTGTAGTTCTTTCGTGCCCAGGTGCGCAGCTTAATCTCCTCAATCGCATCGACTGATAACTGATCTGTCTGATGTGCTGAAAAAGGAATGGTAGCTGAATTACCCAACGGTCTTCTCCTCACTACAAATGGTTTGAGAATGAAACTCGGCGAACCAGCTTCCTGCAGCCGCACGACCCGATTTGTTAAAGAACGTACCTGAAAATCTCTCACGGAAAAGGGGCGCCTGTGGTGGTTTCCCCAAGCATGTGAGAGAGAAAAGATCAGGCTCCAGTGAAAAGTTACTCCTGACAAGAATCACTGGAATGGACAAATATTGTAGTCTTTTTGTCTGGAATGCAAGCCGAAATTCACTCAACTGAAGCTCATCTGACGCAAGGCATGGCTTTACCTGAGGTTAGGATTTCACTGCATCTGGAATGAAATTCCTATTCTGCGGCCTGGGTCGATTATTTCTCCAGAGAGATGTCGACGGTTGTTCCCATAGGCAGTTCTGGCCAGAGTGGACCTGCCGGCTCGACATGTACCAGAATCAGACTTTCGCTGGATCCCGTTTTGCGGACGGCCTGCTCTGAGATTTTCCGAACAACGCCCTTCCCCTTGAGATCTCCCGAGAAGAGAATTTTGACCTGAGTCCCTTCTTCAAACAGGCTGATCTTGCGAGAGGGGACTTCAACCAGCAGATAGGGATGGTCCTTATCGAACAGTTCTACGATAGGAGCCCCCTTCTGGATGGTATCGCCGACTTCTTTTTCAAGCATGCCGACGGTGCCGTAGCGACCAGCTCTGAGCTGCAGGTCTTCGCGTTGAGTTTCGAGTTGTTTCAACTCGTTTTTCACCTGTTCGAGTCGATTCTTGATTACTTCGACTCCCATCGCCAGGCGAATCTGCTGAGGAAGTTTTCTTTGCAGGGCTTTCAATTCGGCCATCTGTTCTTCACAGAGTTTGACGCGCGCTGCAAACACTTCGGCCGAGTTACGAGCAGATTCCTGTCGCAGCATGGCGGTGATCCGATTCTCATCAGGAAGACGGCTTTCATAAACCAGTGAGCGAAATACTTCTTCGTTCGAGCCACTACTGGAGATCGAATCGTAATCCTGCAGGAAGTCCTGCCAGGCCAGATTGGTAATCTGATGAATGTACTGCTCTTTGAGGTACTGAGATGATTTGAGTTTGGCCTGGAAGACTTCGGACTCGATTTCTTTATTGCGTAACGCCAGTTCAACTTCAGTTTTTGCCTTGGACTGTTCCAGCTCTGCTTCCAGAGCCGCTAACTGCTGTTGTTTGACCTGCCAGGTTTTTTCAAGCGAGCGATCAAAGAGAGTTACGACAACATCTTCACTGTCTACCGTCTGTCCTTCTGTGACATGCATTTTCTGGATCACCGCATCGGTTCGCGCAGTGACGATCGTTTTCGGTGCCTGAAGCGAGCCGACGTAACTGTCAACTCGGAGTCCTCTGACCCATTGAGCGCAACTGACGCCCCCGACCAGTGCAATCATTAATATGACCAGCGCCCGGAAACCGAGCGAGGAGTGATGTTCGTTCAGATGGTGCTGCACCTGATAGTCATCGATAGTTTCAGCAGGCATTTCTGGCTGTCCTGTCAATCATCCAGAGTCAAACAGTTTTCCTTTGCGTACAGAGCACGCCATTAATCGAATCGGAATCCGGAAGATCAGAATTTACCTCAAAACCGTCAAATTCCACACTGCAAGGCTGATGGGTGTTAAACTTTAACGTTTACGAAGACTTCCTGCGGGATGTGCTTAGGTTATCTCTAATGTGAGTGTACGCATTGTCACATTTTTCTTGAGGGGGAGCCGGGATTGGGGCGATCGTTCGGGAGCGCAGGCCACCTCGAATAAGAGGCTCTATTCTGGACCGGAGCCTCAGCAGTCGCTTTTCTGAAATCCTTTGGTTAGGATGAAATCGAGTCTACTTTGAAGTGATTTACAGAGATGAACAGATCATCTTTTTTTAAGACGCTTACCGCTACAGACATAGAAAGTGAAATGAATTTATGAAGCCGATCGTACAGATTTCACTGGATCTCACCAATATTGAAGAGGCGCTCGAAACGGCAGCGATGGCGATGCGGGCAGGAGTGGACTGGCTGGAAGCCGGCACTCCTCTGATTCTGGCAGAGGGTTTGAACTGTGTCAGAGAGTTGCGGAAAGCGTTTCCGGAAACTCCGATCGTGGCGGATCTCAAGACCATGGACGGTGGTTACCTGGAAGCGGAAATGATGGCCAAGGCAGGTGCGACGCACGTTGTTGTGATGTCACGGGCACATGAAGAAACGATTCACTGCGTGGTCAAAGCGGGGAAAGATCACGGCGTCGAAGTCATGGGAGATAATCTTGCAGATGACATGGTTTCCGCCGCAAAAAAACTGGAGGACCTGGGATGCGACTATGTGATTCATCACGTTGGCTATGATGAACGTCGGGGAATCGCTGCCCGTGGCGAGCGGATGCCCAGTCCCCTGGATCAATTAAAAGAAGTCGTCGAAGCTGTCAGCATTCCCGTGCAGGCTGTGGGTGGGCTTTCGCTCGAACAGGCCATTCGCACTCCCGAATATGGGGCGCCGCTGGTCGTACTGGGAGCACCGCTGACCATTGATGCCGATTCCTTTAAGACCGCCAGTGGAGATCTGGAAGATTCGCTACGGTTGATTTGTGAAAAAGTACACGCTTACGGTGATGTTGCGATTGGAGGTCAGAAATGAGCCAGGTGGAATCAATGCAGACGGCAGTCGTGAATTATGCTCCCGAGGCAGACTCGGTCGAATTACAGGAGATTCCGGTTCCCGAGATTGGACCGGATGAGGTGCTTTTAGAAGTGGCTGCCGTGGGGGTCTGTGGCAGTGACCTGCATCAATGGACGGCAGACCATAGTTGGCCGGTCAACTATCCCGTTGTGCTGGGGCATGAATTTGCTGGTACTATTTCCAGAACGGGTGAACTGGTTCGTAACTGGTCAATCGGAGATCGCGTCGTCAGCGAAACGGCAGCCATCATCGATCCCGACAACCCGCTCTCCCGCGAGGGACGCTACAATCTGGACCCGACTCGAAAAGGCTTCGGCTACGGTGTGAATGGCGCCATGACCAGTTTCGTCCGGGTGCCGGCGCGCTGTCTGCATCATGTGCCTGACAGTCTGCCTCTGGAAAAAGCGGCTCTCACGGAACCCTGCTGCGTGGCCTTTAACGCAGTCGTCATGAATGGCGATATTCAACCGGGGGATCGGGTCGTTGTATTTGGGCCGGGGCCCATTGGTTTGCTGTGTGCTGCGATGGCTCGCCTGCAGGGAGCGGAAGTTGCTGTGGTCGGTCTGGAGCGGGATCAGGGCCGTCTGGAAATCGCTGCTCGCGAGTATGGCTGTGAACCGATCATTGCCGGTCTGGATGAGTGGAGCGTGGCGGTAGATGGTCTTGGCGTGAATGGTGTAGTCGATGCTGCCGGCGTGTCAGTGACATTGAAGAAGTCACTGGAGATCGTTCGTCCTGGGGGCTGGATCAGTAAGGTGGGCTGGGGGCCTCAACCTCTGGGCTTCTCGCTGGATCCCCTCGTACAGAAGAATATTCGCCTGCAAGGTAGTTTCAGTCATAACTGGCCGATCTGGGAGCGGGTGATTCGTTTATTGACGACCGGGCAATTGAACATCGATCCGATTATCGGTGGTACCTGGTCTCTGAGTGACTGGCATACTGCTTTCGAGACAATGCACTCTGGTGAGATCGTCAAAGCGGTTCTCACGCCCTGATGTTGATCGCCCTGCTTATGTAAAACACTTCCTGCAACGTTGAATATCAAACTGGAACCTTCGATGCCCAAACTAGCCGCGTTTCCTAAAGCCTTTATGGATGATTTGTGCCTGTCCGGTGAAATGACACTCCAGCAGTGGATCGAACTGGCAGCGACACTCGATATTGATGGACTTGAATTCTATGCCGGCTTCCTGGAGATGAAAGATCAGAATTTCTGGCCGGAAGCCAAAAAGATGGCAACGGATCAGGGACTGGAAATTCCCATGATGTGCTGCTCGCCGGACTTCACTCATCCTGATGAAGCATTTCGTAAAGAGCAGATCGAGCATGAAAAATTCTGGATGGAAATGACGGCTGCTTTGGGTGGAAAATATTGTCGAGTCCTATCCGGGCAGAGACGCCCCGAAGTCTCCCGGGAAGAGGGCATTCAGTATACGGTCTCTTCGATCGAAGCCTGCCTGCCGCTGGCAGAGCAGCTTGGGCTCACCCTGATCATTGAGAATCACTACAAAGACAATTACTGGGACTATCCGGAATTTGCTCAGATGGCAGATGTCTTCTGCGATCTGGTGTCCCGGATTGATTCTCCCCACTTCGGGGTCAACTACGATCCGAGTAATACGATTCTGGCGGGAGAGGATCCACTGGAACTGCTGGCACGGATCAAGGAGCGGGTCGTCACGATGCACGCCAGCGATCGTTATCTGACTGAAGGGACCATTGAGGATCTGCGCAAAGAAGAAAACAGCCTGGGATATGCCAGTCGTCTCAGCCACGGTGTGATCGGCAAGGGGCTGAATGATTACGACGAGATCTTCTCACAATTAAAAGAAGTTGGATTCGACAGCTGGATCAGCATCGAAGATGGCGTCAACGGGATGGAAGAACTCCAGGAAAGTGTGGCATTTCTGCGGGCCAAAATGGCTCAATATTGGGGATAATACCCGGTTTATTAATAATTGGCGAAGATTTGGGGGGAATAGAGAGGCAAACGGCTGTTGCACATACGTCCAATTTGGGGTATGGTGTATACATCTGACACGAGATGCGTCATGCGCTGTGTTAATACGTCTATATTTATTACACATTTTTGTGTCACTCCCTCCTGTGCGTGAAGTACAATTGATCATTCAGTAATTGTCACACGTACTTAGCAGGCACCTTCCTCATCAACAGAACCGATACGCCATGCTGGTTACAACTCAGAAAACAACTTTACTGGTATTACTTCTTACAGGGACACTGTGCTTCAGTGGCTGCGGCAGTTCCAATTCGCCTGAGCAGCGGCGCGTGAGCTCCAATCCATTTGCGCCTTCAAATAATAAGAGTACTTCTTCTTCAAGTACTCGGTCCGTACAACCGTCGCCTCCAAGATCGACATCGAGTAACGCGTTGTCGAGCGATAAGAGAAATGGGACGCAGGTAACAAGCTCAAAGTCAGAAACAAAAACGATGCAACCGGGAGCGCAGTCAACCGCTTCCGGAACGGGCTCTTCCCAGGTTGATCTCATCGCAGAGACGAGTAAGTACACACTCGATGCACAGAATCCAGGAGTCGCTGTGATCGTGCGCGGCATTAGTGATAACATGCCCGAAGCGATGCCCTTGATTATACAAACGCTTGCTCCGGTTGTGGGAAATCAGCAGCCCGGGAGTGCGAAACCAATTCAGCTCGAACAACACCTGATTAATAATCAACTGGTTTTGATTATGCGGCCAGCTCCTGCAGATCTGTTTGCATTTGCTCAGAAGTTGAAATGTGGGGCGATCAAAGAGATCGACATTCAAAAACGAATCATCACTGTCGACACAGAATTACCTCAACTGAAGGTACTCGCCCAGAACGTCCAGGCCGGAAACACTGGAATGAATTCAGATTTCAAAGTCTCTGCGAATTCTGAGTCGCTGAAAAATATGCAAGCCAACGGGAATGTACCGACCATTGGCAACGTGCCTGAGAAAACTGTTATTCCCAAAAGTGATATCGGCACGGATCGCGATTTAAAACCCAGGCCGGGCGAAGAGACAATCGACTGGGCTCTGCGGGTGATTGCGGGAACCAGCTCATTCGCCCATGATACCGCCTGTAAGAAACTGGCTAAAATGGATCCTGATCCCCAGGACCTGCAGCGAGTGTCGTCAATTCTCGCCGCCACGCTGCCTCTGGCCAAGGAAGGTTTCCGGATGCCCGAGCATGTGAATGCGATGGCGGTCTGGTACACCGATGGCGCCACACGCGAATTCTCTGAGCTGCTGGACAAAGAAAAAGATTTTCTGGTCCGTGAGAAAATTATCAGACTGTTGCCGAACATTCATTCGCAGACCATGGCTGAAGTCCTTGTGGGCCGACTGTCCGACCGGGAAGACCGGAGGGATGCTCGGAGAGCCCTGCAGATTATGGGGGAAATCGCTGAAAAGCCGGTGCTTCAACTGTTGAATGATCCCGATTCTTCACTGCGCATTGAGGCCTGTAATATCCTACAGTCGATTGGAACTGCAGAAGCAATTGCTGCTTTGCAGGAGCGTGTAGAAACCGAAGAGAATGATGTGGTGAAAGAGCAGTTGCTGCGTGCCCAGGCTAAGATCGAAAAGAAATTAGCCGGTAAGTAATCCGCCTTTTCTAGAGGTCTTTAATACCCGGCAGCAGCGCCGTGTTTTCGTGGGTCACTGTGTCCGCGCAGGCCATCAGGTTGACGGGAAACGGCCTGTGAGGCGGCCAGACCGGAACTCTTTTTCGTTGAGTGTCCAAACCGTTTAAGCTTTTCACCCGCCTGACCAAACAGCTCAGGTTCCAGAAGGAGATCTTCCGGAACCCATTGATGGTGGATGCGCGGCGCATCAACGGCTTGAGTCGGCGTCATGCCGAACACGATCATGTTCAACAGCACTTGCAGTGTGCTGGAGATGATGCGCGGGCCACCGGAGGCACCAGCGGAAAAGACCGCTTTTCCATCTTTGACGGCGATCGTGGGGGACATGCTCGAAAGCGGTTTCTTGCCGGGTTCGATTTCGTTCGCTTTTCCCTGAATCAAACCAAAGGCATTCGGTTTGCCGGAGATGGCAGCGAAGTCGTCCATCTCATTGTTCATGACGATTCCGTATTTGGGAATGACGACATAACTGCCGAAAGTCAGGTTGATCGTTTCCGTGCAGGCGACTGCATTTCCCTGGGCATCCATCACTGAGAAATGGCTGGTTCCTCCATCCTGAGGAGGAACGTAGCGGCCGTAATCCTTCATGGATTTTGTCTGCTGCGGATCAATACGACGAGCCAGTTCGCTGGCATAAGTGCCACTGGTCAGCCGATCGATGGGGACGGGGACAAAGTCGGCATCACCCAGGTACTCTGCTCGGTCGGCAAAAGCATGTTTCATGACTTCCGTCAGCAGATGAATTTCCTCCGGGGAGTGATACTTCAGTTTCCCGAAGGGATGTTTTAGTGTCTGTTGTTCGAGTGCTTTGATCATATTGAAGGATTCGATGATGGCGATCCCTCCGCTCGACGGAGGGGGCATCGTCAGAATCTGATAGCCATCGAAGTTGGTCGACAGTGGTTTGCGAATGATGGGCTCTGTTGTCTTCAGGTCTTCCAAAGTCAGGATCCCGCCGGCCGATTTACCGCAGGCGGCAACCATCGCTTCAGCGACAGCGCCTTGATAAAAGCCGTCACGCCCGTATTCGGAGATGAGTTCCAAAGTCTTCAATTGCGGACTGAAAAAACGGGCATCTTCTTTCCAGGGTTTGCCCTGATTCAGGTATTCATCGACCAGCGTCTTGAATTCATCCGGATTGAGGGTTCCGTTTTTGATGCGGGCCAGCATGCCTTTCTGGACAGAACGCATATGTTCGTTGATTGGAACCCCACGTCGGGCTAGTTGAATCGCGGGGAGCATTACTGTTTTCAGATCCAGAGTGCCGTATTCTTTGACAGCATAACTCAATCCGGCGACAGTGCAGGGGACTGCCACTGCCAGTGGTCCCTGGCGGCTGGCCAACTGACGCTGTTTGTCAGTACCCGGGAGCTTGGCGTACATATTGTGAGTGGCAGCCGCGGGGGCCCGTTCTCTGTAGTCGATCACGGTTGCCTGTTGATCTTTGGCATTCCAGATCACCATGAAACCGCCGCCCCCCAGACCGCAGCTGGCCGGGCGGAGAACTGTCAGAGCGAAGGATGTGGCCACAGCAGCGTCGACGACGTTGCCGCCTGCTTTGAGAATGGCGAGCCCGGCGGCACTCGCCAGGGGATGATCGGCGGCGACTACTGCCTGTTTATATACTTTTTCGTCGGTAGGGGCAGCAGGTTCCGCTGCGCGACCCGCTTGAGGGCTGAAGAGGATTAAACTGGAGATTAAGATGCACAACACGTTATTTAATAGTGGTTTACACTTAATAAGTTTCAACAGCATGTTCTGCCCTCGGGGTCAAATCTGGGATGCAAAAATGTGTCAATCAGGAGAGACAAACTTCTATTGCCGCTCGAAGTCTGTCAGAACTCTGATTATACTATGCGACCAGTGTTGAATGATTTCCAGAGTGAAAGCCGGAAAATCTTTCCAGATGTGCAGCTACCCTGTTTTCCTGTTGAAACCAGTTTTCCGCTTCCTCAGATGATTCTGTTCCCGGCTGTCTGACAGGGCATCGACATCCGCAACAAACCGTTAACAAACACAGTCGCAATACCATGACACTCACCAGACTCGAAACACCTCCAGCAGAGAAGACATGCCAACTCGTTACGCTGGGCTGTAAAGTAAATCAGTATGAGACCCAACTCGTAAAAGAGGCGCTGGAGAAGAACGGTTATCGCGAAGCAGGCGAGAACGAAACGGCCGACCTGTGTGTCGTTAATACCTGCACCGTCACCGCGACGGGCGACTCGAAGGGACGCAAGCTGATTCGTCAGCTATCAAAAAATAATCCCGGCACCAAGATTCTTGTGATGGGTTGCTATGCCACCCGGGATCCGAAGACTATTTCCGAATTGCCGGGTGTATTTGAAGTCGTTACGGATAAACGCGAGCTTCCCGATATCCTGGAACGTCACGGGATTGTCGACATGCCGACAGGCATCTCCGAGTTCGAAGGTCGCAAGCGGGCTTATGTGAAGGTACAGGATGGTTGTATCCTGCGGTGTACGTATTGCATCATTCCCCAGGTACGTCCGGGACTGCAGAGTCGTTCCCCGGAGGATATCGAAGAGGAAGTCCGGCGGCTGGTCGGAAACGGTTTCAAGGAAATCGTGCTGACAGGAATTCACGTCGGTCACTTTGGTGTAGATACCACGCGAGGCAAATCGGGTAAGGCTCCTTTCCGACTCTGGCATCTGTTTCGTAAGCTGGACCAGATTCCCGGAGACTGGCGGATGCGGCTCTCGAGTGTTGAGGCTGCTGAAATCCACGACGATTTTATTTCTGCAGCCGCTGACTGTGAACACCTCTGTCCTCAGTTTCATCCTTCACTGCAGAGTGGTTCCGATACCGTTCTGAGACGGATGAAACGCCGCTACTACGTGAGTCGGTTTCTGGAAAAACTGCAGATGATGCGGGAACGACTGAATCATCCTTCCTTTACGACTGATGTGATTGTCGGCTTTCCCGGTGAAACCGATGAAGAATTTGCAGAAACACTGCGTGCCTGTGAAGACGCTGAGTTCATGAAGATTCACGTCTTCCCTTTCAGTGCCCGCAAGGGAACACCTGCTGCCACCTATGAGGATCAGGTTCCTGCCGAAGTGCGGCAGGAACGTTGCCAGCAACTCGCGGAACTGGAACGGGATTTAGCACAAAAATTTTATCGCACGCTCATTGATCAGGAACTGGAAGTTCTGGTAGAACGTGAATGCGAAGAGCGTCCCGGCTGGGTGCGAGGTACCGATCGCTGGTATGCCCCTGTGGTTTGCCCGGGCTCCAGTGCGGATCTTGGTAAGTTTGTGATCGCCCGTGGTACTCAGGATCACCGTGAGTACCTCGAAGCTGAGCGCATCTGATTCATTGTGACAGTCAGAGCTTTGTTGCTGCAGTCATATTGGCTGGTAATATCCCTGTCCGATCCGATTAAAAAGAAAGAAGTTGAGTGGCCGTATTAATTGCGATTGAAGGCATTGATGGTTCGGGAAAAGGGACTCAGGCCGCACGTCTGCATGAAAAGTGTCAGGCAGAGGGCATCAACTCGAGTCTGATTGGTTTTCCACGATACTCTGAGACCCTGTTCGGGAAATCGATTGGCGATTTTCTGAACGGCCGCTTCGGAGCATTAGATGCAGTCCATCCTTTCCTGGCATCGTTGCTGTATGCTGGTGACCGTTTTGAATCACGCGGGTTTATCCAGAAGACGATAGAGGACAGCGAGGTAGTCATTTTTGATCGCTACATTCCCTCCAATATTGCCCACCAGGGGGCCAAGCTCTCCGGGGATGAGCGCATCGAATTTATTTACTGGATTGAGCAGATTGAATACGTGATCTACCAGATGCCTCGTCTGGATCAGGCAATCCTGCTGGATCTGCCTGCCGATTATGCACAGAAAATGGTGGCAGAAAAGCAGGCGCGGTCCTATACCGATCAGATCACTGATCTGCATGAGTCGGATCAATCCTATCTGGCCCAGGTCCGAGATGTTTATCTGCAACTCGCAGAAGCGAACGAGCATTGGGACAAAATTGAATGTCTGCACGAAGGCCAGCAGCGTTCCATTGACGACATTGGCACTGAAATCTGGTCGCATCTGACACGTCTGCTGGCACGGTAATGCCTGCTTAAGCGGTTTGTTCAGCGCCTGCATGAACAGCAGCGTTGATTGATTCAATCTTAATCAAAGCTGAACTTAAAATACTCTTGACCCTTTCCTGACTCTGCCTGTCTAATATCAGTATTCTTTGATCTTTGGAAGGGAGATGGGAATTGTGAAGCGCGACCTGAGCCAACTCACCTTGCGGGAGATGTTTTCCAATACGGAACGTCTGACAGCAGAACTCGCAGATCATCTGGAGCTGGGGTTCCTCCCGAAAAATCAGCAATTAATCCGTATGGTTCGTGTGCTACCGGAAGGCGTGGAAAAACGTCGGGTAGAAGATATCAGTGTGCGTAATCAGGCTGCTGATTTGCTGAAGAGCGACCAGTTTACCCAGGAGCTGTTCACAAAACTGGATGAATACCTGGAAGCCATCGAAAATTCGATTGAAGGGATTATCGACGGGAGCTGAAACACTTCAGTTGACGGGCGCGGTGAGAGGCGAGAACTCCTCAACCAGTTTGCGGGCACTTAGTAAACCATCAACGGCGGCTGAGACGATGCCCCCTGCATAGCCGGCCCCTTCTCCTACGGGATAGAGCCCTTTGAATCCTGGTGCCTGACAGGTGTCGCGATCGCGGTCAATGCGAACGGGCGAACTGCCGCGCATCTCGGGGCCAACCAGCACCGCATTTTTCAGAAACAGACCGCGCCATTTTTTATCCATCACAGGCAGTCCGTTCTCAATCTGGTTAAGTACCAGCGGAGGCAGCACCTGATGCAGGTCGGTGGGGACAACGCCGCGACGATAGGTACCCGCGTATTCAAAGCTGGCATCAGTCTGTTTGTGATTGAGAAAATCTTCAGCGCGCTGAATCGGACAGTAGTAGTTTTGCTGTCCAATCTGATAAGCGGCCGCTTCATACTTTCGCTGCAATTCGACGCCCGCCAGGGGATGTTCGCTACCGAATTCTTCCGGATAAATCGTGGTCATGATCCCACTGTTGGCAAACCCGGTGTCATGCCGTGAATTGCTCATGCCGTTGGTGCAGAACATACCCGGTTCCGAAACACTGGGCATCACAATTCCCCCGGCGCACATGCAGAAGGTATACAGATCACGTTTGCCTTTCGTGATCATGGTATAGTCGGCCGCGCCCAGGAGAGACAGATATTCGTCTCGACCGTACTTGTGCTCATTGACCTGTTCCTGCGGCTGTTCGATGCGCAGGCCCAGTTGAAACGCTTTACGGAACAGGGGAACGCCCAGATCATAGAGCATCTGGTATGTGTCGCGGGCACTGTGGCCGATGCCGAGAATGACCTGTCCGGTTTTGATGTACCCGGAAGAGGTCATGATGCCCTGCACCTGACCATCCTTGACGTCAATGTCTTCCAACCGACATTCAAAACGGAACTCGCCTCCCAGGGCGTCGATCTTGCGGCGGAAGTTTCGACAGATCATGGGAAGCTTGTTGCTGCCCAGGTGGGGGCGATGTTCGTAGACAATTGAGGGCCGCGCACCACACTCGACAAATCGCTCCAGAACCCATTGCACGTCTGGTCCAGTCAAACGGCAGGTCAGCTTGCCATCACTGAAACAGCCCGCGCCTCCTTCACCGAAGAGGTAGTTGTTTTCGTGATGGAAGTCGGCTCCCTTATCGAATCGTCTGATTTCGGGGACGCGCTCTTTCACGGGAAACCCGCGTTCAATGATCAGCGGTCGATATCCCTTACACGCCAGATAGTAACCTGCCAGGAGTCCTGCCGGACCTGAGCCGACGACGACAGGCCGCTCTTCCAGGGGAGTCGATCCATTCTCCGGGTCGAAAAAAGTGCTTTCGGTAAATGACTGGACGGAAAGATCTTCGCGGAGGTGTTTCAGCAGGCTTGCTTCGTCGGCGACATTGACCTCAGCAGAATACACAAAGCACAGGTCATGGCGCGAGCGGGCATCCAGACTCTTTCTCAGAATCCGAAAACTCTGCAGGTCATCGTCGCCGACTCCGAGTTTCAGAGCCAGCTCGTGAGCCAGTTCTTCCTCGGGAATCTCGACGGGGAGACGAATGTTGGTAACTTTGAGTGACATAGATCAATAACCGAAATCGAATGGGCGCGTTATGCGACTTGAGATCGCCCGACTTAAGATCGCCCGGAGCAATTCGACATGTTATACCGCTGGGGTGAGCGAATGCAATTTTGTCACTTTGAAACCGGCAGAAAAGGGCAAAAAACTTTGCCCAGCTTCTCATTATACCTGGTTCAGGCAGCTTTCTTCAGGGGCGTGGATTCGTCTGCCAGGGAGACCTTTTCTGTTTGCACCAGCTTAGACTTGCGCTCGAGATCATCCATTTTTTCCTGCACGAGTTCTGTATAGTATTTCAGTTCCTCGCGGGACAGGTTTTCCGGGATGTAGATCGGGTGTCCGATCATGTAGTAGACTGTACTGAATGGTTTAGGGATCAGGATATTGGTCCAGCTGCCCTTTAATTCCCAGTACCGGGAAGCTGTGAATGCTGTGGGAACCACTGGTCGTCCGGAATGGGATGCCAGGAAAACGATCCCTGCTTTCATTTTATGATGCGGGCCGCGGGGGCCGTCGGGGGTGATGACGATATGGTTTCCTTCTGCCTCTGTGAGTAACTTCTTGATAGCAGAGGCACCACCCCGTGAAGTCGATCCTCTAATGACACCCATCCCTGCCGCTTTGAGCATGGCTTTGATCGTATCTGCATCCCGATGCTGGCTGATTAAGGCGACCGACTGATGACCACGGGCTCCAAAAAGAGGTGGAATGACTGAATCGTGCCAGACGCTGTACAGGAAACGTTCCGACCCCGTATCAGCAAAGGGACAGCGTTCCAGGCTGTCGTCAACAAAATCCAAACGCGTCGTTTTAAAAATCAGACGTAACATTAGGACGACCAGATTATTAACGAGACTCAATAGAGCCGGACTCTTGATTTTCAATCGATTTCTCCTGCAGGATCTTGACCAGGCGGGTAGTGGCTGAGCGAATTGTAATGATGTTCGCATCTGCGCAAATCCCAATTTCTGCAGGAGGCGTGATTTCAGAATAGCTGGTAGCTACTTTGTGCAGTTTGCCTGTTTTAAACGAATTTCGCGTCGGACAGGAACTCAAGCGTCAGGATCGAGGGGGATTCCGAGTGCTTCGATGCGTCGGTACAGTTTTGCCCTGGTCAAACCGAGCAAGCGGGCAGCATCCGTACGGTTGTGTTTTGTCTGCTCGAGTGCCTGTTGGATCTGATCTTTCTCTACTTCCTGCAGAGTCTGTTCCAGCGGTTTGATGAGAGGAGGCAGGGCCGGTCCCAGCGAGCGGGCATCCATCCCCGTCAACAGGCGCAGGGGAAGTGAGTCCCGGGTGATCAGGGTTTCCGGCGTCGACTGAAAGGCTGACTGAATTACCTGTGCCAGTTCGTCCAGGTTGGCAGGCCAGAAGTAGTCGTGGAACAGTGAAAGTACTCCCGGTGCAAATCCACTGACCTGTTTCTGCTGGTAGCGATTTTCATTTTCCAGAAAATGCTGCGCCAGCAGATCGAGATCTTCTCTCCGTTCCCGGAGGGCAGGTACTTGAATCTGCAATGTGCTGATCAGAAAGAAAAACTCGGGGAGCAGTTGTTCCTGTTCGAAAAGTTCATTCAGGGGAGTGGAACAGGCTGTCATCAGGCGGACTGTCTGAGCCTGGGATTTCGTCTGAAAGTTCTCAAGGATAATTTCCTGGATATCGCGCGAGAGATAATTGACTTCATCCAGGAAAAGCACCCCCGGTTCGAGGGGCATGGATTCATCCAGATCCTTTTCGAAGACTTTCTTAACGGTCTGTTTCAGTTCGCGGGGAGGCAGCTTTTTGCAGTTTAAGGGAACAAAGATTTTACGGCGCTGCTCACTTTCGAAGTGCAGGGCACGGGCCAGATGTTCTTTACCGGTTCCGACTTCTCCCTGGAAATGAACGGGCTCTCTGGTATGGGAAGCGAGTTCGAGTTGTCGCAGCACGCGCTGCATTGCGGGATTTCTGGCTATGACTGTGGAAAAGCGAAAGCGATTTCGGAGCGACAGGCGCAGCGCGGCCAGTTCAGCATGCAGCTGTTGGGAGGCGGTTGCAGAACGGAGTTTGTGAGGTTCATCGATAGGATCGATCGTGCCCAGAACCAGGCGAGTTCGGTTCTGATCATCCAGCAGCGGAGTGTAGCGAATCACGCAGGGAATGGTTTTACCACTGCGGGTCAGCAGGTAGCGGGGTACTTCACTTCGCGTCCCTTCAAACACTTCGGGAGGGGGACAGAGCAGATTGCAGACGGACTCACACTCTTCTGGATCTGTATCGACTGCATAATCACAGGTCTGTCCCAGTATTTCTTCTGCTGGCCACTCAATAATGCGCTCACAGCCCTGATTGAAGAACAGGATGACCCGAGTCGCGTCGATTAGAAACAGAGGAGTCTGGAGCGCGTTCAGGCGAGTCTCCAGACGTGTGCGGCGTCCCGAACTGCGGTTCATGCTGTCCGCCTCCTCTGTAACCTTCGAGTTTATAAATCAGGCCCTTAACGCTGTACGCGTCCCGATCCACCGCCGCGCATTAAGGCTTCAATTTCCGATCGTGTCGAATAATTAAAATCACCTTGAATGCTGTGTTTCAGGCAACTCGCGGCGACTGCATAGCGAATGGCGGTTTCCGGTGCAGACAGTTCCGGTGTGTTCAACGCAAAGATCAGTGCACCCGCGAATGAGTCGCCGGCTCCGACGCGATCGACAATATTTCGGATCTCATAGCTGGAATAATTTCCCTCTGTATCACAGGGAGCAAACTCAGCCCGCTGTTGACTTTGATCGTAGAGCATGGCTCCCCAGTTATTGTGGCTGGCAGAGATACTTTCCCGCAGAGTAATCGCGACCTGTTTGACATTGGGGTATTGAGTCGTGATCTCTTTCGCAACGGCAATATAACCTTCGATGTTGAGTGAGCCGGATTCCACATCGGTTTCCGGAGCCCTGATCCCCAGCGAGAGATCTGCGTCTTCTTCATTCGCGATGATCACATCAATCAAGGGAGCCAGCGACTGCATAGTGGTCCTGGCCAGTTCAGCCGGGGCCACACCTGGTTTCCAGTTCCAGAGTTTTTTGCGAAAGTTGAGATCACAGGAGACGGTGATGTTCCGTTTGCGGGCTTCCTGTAAGGCTCTTTCAGTGAGACGAGCCGCTGATTCACTGATGGCGGGTGTAATTCCAGTGATATGAAACCAGGTTGCTCCTTCAAAGACCCGGTCCCAGTCAAATGTTTCTTCTGTAGCCTGGGCAATGGAGCTGAATTCACGATCATAGGTGACAGTGCCTCCACGCTGGTTGGCTCCCGTTTCCACAAAGTAGATCCCGAACCGCCCTTGAGACGTCCGGTGGATCAGGCTGGAATCGACGCCCAGTTTCTGCATCTCCTGTACGAGGGCATCCGTAATTGGATTGTCCGGGGAGGTGGTGGCAAAAGCAGATGTCCCTCCCTGGAAAGCGACGGAGATGGCGACATTCAGTTCACCGCCACCAAAGGTTGATTCCAGAAGGCCGGGGATGGACTGCCTGACCCGCAAATGATTTTGAGGCGCCAACCTCAACATGACCTCACCTAAAGTAACGACTCGCACGGCACACCTTTGCGTTGATTTGTAATATTCTGACGGGGAAAAATACACGTCGTTCAGCTTACCCTGCCTGATCAAATCATTCCAGCTTGGCATAAGAAACGAAGTGTGTCTGCGGCGAATCGATTATCGGGAGCATCTGAGGCGAATCCCTGAAATGACTTCTGAGGACGAAAGATGATTCTTGATTTATTCTTGAAAATATGCCATGGTGTGCCAAACAGTTGTCACACCCCTGATTTAGAATCATTTCATGAATCAGACTTGAACAATACACAGAATACAGGTGGCGGCAGTTTCGTCTAGCCCGTTCAGGGACAGAGATGGAGATGGACGGGGTTGCCTGCATGGAACTGCCGCCCCGCTGTTTTTGTACAAGTTTGTCCTATCTTTGAAGCGTCAAAACATCTGGACAAAAATCCCATTGCATCCGCGACTCCTG
The DNA here is from genome assembly GCF_007744075.1 of Gimesia chilikensis. NCBI lineage: Bacteria > Pseudomonadati > Planctomycetota > Planctomycetia > Planctomycetales > Planctomycetaceae > Gimesia > Gimesia chilikensis. Next base: position 7,733,710 of record NZ_CP036266.1, on the reverse strand, counting down.
ATTCATAAGGAGGCTTTCGCCTGATCTGGGCAATTATTTGATCTCAGCTGCATCGTTCGTTTTGACATGCTCACCGGGCAAAAATAGATTGCTCCTTTAAATCAGATGTTGAACCCTGGAAAGCGAGCAAATGGAGCCAAAGGAAACGGAAGTGGTCTGCCCGGACTGCGACCAGAAAATTGAATTCAAATATGGAATGAACGAATCGGGCAGACTGACATCAATGGAATTTCAGTCCCGGCGTCTGGGTTGTTCTGTCGAGTGTCCTCACTGTGGACATGTCTTTGTCTACAAAGTTGACTCGGACAACAATTAAACAGACATCTTTAATTAAACAGACATCTTTATCGTCTGTTATCCCCCCTGAATATTCAGCATTACCTTCACGCTGAAGATTAAAGACCCAATGAGACAACAATAGCAGGCGATGAGCATGCCACGATGTGACCGCTGTCTGTGCCTCGTCAGCGGCTGCGCCAGACAGACCTGGATCAGTAACCTGATACAGACAAAGGCAGACAACGCGGAAGAGATGGCAACAACGACCGCCAGTCCCAGATAGCCGACATGCAGAGTGGCCATTGTGCCTGTCATAGAGGGCTGATGGATTTCGAGCAGCAAGATCAAGGTCTGCCATTTCAGTCGGAACACCGCCAGCGCAGGAAATCCGGCCAGGGTTAGCAGCAGCAGTACCGCAGCGATACCGGCCAGACGCTGATCGGCAAACAGCCCCCTCAATTGTTCTGGCGTGCGAATCTTTGTGCCCTGCTGTGCGAGTGCATCAATCAGAAATGCCAGACCTGCCAGAGTGAGATAAGAGAACAAGAGCTCTGGTGCATATTCCTGGATCGCCTGCAGAATCGAGCCTGACTCCGGATTCTCTGAAGCATGTCTCCACCTCCAGCAGACAGCAGACAACAGAGCCAGAAAGACGCCTGTGGTCTGGATGAGAAGCAGGTCGAATAAACCTCGCAATTGTTTTTCGACGAGCAGGAGCCCGGAAGAGACGATCAGTGTGATCAGGGCACAATAGTAAAAAATCTGTTCCAGCAAAGCAGACTCAACAACGCCGATTTGTGAACCGATCAAGATCAGAAAACTGAGGCCCGCGGTGAGGGGGATCAGTAAGGTTGTGGTGGAAATCCAGCAGGGAATTTCGGCTCTGAGTTCCTGTTGTCGAAAGTGAATCGGAATCGCTCCCATGCGGAAGACACAGCCGAGTAACGTCAACAGAATTCCCAGTGCTGGCAGTGAGTGATTGCCTGACGCGCCCGTTCTGGGAGAGATTGTATTCAGGTAGCTATGGATGTCTGTGAGTCGCGTGGAGTCAACCACTGCGATCAACAGGAGGATGCCCGAGAGCAGTATCAGCGTTAAAGGCAACGATGATTTCAGCATCAACTGTGCAGCCAGAGGGCGGTTGAGCTGAGGTATTTGCGCGAGCGTCAAACCGCTGTTGCACAGCAGAATGAGCTCAAACCCAAGTGCTAAAAAAAGAAGATCATTGAGCATGCGGACTGAGATCAATCATGTGGAGTACTTCCATCGGCGGCGGGCATTGTGAGCAGAACTTTTCCAGAAGTCCCCTGACGTTCGGCTTCCCCAACGGCTTCTACGATTTGATCCAGAGGATAGCGGGCACTGATTTCGGTGGACAGGACTCCCTGTCGGATCAATCCGGTCAATTTTGAGACAAGCCTGATCTTAGCGGGGAGCGAAAGACGCTCCATATGTCGTGCGAGCCAGAATCCTTCGATACTGGCTCCCGTACGAATCAGGTCACGCGAGAAGAAGTTTAACGGCGCGTCGTCCAGTGAGCCGAAGACAATCAGTCGGGAACGTTCACCCAGAACTTTGACCAGGGCTGAAGCGGTTTTGCCTCCCACTGGATCAATGGCATAACGGAGATTCTGTTTCCCGGTCAGTTTTCTGATCTGGTCTATTAGAATCCGCTCATCATCGTGTGCCGAATTAAACACAATGACATGTTGCGCTCCCAGTGCTTTTAATTCCGCAGCCTGTTCCTGGCGACGAACCACGTTGAGTGTTTTGAATCCTTCGAGCTGTCCGAGTCGAATGATCATTCTGCCGACTGCGGATGCGGCTGCCGTCTGGATCAGCCACTCTCCTGCAGGAATCTTGAGTACCTGTTTGACCAGGACATAGGCGGTGGCCGGATTGACAAAAAAAGTCGCCGCCTGGTCTACAGTCAGTTTCCCGGAGACAGGAATCACGAACTGGCTAGAAACGGCCACCTTGTCCGCCCAGTTTCCTGTCTGGCGATTCAGGACAACGACCCGCTTGCCTTTGAGGATACTTCCCCGTAAGCCACCGCCGCTGGCCTCTACGATGCCGACTCCTTCAAAGCCCGGCACAGCGGGCAGGGCAGGGCGCGTGGAATAGCCGCCTCTGATGTTGAGCAGGTCAGAGGGATTGACGGGACTGGCCAGCATGCGGACCAGTACTTCTCCCGCTCGGGCAACCGGTTCTTCCGACTCACAGACTTTCAGGACGTCAGCCGGTTCTCCAAATTGCTCAAAGCGAATCACGCGCATGGACTGTTCTTTCACTATCAGAAAATATCACTGCAGAGAAAGTTTAACAGGTCAAACTCAATCCGATCAAGCAGTGTCGCAGCGCGCGATCGGAAATCGGTCCGAACAAAAACAATCCTTGTCACGGACAGTGTGACAAGGATTGCTGCGGATCTTCAAAATTGAATCAACCTGAATGACAGCTGATGCAGAATGATTAGTTCTGACGGGTTGCGTTGAATTTAGAAACCCCTGAAGCCGACTGTGTAGGCTGTGCGGCGGGTTTCTGTGCGGTACCCTGTGGTTCTGGCGTGCTGGAACGCTTCCAGTTGTCAGTTGACCAGTGAGGATAGTACTGCACGACGCTGCTGCCCAGGTCGCTCAGAATTTCATGGAATTTTTTGGTGGTCATGTGCTGGTTGGGGATTACCCGCTGCAGAACAAACCGACGGTTGCTGGAGATGTAAGCAAAGAATTTGCCGTTGCCCATGCGGTCGTTGTCAGACAGCAGACGCAACATGGCGGTCCGGGGAACATCGGCAGCACTGCGGGGCAGCGGATCCAGCCAGGCCATGACCCAGACCCATTCGCCATTTTCACTCAGAACAGCAGACATGGAGAGTTCCCATTCTTCTTTGTTCTGATTGGCTTTGAACTGAAAGTCGTAGCGTTTCTTGGTTTTGGTAACTTGCAGACCCATGGCTTTCAGCAGGTTGCCCAGCTGATCTTCTGAGATCTGGCCGGGGAGCTTTTCTCCGCTGGCTTTTTCATCGGGTGCACTAGAGGCAGCAGGTTGCTGCGCGTGAGCACCCACACCCAGAATTGCCATGGCCGATAACACAGCCAGAAAACAGCCCACGACGATCCATCCGCGTAACGTGATTTTCATTTTGAAGACACTCCTTTGTCACTTCATTGCTCTTGTGTTTACGCTTGTCTACCTGCGTTCCATCTGCAGGCTGACCGGCGACTGTCTGGCGTTGCCTGAGACAGTCAGGGATGATTTCGTCATCCCTGGGTCGGAAGCATGGCTCTCAGCGGCAGATTCTGCCGAATTGAGTTAATTTAGATCAAATAGGCCTTTGAGGCAGATCTGTGACCATGTTTCGAACTGATCTAACTCTTGTAACAGTTTTTCCGGTGAGTCAAACCCTGTCTCTATAATCGACTCTTCACGGGGTAGAACTTTGGGCAACTCCAGGTCAAAAATGTGAACTATTCCCAAGTGGACCTTTCCGACCTCGGTTTCGTCGTCATTAATCAGTCCGACACAGTGTTCCGTGAAGGCGGTATCCATGGAGACTTCTTCGTCCAGTTCCCGCTGCATCCCCTCGCGGTAGGTGGAACCGGCTTTGGCGTCGTCTTCGAGTGAAATATGACCGCCGATGCCAATCGACCGCTTGCTGTGCAGACGCGATTCTCCCCCTTTGGAGCCACGGGTATAGTAGAAGATCTTCCCTTCGTGCCGGAAAATGCAGTAGGGAATCAGCTGTTTGAAGCTGGGATCTTCCTCAACCGTGTCGCGGGGGCGAAAGCTGATGTAATTCGGGTCGAAGAGGGTTTTCATATACGGTTCGACCTGATCGTTGAATCCCTGAAAATGACCGACCTCGTGGAAAAGGAGTGTGGGGACGACCATGACGTGTTCCACTTGTTGTTCGGTATCTGACATCGCTGATCCTTCTATGCTATGTGAACAGGTTGACGTTGATTGAAAATTCGATGCGTCAGGAAGCTGAGCGCCCCAGCAGTTCGCAGACTTTGTCGCCAATTTCCGGTGAGCGCATGAGTGTTTCGCCTACCAGAATGCCTCGCACGCCGGCCTCCTGCAGTCGCAGGACGTCGTCGCGGTTCCGAATGCCACTCTCACTGATCAGCAGGCAGTCTTCCGGCAGACGGGGGCTGAGTTCAATGGAGTGATCCAGGCTGGTGACGAATGTTTTCAGGTTGCGGTTGTTGATCCCCAGCATGGGTGGGTTGAGTTTCAGGACCCGATCGAGGTTATCGGGCTCATAGATTTCGACCAGAGCCTGCATACCCAGTTCCAGAGCATAGCCATACAGATCATGCAGCTGTGTATCATCCAGGCACTCGGCGATCAAGAGGACGCAATCCGCGCCTGCGACGCGCGCTTCCAGGATCTGGTAGCGATCGATGATGAACTCTTTTCGCATGACGGGAATCGTGACGGCAGCACGAACCGCCTTGAGGTAATCGAGGTGCCCCTGGAAATAGTTCTCGTCGGTCAAGACACTCAGACAGGCTGCTCCGAACCGTTCATAGGTCTGTGCAATTTCAACCGGATGAAAATCATCCCGAATGATTCCGGCAGAGGGAGAGGCTTTTTTTACCTCAGCGATCATTCCCACAGAGCCGTGGTTTCGGAGGGATGCGACAAAATCACGTATGGGAGGGGCCGTCGACAGCTGATCGACCAGCGCTGCAGCGGGCACGCGAATTTTAGCCTGGCTGACTTCGCCCTGTTTGTGTTGAATGATTTCTTCGAGAATGTTACTCACGGATTTATCTGGCTACCTATGGTTGCAGGGGCACTGATTGTCGATTCTGTCTCCGTAGCATAACTCCCCGGACGCGGAAGTACCACAGAGTCGAGGAAAGCGATCATGATTCCACTTGTAATTCCGATCGGGGATCACCACGATGGTCTCATAACTCCCCTGATGTCATTGAATTCCAGCGAACCAGGAGCTCCCCGTTGGTTCCCATCGTGTTACAATTTTTACTCTTGCTGCTGACCCTGGTGAGCATCCGTTATTGGTTTCTCATTATTAAAGCGCAAAGTCTGACGCCGGTGTTCGAGTTGAATCCCGAGCGGACCACATCCGAGTTGTCGCCACCTGTTCTGCTGGCGTTGCTCTGGATTTGCTATCAGGTGGTTGCATCGCTGAACCCACCACCGCCTGCGCCGCTGGAGCTGAACCAGATCATCCAGTCCTGTTTGATTTTACTCGCACTGACGGGAATCCTGCTGCTGATTCTGACGATGGTCAGTTGGAAGTCGTTGGGGCAACTCGGATTTCGGCTGGATCAGATCCCCACGCAGCTGCGGGACGGTGCACTTGGGTTTCTGCTGGCCCCGCTGCCCGTGATTCTGCTGCTGGTGGCCACACATCCTTTCCGTTCGGAGGAAACACTGCACCCACTGTTACAGTTATTGCGGTCCGCTCCGGGTGTGGTCACGATTGGCTGGGTTTTTCTGTCAGCGATCGTGGTGGCCCCCCTGTTTGAAGAACTCCTCTATCGTGTACTGTTACAGAGCTGGCTGGAGGGCTTTCTGAGTCCGTTGCGGGCGATCATCGTCAGCTCACTGATTTTCAGCCTGGTGCATGGGTTTCCGGACTCGATTCCTCTGTTTCCGCTCGCGTTTCTGCTGGGGGTACTCTATTACTACCGACGAAGTTACATTGCCAATGTGTTTATGCATGCGCTGTTTAATGCGATTAATTTCGCCCTTGCTCTGGCCGGTGATGAGCTGCCAGGTTAAGGAGTTTTGAGCCTAATTGGGGGCAGTTATGTGGACAGGTGTTTTGGGGTTCACCTGATTGAGGAAATTCGCTAAGCTCCCCGCCTCTCTCTCAAACCTCCCTTCCCTTTCGGAGATCTCCGAAATGAAAACCCCACTACTCCGTTCCGGAGCCTGTTTCTGTCTATGCGCGTGTCTTTGTCTCTCCTGTGCGACCATGAAATCCAAAATGGATCTGGTTTACACAGGCAAAGTGACCGGTGCGCTCTCACAACAGCTGGTAGACTCGTATGCAGAGTCTCTCAAAGATCCGGTTGCGGCCCGGCAGACCGATGAATACACCAACTGGAAAGTTCTGTATGCGACGAACCGGTCCCAGGAACGGAATCCAGAGGGAAAGATCGGCTACGCCAATGAATTTGACCGGAGTCTGCAGTATGGATCCAGTGAGGTGCAGATTTCACGTAAGAATCACAGCGATCTGAAATCAAAAGTGATCCAGACCATCTGGCAGGGATCGCCGGCACCGGATGGACAGGTTGAGATCAACAGTCTCTCCGCGGTCCCCGAGGTGAACTTCTTTGAGGAATTGAACACGCTGATTGCTAAGTCTCCTCAGAAAGATGTGCTGTTGTTCGTACACGGGTTTAATGTCAATTTCCCAAGCGCGGTGCAGCGGGCGGCACAAATTGCTAATGAACTGCCCTTTAATGGAGCAGTGGTCTGTTACAGCTGGCCTTCGCAGGGTGGCGTCGAGAAGTATCTGCTGGATGGTCAGGTTGCCCAGGCCAGTGTAGAGCCGATGGCACAGTTCCTGGAAACAATGGTTAAATCAGTCCCCCAGGGAACAAAAATCAATATTGTAGTGCACAGCATGGGGAACCGTGTTGTGATGCGGGCCATGAATCGCCTGCCCGATAATTTTGCGGAAACCAAGCCCTTCCAGAATGTAGTGCTGGCGGCACCCGATGTGGGCGTGAGCGAATTCCGAAAGCTGGCACCCGCGATTATTGAACAGTCTGGGCGTGTCACCCTCTATTCCGGGTCGGGGGATGTGGCGCTGGTGGCTTCAGAAGCAGTCAATCAGGAACGCAGGGCAGGTGACTCCCGAGAGCCTTTAATTATGAAAGGCGTCGAGACCATTGATGTGTCCGCGGTCGACACCAGTTTCATGAGCCATTCTTATTATGGCAGTAATCGGGCCGTCTTGAGCGATCTGTTTGCTGTGTTGAAGCAGAACAGTTCCGCAACCCAGCGCAAATGGCTGGTCTCCAGGGAATTCCAGGGGCACCAGTACTGGGCATTTGACAAAGAGCCGCCGGAAATCAAAAAAGTCAGATCTGCCAGTCTGTGACGGAATTGGGTTCGGGTATAATCAGGTATGTCAGCTTGATGACCAGTTGTGAAAGCAATGTAGAGACAAAGCCTGTCGAGTGCCGGAGCCTGTATCATGAAAGACAGTACCAGTCGCTTCTCTGATCGCGTTGATAATTATGTTAAATACCGACCGAGTTACCCCGAAGCGGTTCTGGACTGCTTGAAGACACACTGCGGTCTTACGTCCGAATCTCTGATTGCCGACATCGGATCCGGTACAGGGATTTCCTCTCAACTTTTCCTGGAGCACCATAATACCGTTTATGGTGTGGAGCCGAATGCCGAGATGCGGTCGGCGGCGGAACGACTGCTCGGGACTTATCAGAACTTTCACAGTATTAATGGAACGGCAGAAGAGACCAGTCTGCCGACAGGAAAGTTTGACATTGTCGTCGCAGGTCAGGCCTTTCACTGGTTTGATCAGTCGCGCGCCAGGCAGGAGTTCCAGCGGATTCTGAAGCCGGGAGGCTGGGGAGCTCTGATCTGGAATGAACGCAGAACTGATACAACGCCCTTTCTGCGGGCTTACGAAGCTTTGCTGCTCGAGTATGCCACCGATTACCAGGATGTGAATCACACCCGGATTACGGACGATGATTTCGCCCACTTTTTTGCTCCGGACTCATTCAGCAAATTTACATTTCAGAATGAACAGATTTTCGATCTGCCTGCGTTGACGGGGCGAGTGCTTTCATCGTCTTACTGTCCCAATCAGGGAGATGCCGGGTACGACGAAATGCTGCATCAGCTGAATGTAATCTTCGAAGATCATCAGACAGCGGGCAGGGTGCGGTTTGAATACGATACTAATGTGTATCTGGGGCAGTTTGCCTGATCGGGAAAATAAACGCCGATGGGAGTGTTGCGCGGCGCATAAAGAAAGCCCTTAAGAAGGCGGTGAATTGTGGACGGGATATCGTAGATTATACACTTCACAGAAACTGATGAGCTTGCTGGGTCAGAACTCGCAAATCAGGGGGACCTTCTGGATAATGTCCGTCCAGACCAGATTCCTTCTTAAGGGCCAGGCTGGGTTCAGAAAGCTGAAGGCAAAACCGGGTTCAGAAGAACCAGAAACTCCGTTTCACGGTTGCCGAACAACTTTCTGAATAATCTTTATTGCAGATGACATGCCAAAAGTACGCTGTATTAGAGGAATATCGAAAATACCGTCAAAAAAGTACGAAAACTGGAGTGAATTCTTGGATGGCGCTTCATTTTTGTCTATTTTGAGTGGGATGAGGGATTGTAAAACCTCTATTTTATCAGGTTTCGACACCCAGACTTGAAATTTCGGCGCCGAAATGCTCTATTGTTGTCAGCAGATTTCATTCAGCGCCGAACATTTCGGCGCTAAAAACTGGTTCGACACATGTATCGACATTGATGTCTGACCGGCGCACCCTTGTTGGAAATCGCTCAAAATGAAAAAGCATGGATTCAAAGAACGCGCGATTCTCTTCACCGGCGGTATTCTGGCTGTCGTTTATAGTGTGATCGTATTAGGCTTCGTTACAACCAGCCCAGACCTGCGTCTGCGGGCGATGCTGGATAGCGTCCAGTCTGAGACAGGGGAAGAGGGACCTGACGGGATCGAAATCAAGGCGACTCCCAGCATCAAGAAGGAAGGGGCCTTTTCGCCTCCGAAACCGGGTGACATTCTCACGAAGATCGGCGAGTATCCGATTCGGACGTTCCTCGACTTCTCTCAGGTTCTCAGCAAGCTGCGCGACATGAAGCTCCCCCCCGGCGGTCATCTTCGTCCGCAGGCCGATCCCACGGAACATGATGTGCCCTATATGGTGGAGATGGAGGGCAACCGGTTTATCAATGTCGAGTTTTATAGCCGGACTGATAACGCCGATGGTCCACCGACCTATACACTGAAGTCGGCATGGGTTCAGATTCAGGCGATTCCGTCGGGTGATGTCGCGATTTCATTGCTCTGGTTTTCGCTGGAACTAATCATTCTGGCGATCGGGGCTTTTGCCTACTGGATGCGACCCTTCGACCGGACTACACGAATCTTCTTTGTGATGGGGATCATCACCCTCGTCGCTTTTATCGGTGGTTATAACTGGTGGATTATCGCCGGTGCCCTGGCGCTGAATATTCCGTTTGTCCTGGCGGCCGTTCTGGTACCTGCGATAACGCTCCACTTCTTTATTACGTATCCACGATCGATCCCCTGGTTGTCCCAATATCCCATTGGTCTGCTGCGTGCCATTTATTCTGTGCCCGTCGCGACCTGCACCCTGATCCTGGCCTGTCTGATTTATCTGCGTCTGACTTCACACATCAGCGATGGTTCCGTGGAACTGGCCAATCAGGATTATTCCCCGCTCGTGTTTCAGGTGGTTTCGGTCCTGCGCTGGGCTGTTTACAGTTATATCAGTGTGGCTGGTATCTATTATCTGATGACACTGGGCGCGCTGCTCAATAATTACTTCAAAAGCCAGAACCCTTATGAGCGGAATCAACTGAAGTGGATTGCCTTAGCAGGTTTGATTTCGATTATTCCCGTGGGGTACTCACTTTATCTGGCGGAATTTAACCGGACCCAGTTCGCCTTGGGGGGGGCTGGGATCCCGATGTTCCTGGCCAGTGTCTCCTTCATGGCTGCATTCGTTGTGGGCATCATTCGCTACCGGTTGATGCTGATCGATCAGATCATCAGCCGCGGGATGCTGTTCTACGTCGTCAGTGCGGGCATCTCGATTCTGTATGCGACCGTGATTTCACTGGGGTCGCTTTATGGTACGCAGCTGAATCGTACGCCGAGCACCAATCAGGCGATCTCCGTCTTTCTGGTAATGCTGTTTGCGATCTCACTGTTGCTCTGGTCGCGTGATCGTGTGCAGCGGCTCATCGACCGGCGTTTCTTCCGTCAGAAATACCAGCTCGATAAAGCGCTGAAGCGCATGAATCGCGCCGTCGGTCGCCTGGGGGATCAGCGTTCGATTGCCGACCGCATGCTCACCTCCTGCCGCGAAGTGCTCCAGGTTAAAAGTGCAGCCATCTACCTGTTGAATCCAGAGCATACACAGTTCGATCTGTTAACCGGGTTTCACATTGAAAATTCTCCTTCGACGGTTCCCTGTAATGCGGAACTGCTGGAAGTTCTTGAAGGAGAGCTTGCCTTCCAGCGGGTCGCGACAGGTCTGTTGAAAGAGGCATCCCCCGCTCAGCAACTGCTGCGGCTGTTAGGCTTCGACTTCATTTACAATCTTGAGTTGGATGGAGAGTTTGCCGGTTTCGTGGCCCTGGGACAGCGAACTGCCGGCAGTGCCTATTCTGCGGAGGACTTGACGTTCCTGAACGCCATGGGGCAGATCACCAGCATCGCCCTGCACAGTACCAAGATTCATCAGGACCTCAGGCGTCTCAATGAAGAGATGCGGATCAAGGTAGAAAAGATCGACGATCAACGACGGCTGGTCTCTGTGTTGCAGTCGGAATTAACCAGTTCGCAGGAAATTGCCGAGCGGAGTGAACCGCATGCTGTGCAGCGAGGGTTGATCAAGGGGAACAGCCCGGCGATCCGGCAGGTGATGGAGACCGTGCGTAAGGTCGCCAATTCGGAATCAACGGTTCTGATTCGTGGCGAGAGCGGTACAGGGAAAGAACTCCTGGCGCAGGCGGTTCATGAAAACAGTTCGCGTCACGAGAAGCCGCTGGTGCGGGTGAACTGTGCGGCTTTGTCTCCCAGTCTGCTGGAAAGTGAACTGTTCGGCCATGTAAAAGGCGCATTTACCGGCGCACATGAAGACCGTGTCGGCCGATTTGAAATGGCGAATGGGGGGACTCTGTTCCTCGATGAAATCGGAGATATTTCACTCGATACCCAGGTCAAGCTGCTGCGGGTTCTGCAGGAGCGTGCCTTCGAACGGGTGGGGGGATCGGAAACACTGCACGTGGATGTGCGGCTGATTACCGCGACGCACCAGAACCTCGAACAGCGAATTGCCGAGGGACTGTTCCGTGAGGATTTATACTATCGTCTGAATGTGATCAGCATCACTCTGCCTCCGCTTCGCGAACGACGGGATGACATTTTCGAACTGGCATTCTACTTCCTGAAACGCACCGCACATCGTCTGGGAAAACGCATTTCACATATCGACACCGATGCCATCGAAGCGCTGGAGCGTGCTGACTGGCCGGGTAATATCAGACAGCTGGAGAACGTAATTGAGCGCGCGGTCGTGCTGGCAGAAGAAGAAGTCATCACTTTGAAAGATCTGCCTGCAGATCTCGTCAGTGGGAACAGACGGATGCCGGTGCGGGTTATCGAAACCAAACAGGTCCGGACTGAGCCATCGAGACGTATCCCGTTATCTGATGTGGAGGTGATTTCTTTCCCGGGCACAGAGAGCCAGGCGGATCGTCAGCTTTCCGAGCCGGAACAACTCAAGCAGGCGCTGGCGGAATGTGATGGCAATAAAGCCCAGGCTGCCCGCATGCTGGGTATGCCCCGCAGCACGTATTACAGTAAGTTGAAAAAATACGGTATTGGCTGATTCCGGTCCCGCTTGCGTTGCATTCTTCTCTCAAAAAACAGTTGTTGCACTTTCACGCGTCAATGAAAGGTCGGGGCTTCCGCGAAGATCTCTTCGAAGATCATCCCCCGTTGGAAGGGGCCGTTTTGATAATCGATTTTCACCCCTTCTCGCTCATTAAACTGTCCGGAAGGGAAACAGTACATTACATCTTCGAGCATGAATTTCGCACAGGGTTCGTTGTCGCCCCGCTTCATCAGTGACAGTCCGATTTCGTCTTCCTCTTTAAAGACCAAAATGGCGCCGATGGCCAGATGGCCTGCGCTGAGCAGGTGATCTCTGAGAACGTGGTGCGCTGTCGCTGAGATTTTGATAGGTGGTGTTTCAATCAGCCAGTCGATCTCATCATCACGGATCTCTCGATCGCCTCCCAGTGCAGGCTGAAACTCAGGGGGGCTGACCTCCGTCTGCCAGATCGTTTTCCAGATTTCCTCTTTGATTTGCCCCCGGATGCCAGGTCCCAGATACCCGATCATTTTCTTCGACCAGAACATGAGTGGCAAGGGGAGCGCGAGGCCGTTGTTGGGCGGGTCTACCAGTAGAGGCAGCAGACGTGATGTCAGTCGACCCTCTGGCAGAGACTCGCGGAAGAGCATGACCGAAGTCAGGTAAACTTCATGGCCATCGGTGACCTGGTAGGGAACCGGGTAGGAAAAACTGTCCTTCCGCTCGTCGGTAATCCGATTCGCCAGGGCATCCAGGGCGGCATCACCCGTCTGCGTTCCTTTTAATGCGAAGATGCGGTTGGAAATTTCCAGCAGGTGGTTCGGGTTGTCCCCAAAGTAGTCTTCCGGAGAGTAAATATAGGAAGCAGGCAGGTTATGCTGGCCCCATTCAAAGATCATGGAATTCGCCTGGACCAGACTCCCCCAGACGGGTTTGCCTTGCTTGAGCAGATTTTCGTAGGCCTCTTTCGCAGTATCCGACAGAAAGGATTCTGCCGTCTTGAACACGCGGGGGTCAGGCTTTTCAGCGACCATCATCCTGCTCAACCGCCACCAGTACAGCAGTCTGGCACTTTGCTTTAGAAATCTGGATGGTTCGATTTCAAACACACTCAGTTCTCCCGCTTCAATCTGGGGTGCGCTTCGATTGGAATCAATTCAACATACCGCACAGCAGGCTTGTTATCAACAGTTCAGTAGTATTTGTCTGGATTCCAATTGCTGCCGAGATGGGCAAATTCATAACCAGTCATTTTTTATGTATTTGCATAACAGACAGTTCCGGAACCCCAAAAAAAGAAACTTAAATAATCGGGAGCCGATTTTATCTGCTCTATACAGCAGTTAAGATGAAGACTTGCGTCTGATTGACAGCCTCAAAAACGACTTTGTACTGACTCGCCCGGAGGAAACTCACCCGTGACTTTTGCTGATTTAATCTCTCGTCGAAGCCTGCTGATCCTGCTGGCAACACTCCCTCTGTTTTCCCTTTCCGCACTGGAAGCTGGTGAGAATGATTCAAAACAGAAAACCATTTTCATGCGATCCGGCTGGCAGACGGTCAACATCGGGGACATTGGACATACGCCGGGTACTCTGCGTTACCTGGAAGAGTATCTGCCTGACGTGAAAGTCAATCTTTGGTTGCATCGGACCACCGATGAAGTCACCGCGATGCTCAAACAGCGGTTTCCCAAGGTGAATATCGTGCAGGGGAAAATGAATGCACGCGGTAAAGCCAATAATCCTGAGATGCAGAAAGCCTTCGATGAGAGCGACCTGTTTCTCTACAACTCCGGTATGCACTTCAACCAGTTCTGGCCACCGCCGATTTACATCATTGAAGCCTGCACGGCGACCAATAAACCGCTGGTGCTGTATGGACAGTCTTTCGACGGCTTCGCACCGGAAGATGAAGCTAAGATGAGCGAACTGCTCTCCCGGGCGGCTGCCATTTACACCCGCGACGTGGAATCGTTTTATTACCTGCGGAAGATCGGCGTGACTTCACCTTCCCTCGCCTTCGGTCCGGATGGCTGTTTTGGTATCGATGTTCGTGATGATAAAAAAGCGAATGCCTGGCTCAAAGCTCACGATTTGAAACCGAAAGAATTTATCACCGTCACACTCCGCAGCAATACGCCTAAGCTGAAAGCGACAAAGGGGACCGTGATGAACCCCACCCAGCCGACAAAGGAAGACATCGCACAGAACGAACTCTGGACGAAAAAGCTGCGGGCGGTCATCACCGACTGGGTTCGCACGACGAAGAAAAAAGTGCTGCTGGCGCCTGAAGTGGATAAGGAAATTATCCATGCTCAGAAGATGATTCTCGATCAGCTTCCCGAAGATGTGAAGCCTTACGTGGTCAATCGCGACCCCTTCTGGAACGTAGATGAAGCCGCTTCCGTGTATGCCCAGGCGATCGCCGTTGTCTCTATGGAGCCGCATTCCTGTATCATCGCATTGTCGATGGGAACGCCGGTCATGCATCTGGCGAGTGCCCGCCACGGTCTCAAACGCTGGATGTTCCGCGATATTGGTTTGTCGGAATGGCTGTTCGATATCGACAATGAACCCGCTTCACAGATTACCCGGGCCCTGTTGAAAATCGATGCCAAGCCGGCGCTGTCCCAGTCCAAGGTGGACCGGGCCATGCACACAGTGAATACACGATCGAAGGAAATGATGGGGGAGATCAAAGAGATCCTGGATCAGCAATAGATCACCTGGATCCCTTTGAGACCGGCAGGATTGCTTAATCCTGTTTCGGTTTGAGTTGCTGTTCGATGACCCGGGCCACCTCTTTCCCCTGTGCGGTGGCACCGGCGGTATTGAAGTGCACATTGCCCGGTTTGGTCCACCACTGGGCATGCTGTGGTTTTGTGAAAGTATACAGGTCATCGACGGCAATTTCGGGATAGTCCTTGAGGACCTTCAATGCGATCTGGTTGTACTTCGCTGCGTCACCGGCGATCCGCCCCGGCTCTCCTTCGGGCACGGGCGTAGTCGTTGCGAAAATCAGTTTGGCTTTGGGGGCCAGCTGTTCGAGGTAAGCGATGATGGCCCGCAGGTTCTTTTCGTAGTCAGCGGGGGAAATCGCCTGGGTGCCGTTCACCCGGTCCAGTTTTTTGCCATTCATGTATTTCAGGTCGTGTAGTCCGACGTTGAAGTGAATCACGTCCCAGTCAAATTTCCAGGGATCGGTGAGGTCGTCTTTTTGCATGGTGGCGTGCATCGTTTTCATCTTCTGAATAAATGAAGAGGAATCGCCTCCGTTGCAGTACAGACGGTAGACGTTGGCTTTACCTTTGAGGGCCTCGCGAGTGGCATCGGTATAAGCGATGGAAATGGAATCTCCATAGAGCAGGACATTCGGCAGTTGAGGATTGTTTTTGACGTACTGGAACGCAGGTCGCTTATTGAAGCGAGGAGAGCGAACCAGTTTCTGCCAGGCTTCTTTGGCATCCTGTTCGGCCAGGGCCGACTGTGAGAAGGTGATCAGGCAGAGCAGCAGCAGCGGAAGCAGTTTGAGCGTTTTCATAGTGTGTTTCTCGATATAAAAGATTCATGGGAGTTGATCGGTTGTGACTTCCATTGTGCAGAAAGACATTCAGAGACGGCAAGTTGATTCTGAACTGTTTTTCCAAAAACAACAGGTGAATACAGAATGCGGTAATTCTGTGCCGTTTTGAGTTGGGACCGGCGCGATTAAGCAATAGAATATATTTTCCTCTCACATCCAGAACTGTTCTTCAAGGGAGTGCTCAACATGAAATTCTACTGTCTGTGCTGTCTGTTATTTGTTTTCGGTTGTGAACAATCCAAACCTACGACACCGGCGCCGGTAGTCGAGCAGGGGGAAGCGGCTCCGATTCCCGATGAACAGCAGGCAGGCGATCAGCATGCAGAAGCGCACAAGGGAGGACCGCTGGCCGGGATGGGCGTTATGGTGGGAGAACTCACTCCAGACAGCGCACTGGTGCAAGTGCGTCTGACAGAGACTGACAAGTTGGTTGACCGGGATGTGAAAGGGACGTCGGGCGTTGTCCGCTTTACCCTGAACCCCGTCGCTGCTAAAGGGGGAGCGGAAATCAAAGACAATCCCCAGACAGTTGAAGCGGTTCCCGATCATGATTTTATCGCCCGGGCTGTTTTCACCGGGCTGGCTCCCGGAACGAAATACGAATGTAAAACAGAGATTGGCAAGACTGCCGAGCATCTACATGCTGGACCGGTGGCTCACTTTGAAACTCTGCCCGGCCCGACGCTGGCAGAACCGGTAAAGTTCGTAGTAGTAACCGGCATGAATTATGCGAAATTTCATGGCGATGACCGGATCGATAAAAAACAGCATCTGATCGAGAACAACACCAATCTTCCGCAGCCGTATTCCGGTCCCGATAAACACCTGGGGTATCCGGCACTGGAGACAATTCTGAAGCTCAAGCCGTTGTTCTTCGTCGGCACCGGGGATAACGTCTACTACGACACTCCCGACAATCCCCGTGCGAAAACAATTCCTGAAATGCGACAGAAGTGGCACGAGCAGTTCATTCAGCCCCGCTATCGCGACCTGTTCGCGGAGGTGCCGACATACTGGGAAATTGACGACCACGATTATCGTATCGACGATGGCGACAATACAGGCGATCATCACCCGACTCCCCAGGAAGGGCGGGACATGATGCTCGAACAACTGCCGGTGGCTCCTATGGGGGACAAGGATGCGAAGACGTATCGTACACATCGGGTGAGCAAAGATCTGCAAATCTGGCTGCCGGAAAACCGGATGTACCGCAGCCCGAATGCGATGGAAGATGGTCCCGAAAAATCGATCTGGGGGAAGGAGCAGAGAGCCTGGTTGCAGAAGACGCTCAAAGAGAGCGACGCGACTTATAAACTGCTGATTTCACCCACGCCGATGATCGGTCCCGATGATCTCCGTAAAACCGACAACCATTGTGATATCGGCGGCTTTCGTCATGAGCGGGATGATTTCTTCAAGTGGCTCAAGGAGAACGGCCTGGATCAGCAGAATTTCTTCATCGTCTGTGGCGATCGACACTGGCAGTATCACTCGGTCGATCCCAGCGGTTTCGAAGAGTTTTCCTCGGGCGCCCTGGTCGATGCAAACTCTCGCCTGGGCCGCAAGCCCGGCGATCCCAAGTCGACCGATGCCAAGGGGGAAATCAAACAGCCTTACTATCAGGATCCGCGTTCGGGCGGATTTCTGGAGGTGAAGGTCACGCCCGCCGGCAAAGAGCAGCCGGCGACGCTTTCCTTTCTGTTTCACGACGAGAAAGGAAAGCTGCTCTACCAGCATGACATTCCACCCAAGAAGTAGACACGTTACTCCTGGAAGTTCGTGTCGGCAGTTTTCAAGTCCAGTGGTTTGATCCAGACGTTTCGAAAACGAACGTCGTGTCCTTCGCACTGCAGCTTGATTCCACCCGGTCGGTCGGTGATGCCGAAGCCGTTGTCATTGCCACCGTCCAGGCCGGAATTCGCGCCGCCCCAGACTTTGTCGATCGTGACATTCTCGTGTACTTTCTTACCGTTGAAGTAGACCGTGACCAGCGGCTTCTCAACCAGCTTGCCATCTTTGAAGCGAGCGGCTCGAAAGGTGACGTCGTAAGCGTTCCATTTGCCGGTGCCATTGTAAGCATGGTAGGGAGACTCGGTTTTGTTGATCACGGCTCCCATTCCATGTTTGGTTTTGTCGCCGTCCAGAATCTGGATTTCATAGCGATTCTGCAGATAGACGCCGCTGTTACCACCTGGTTTCATCACCAGAAATTCAACATGCAGACGGAAGTCGCCGTATTTCTGTTTGGTGACAATGTCCGCCGCGCCGAATTTTCCCCCGGCTGCAGCCGGATCATCTGACTGGATAACCGTACCTTTGTCGATCGGGTCTTCCACGACTTTCCATTTGATGGGAAGCGAGGAACCGAAGCGGGGACCTTTCCAGTAGGTCCATTTCTGGTCGAGCATTTCGCGACTGCCATCCAGCAGGATTTCTGCATCTGCAGGAGCCGGGGCGGAGACCCCCACATCTGCCTGAGCGGTCGATACTGTAAGAGGCGTGGTCAAACACATAGACAGACAAATGACCAGAGAAGTGTAGCGCATTGTGGTTCCCTTTTATGACAGTCGTGTGGATTATGCTTGATGTTTCGGTAGCAGGGGACAGGTTTTTCCAATGATGTTTCAAGCCGATTTTGTATCAGAGTGCCATTTTACTGCGCAAAGAATGATTGATACGATCTATTTTCTGAGCAGAATATTTAAAAAATATTAATAAAAGGGGCACTCTCGCCGTCTCCTGCGGGTTAGATTCATAGTGAGCGATCCGCGAGGGGAAATCAAATCTAAAGAGTGATTTCTCAATCAATTTCGACTTGTAAAAATTAGAGCGATCCGAAGTGTGTTCTCCACAGTCAGCCGGTTGACGACATAGTTCAACATCTAATTTTGAGCAGGAAGTCAGCCTTGGCGATGTTTGGCATAAAATTCGCTTACTTTACATGTCAATCGTTTGTTTATTATCATTGCAGAGTGTTTATGTTAGTTTCAGGAGCTTCGTCGATCGTCTAAAAACGACTGACACAGGTTTGAGTGCTGATGTCCTTCCACAGCTACCTCACAATTGAGTTGAGAAACTCGTGTGATCCTGCCCATGAGTCCTGCCTCATCTGTTTTTGATGCTTAATGAAAGAACTGTTCTCTACGTCTTTGTAGTTATATCTCCATTTATTTCTAAAGGAAACTTTTATGTTTTGCAGGCACAATGTACGCAAACGTGGTTTCACACTGATCGAGTTATTGGTTGTGATTGCCATTATTGCTATCTTAATCGCGCTTCTTCTGCCCGCTGTGCAGCAGGCACGTGAAGCAGCACGTCGCAGTACGTGTAAAAACAACCTGAAGCAGATCGGGCTGGCATTGCACAACTACCACGATGCCTATCTGCGCTTCCCTATTGGTGAGCAGAGCCCTTACTACCGCCCGAACTGGCGTGTACCTCTGCTGCCCTTCCTGGATCAGGCTCCCGCTTACAACCAGATGAACTTTGAAGTAAGCACCACTGTCGGTGGCTTCGCTTCGCAGAACAGTGGCGGATCGTACGGTTATGGTTCCGGCGCAGGTTCCAACGAAGTGCTGAAGACCTTACGCGTTCCTGTCTACAACTGCCCTTCCAGTCCTCATGGGAACAATGCTAACGATAGTGCGAACGTGAAGAACAACTACGACCTGGGACAGACCATGGACTACGTCGGGATCGCCGGTGCGACACCGGATCCCTCCGGAACGACCAGTACCTGTTCTGCCGCCGGAGCCGGTTATGGAAACGGAACGTTCTGTAATAACGGTCTGCTGGCTCCTAATGAAAGCTTCCGCATCCGTGATATCAAGGATGGAACCTCCAACACAGTCATCGTCGGCGAACAGTCCGGTCAGGTCAACAACCAGGACAGCCGTTCGAATTACTATGGCGGCTGGAGTGGTATCGGTCCTTCCTCTAAAGTGACTTCCTGGTCCAACGGTTCTAACGTCTGGGGATCGGGAACGACGACCGTCATGTATTCTGTGAACAGTTTCTGGAATACCAGTGCCGGCAGTGAAGCGTATCGGACCTATGGTGCGAACACCATTCTGGGTTCTTACCATACCGGTGGTACACACGTGCTGCTGGCTGATGGTGCTGTCCGCTTTGTTTCGGATAACCTCGATTTCGGAACCCTGGCAAATCTCTGTTCCAAGAAGGATGGCCAGGTCCTGGGCGAATTCTAGTCAACCGTTCAGGAAGACTTGAATGCTGACCCGCGATACAATTCGAAAGCCCTCGGTCATCCGGATCGGGGGCTTTCCTCTTGCTGACTCAAACTGGTTTATATAACAGGATCAATTGAAATTATGTTACAGCGTTTTGAGATGCCGAAAGCGTTCCTGGCTGTCATGCTGCTGTCTGTCGTGACCACTCTGACTGGATGTGGTGGCGCGGAAGAAGGTAAAAAAACAGCCGAAGTCACAATTACCATTACCCACAACGGTTCCCCCGTGACAGAGGGAGACGTGCGGCTGATGATGTCCGGCAAAGGCGAAGGTGCTATGGGCACCCTGAACGAATCCGGGCAGGTCGAACTGCAGGAAGTCGTGCTGGGAAATTATTCTGTCTCCGTGACTCCCCCCGAAGGAACTCCGGATAACCCGATCCCTAAAAAAGAGTATCCGAACATTCCCAAACAGTATCGGACTCTGCAGGAAAGTCCACTCAAGGCTGACGTCAAAGCTGGTACGAATGAATTTACATTCGATCTGAAATAGTAGTCACAACTCGCGATGGCTCAGTGGTGGAAACTGGAACCACCGGCTTGCGGTTCATGATCTGGACGCTGAGCAAAGTAGTCGATGGCATGCTGCAGATCACCCAGCAGCATGTCAGCCATGTCGCGGGTGAAACCTTCCTTACACACGCATCGCAGTACCGCCAGATCTTCCCGATTCTTCGGGAAGGTATAGGCGGGAACGAGCCAGCCTCGTTCGCGAACTTTGTCGGATATGTCAAACACGCTGAAGTTCGCTTTTTCATTGGTTGTAAAGGCGAACACGGGGATGTCGCTGCCGTCGGAAATCAGATCGAACGGACCCAGCTTCGCGATGCCTGCTGAGAGGTACATTGCCACATCCTGCGACGTCTGATGAATCTCGCGATAACCTTCATGCCCCAGTCGCAGAAAGTTGAAATACTGTGCCACCACCTGGTTACCGGGACGGGAAAAGTTCAGCGCAAAGTTGGGCAGGTCTCCCCCCAGGTAGTTACAGTGAAAGATCAGTTCCTCGGGCAGTTCCTCTCGGCTGCGCCACAACACCCAGCCAACTCCCGGATACACCAGGCCGAACTTGTGCCCGGATGTATTGATTGATTTTACCAGCGGCAGGCGGAAGTCCCATTCCAGATCGGGTTGCAGGAACGGTGCGACGAATCCGCCGGAAGCTGCATCGACGTGAATCGGCACGTCCCAGCCGGTCTCCGCGTTGAGTTTGGTGAGCGCGTCGTTGACCTCTTTGACGTTTTCGTATCGACCGTCAAAGGTACTCCCCATAATAACTACTACGCCGATAGTGTTTTCGTCGACCAGCTTGACGGCTTCTTCCGCGGTCAGGCAGTAGCGATCCCCTTGCATGGGAACGAAACGGGGTTCGATTTCCCAGTAACGACAGAATTTTTCCCAGCAGACCTGCACGTTGATGCCCATGACCATGTTGGGTTTGTCTGCGGGTTTGCCCTGGGCTTCGCGGCGTTTGCGCCAGTTCCATTTCAGCGCCATGCCACCCAGCATCGCCGCTTCACTGGAACCGATGGTCGAGCAGCCGATCGAGTTTTCCTCTGAAGGAGAATTCCATAACTGGGCCAGCATGTTGGTGCAGCGGAGTTCGATTTCCGCAGTCTGCGGATACTCGTCCTTGTCGATCATGTTCTTATCGAACGTTTCAGACATCAACTGCCGGGCTTCGTCTTCCATCCAGGTCGTAACGAACGTCGCCAGGTTCAGTCGCGAGTTGCCGTCCAGAATCAGTTCGTCGCGAATCAGGTTGTACGCGACTTTGGGTGGCAGGCCAGCCTGGGGCATCTGGTATTTGGGAACCGGTTCCCGAATGTAGCGGCCGCCGTAAGCGGGGGTGATGACTGAGTCGAGATCGTCTTCGTTTGGATTTTTCTGGCTGTGCAGCATGAGCAGTTCCCTCCTGGATGTTCAACCGGTGAAAGAGCGGGTTACTGCTATCCTACTGAATGACTCGAGGAATTAAATATCGATCGAGTGATCGATCAGTTTTTCTCTCAAATTTTATGTATTACAACCCACGGCACACTGCCCGATGATGTCCAGCTTGTCATCATTCAGGTAACAGTAGCGATTGACCCAGACGCCATCCGGGCTGATATCAGTCGCGGCCTGCATTCGCTCGCGGAAATCTTCCGTGGGACCGTAGCCGTGCGCGAGCGCGTAAATCGGCATTGGTCGCGCCAGCTTGCGGGCTGCCAGGATTTTTCGCTCTTGAGCCAGCGGTCCGGAGAGATGCGGTTCATCAGGGCCGGGATAATAGACTTCGGAAAGTCGTTCCGGCGGATCCGCATCGGTGATATCCAGGAATTTGAACAACGCGCGAACCAGCAGTGTTTCCGAGAGTCCCGGGTTCGCTGCCAGCAGTTGATCGCCATAGGATCTGAGAATCATCGACCAGTGCATGCCATACAGTTTGACGCTGACCGAATTGCAGTATTTCGCTGCCAGCGAATAGTTCATCCCCGAAATGATCGACCAGGGAGGTGGAAACGCGCTGGGCGCGAGTTCGACGTTCGGCTTCCCGGCGTCGTCCATCGTTTGGCGGAAACCCGCCAGCAGTTCTTTGGAGAGCTGCGCCTTGAGCAGCAGCATCGCGGATGCCCCGGGAAAATGATCGTTGAGCCAGACCGTGAAGTTCGCGGCCTGATTTTCTTCGGCGAGCCAGTTATCCAGGTCGAAGTTCGTCAGCCCGCCGTTGAGCTTCTGATACAAAGCCAGCGAGTCTTCCCGCATCTGTTCGAAATGGTAGCCGAGGCGGTCGGCTGCCCGTCGTGCATGGTCGCTGAAATCGAAGAACGCCGAATCCAGAAAGTAAGGCGGATACTCGGGCCAGTCGAAACGAATGCCGTCGATGTCCGGGTAATGCTGTAACAGATCGCGAATCAGCGCATGCTGGTATTCGATGATGTGCGGGCTCGCCAGGCTTCCGTTATTCGCGACGCGTTTCCGCGGGAGCGAACCATCGGGCAGGCGGGGAATATCTTCTTCGACCGGGCCTCCAAACTGCACGCGATACCCGGGCGGGATCGCAGCCTGCACCTGGAAATAGACTTCCAGACCGCGGTCATGGGCCGCTTCAATGAAGTGGGCTACCACCTGACCTTCGCGATGTGTCAGTTCATCGGCACTCGCGGGCTGATAGCGCAAGTCTGCATAGAGCCTTTCATCGGGAACGAAACTGGGGGATGTTCGCACCCACAGCTCCCGCTTCCCTTCCCAGAGGGGACGGTCCAGCAGGCGGACCTGGCCGGCTCCCGCATCCGCAGGGGGCTCGCGGACTCCGGTCTGTACGTCGGCCAGTTGCATGACGTAAGGCGAGGTGGAGACGGCAGTCACCCCTGCCCGCTGCATGAGATTGTCGAGCACATTTTCGACTCCCTCGTACTGCAGATACTCCGGTAAGACGGTCACGCCGATTTGTCTCTGCTGACTCATGATTCCCTCGTAAAGAAGCAGAATGGACTCTCAGAGTCCTTTATCTTATCGGCCCGTCAGATTTTTTCTCCAGCCCGCAGGGGGGATTTTTTTACACTTTATTGAGGCCCGGGCAGCTTCTCGCAGAAAGCGACCAGGATAAACGTCGCGATGGGGCCCAGTAACAGCGAGATCAGAAACCAGGCCAGCCCGCTCCGGTTTTTACCCTGAGCGAGCCCGGCATTGATCAACGACAGCGTTCCCCAGCCCACAAGATAACCGGGGTCCTGACCGAGTGGCGCAGCAATCAGCATTGACGTTACTCCTGTTCAATACCGGGTTTGTTTCAATCCGTTTCCTGCGCCAGGTCAGGTGACCGTCGATTACTCAGTGATGATGTCGTTTACGGTTCCACCGCTGGGAATCATCGGCAGCACGTGTTCCTGGTAAGTACAGATCACGTCCAGCAGGTAAGGCTCGTCTGAGGCCAGCATCTCCGCCAGGGCAGCCGGGTACTCGGCTTTGGAGCGAACCTGTTTCGCTTTCAGACCGAAACCTTTTGCGATTGACACGAAGTCGGGATATGTGACTTCCCCATGATCACCGGAACCTTTGCCCTCCCATTCGGGATGATGCACGGGACCCAGGTAAGTATGAGCACGACGACCTTCCATGAAGCGGTCTTCCCACTGCACCACCATTCCCAGGTGCTGGTTGTTCAGCAGCAGGATTTTCACCGGCAGATTTTCAGTGTGAAGCGTTGCCATTTCCTGGACGTTCATCAGCATCGAACCATCGCCGTCAATGTCAACCACCAGCGAATCAGGGAACTGGGCCTGAACGCCCATCGCTGCGGGCAGACCGAAGCCCATTGTTCCCAGTCCTGAACTGCTGAGCCAGTGGCGGGGTTTGTTGAACTTGTAAAACTGAGCCGCCCACATCTGGTGCTGACCAACGCCTACGGTGATGTAAGGATCTTTGTCTTTGGTCTGCTGCCAGAGTTCGTGAATCGCATACTGTTGCGACATCACATCGCCCAGCTCGGGATACTTGAGCGGGTACTTTTCTTTCCACTCTTTGACCTGGGCCAGCCAGTTATCAACCTGGGGCAGGTCATCATCGGTAATCGCTTCGTTCAATGCGGCCAGAACGTGTTTCAGATCCGCATTGATCGGAATGTGAGCTTCCTTGTTTTTCTGCAGCTCAGACGGGTCGATGTCCACATGCACGATCTTACCATGCTTGGCGAACTCTTCGAGCTTACCGGTCACACGGTCGTCAAACCGCACGCCGAATGCCAGCAGCAGGTCGGCTTCGTTGACGGCATAGTTCGCATACACGGTACCGTGCATCCCCAGCATGTCCAGACTCAGGGGATCGTCACCGGGAAATACGCCCAGTCCCATTACGGTCGTGGTTACGGGAATGTTTGTCTTACGGGCGAACTTCACGAGTTCTTCGGAAGCGTCGGAAATGATGGCACCGCCACCGACGTATAAAATGGGTTTCTTGGAACGTTTGATCGCTGCCAGAATCTGTTTGATCTGTTCGGGAGCCGCTTTCCGCAACTCGGGACGATAACCGGGCAGATAGGTTTCGGGATCGTAATCCGGCTCGGCATCGAGTGTCGCCAACTGACAGTCTTTGGGGAAGTCGATCAGCACGGGACCCGGACGGCCGGTGTTCGCAATGAAGAAGGCTTCCTTCACGATGCGGGCGACGTCTTTTACGTCGGTAATCATGTAGGTGTGTTTGGTGATGGCGCGGGAGATTTCAACCATCGGCGTTTCCTGGAACGCGTCGCTACCGATGACAGCCTGCGGCACCTGGCCGGTAATCGCCACCATCGGAATACTGTCCAGCTTGGCATCCGCCAGGGCCGTTACCAGGTTGGTTGCACCGGGACCACTGGTCGCCATACAGACGCCCACTTCACCCGTTGTACGGGCAATCCCCTGGGCTGCGAAACCACCACCCTGTTCGTGGCGGGGCAGCAGGGTGCGGATGTCGTCTTTGTATTTCATCAAAGCCTGATGCAGAGGCATGCTGCAACCGCCGGGGTAGGCGAAGATCGTCTTGACGCCCTGCCGCACCAATGCCTGAACCAGAATCTCAGCGCCATTGATGGTAGTCGTTTTCGTCTCTTTTTCGTTGGCAGTGGCCACTGTTTCACCCTTCTTTTCGATGATCTTTAAAACTCTGAAATTCTATCTGACTGATCTCAGATCCCCGCGTCGGTTTCAGTCGGGAACCTGCTCGATCAGCGTTTGCTGTCACCATAACAGACAAACCTGTAGACGCACCTCGTACGCCTGATGTTCGGTTTGGGAAAATCAAAGACTGATTTCGTTCTCAATTCTATCTACTCCGGGGGACAATAACGAGTCATTTCCTGCTCAGAATCCGATTTTCGTCCAGAGACATTCGCATTAATCAGCCTCTGCTAACGGGTTACAAAACCTGTTTCGATTATTCAGGTTAAGTCACTCCTGACCGTATCCACGTTGTCCTGACAGAGAAAATCGCAAGTCCCCAAAATATGGATGGCTATAAGTTAATAAATTTCATTGATTTACGTCCAATTGAACGACGAAATCTCAGATCAGTCCTATTCCGGCTGGGAAAAGTATGGAACCGCGGATTCATTCTGATACGATATATAAGCAGGTGTTTAAGTGAGGCTCTGCTGCTGCCCGACCACCGTGTATGTGGACTCTGCAGCAGAGACCTTGAGCCAGACACCTGAATTTCCCACCAACACAGCCAGCCGAGGTAATCACGATGAATCGTCCCGCGACACCGCTTCACGCGCTCCAGTCTCGACGTTCTTTTCTCCAGGCCGGATTCCTGACACTCGGCGGATTGAGTCTGGCTGACCTGTTGCGCCTCCGCGCCGCCAGTGCAGCACCCCATAAGCCGACCCCCGATACCTCGGTGATTCTCATCTGGCTGCAGGGCGGACCCAGCCATATGGAAACCTATGACCTCAAGCCCAACGCTCCGGTGGAATACCGGGGGGAGTTCAATCCGATTCACACCAATGTGCCGGGTATGGATATCTGCGAGCATCTTCCCCTGCACGCGAAAGTCGCGGATCGCTTTACCGTCATCCGATCGATCTCCCACGGTTTTGCCAACCACGCCGGCGGAGCAGGGCGGTTCCTCTCCGGCCGCGATCCGCTGCGGCCCCTTGATCCCATCTCGCAGTTTCCGACCATCGGCCCCATCGTCTCCCGCATGCGCGAACATGTGAATAACGGTCTGCCGAACTACATCGGGAATCAACCCCGCGTCTATGGTGGCGGCAGCGCCTACCTGGGCGAGTCGGCCCTCCCCTTCGTCGTGGGCTCTGATCCGAACCTGGATAACTTTCAGGTCCCCAACATCACGATGGACGATAAGCTCAAAGAACGTCTCGATGATCGCATGACCTTGCTGACCTCCTTCGATCAGATGCGTCGCGACATCGATCAGAACGGCTCGCTCGCTTCGATCGACAAGTTCAACAGCAAAGCCTTGAACATGTTCACCAGTGACAAGGCCCGCAACGCGTTTGACATGTCGCAGGAGAGTGAAGCTACCCGCGAAAAATACGGACGTCACAAATGGGGACAGCGCGCTCTGCTGGCCCGCCGCCTGGTCGAAGCGGGCTGCAGCTTCGTTACCATGCAGATGCAGAACCCCGGCGTCCAGGGCTGTGCCGGCAACTGGGATATTCACGCTGTTAACGGTCACCTCTACGACGACCTCCGTGGTCGCCTCCCCATTTTCGACCGTGCCGTCTCCGCGCTGGTGGAAGATATCTACGATCGCGGGCTGGATGAAAAAGTGATGGTCATCGTGTCCGGCGAGTTCGGTCGCACCCCCCGCATCAATCCTCAGAAGGGAACCCGTTCCAAAATCATGCAGCCCGGCCGCGATCACTGGCCCGGCGCGATGTCGGTCCTCGTTTCCGGTGGTGGTATGAAGATGGGACAGGTCATCGGCTCGACTACCGCCAACGGCGCCTACGCCAAAGACAACAAGCTCGATCCCAACGATCTGCTCGCAACCATGTATCGATTCCTGGGCATCGATCACCACCACGCCTTCCTCGATCACAGTGGTCGTCCCATGCCCATCCTTCCCAAAGGATCCCCCATCCCCGAACTCAGCTGATCGAATCGTTTCCGAAATCTGAGCAGCGTCATCTGGAGGGGCGGCGCCTGTGTGCTCACCCGTCTGGTGACTCACTTTCTGAGTGAACCCCTGCGACAGGAACCGGAAGAACATCCTCCGGGTGGTCGCGGATGTAATCCATGATTGCCACAGGCAACAGGAGGTGACAGAGTTGATGTTGTCTGGGGAGAAACTCATTCTTCTGTAGGAAACCATCGAAAAAACAGGCGTAGGTCCCATGCCGGGTACTACAGCAATCCACACCTGCAAATCTCCCCACTGAACGTCCTCCACTCCCACCTGAACGAACTCCCCTTGATCGCCTTCCGCCGAAACGTATCTTGTTCCCATCTGGCTCGCGCGCGAGGACGTTGAACCGGGTAAGGTTTCTGGAACAACAGTGACCCAGCCACACCTGCTTTTCAGCTGATCTCCACTGGAACAAGTCAAACCTGTTCGCGATGTTCCCTGTAATCTGTGCATGACACACCAGGACAAAACCCGGCCAGACCAGGACAAAATTCGGGACAGACTGGGACAAAATCTGGGCACACCAGGACAAAATTCTGTCCTGCCCCCTTCGTCCCGTTTCATAAAATGAGTGCGTATCATGACAATCTCTCAAATGAAAAAATTAATCCACAGCTCCTACCTGGCGACCCGCCACCCGCTTCCACACCCAAGGGAAATCAAATCACGCCCACCAACCGTGAGCGGCAAAGCGCTGGCTGCCGGTAAATCGATCCACCGTCAACCCAGCTACCTGTGGCAAGCGCCATTCCGCTCACTAAGTAAACAGGGTGGTCGCGGATGCAATCCGTGATTGCCGCAGGCAACAGGAGGTCGCAGGGCAACCAATCAATTAATAACCAGTCCCCCAACCCGTGATTCGTAGGGGCAGCGCCTGTGTGCCTGCCCGCCTGGCGACATACCACCAGCTTCAATACCCAAGGGAAATCACATCACGCCTACCAACCGTGAGCGGCAAAGCGCTAGCTGCCGGTAAATCGATCCACCGTCAACCCAGCTACCGGTGGCAAGCGCCATTCCGCTCACTAAAAAAACAGGGTGAGCCCGAATCAAATTCGGGCCGAGCGCAGCGAGCAGGAAACGGTCAGTGTTGCGTCCCCGGGAAGATACCGCTTCCGTTTGCGAGCCAGCGCCAGCCCAAAACACAAACGGTCTATTCTAAGAAAACGAAACAACCACCCCTAGCTGAAAATCGCGAACCGGTAGACAGAACTCAGCGGGTACCGGCGGCAGGCAGGGAAGCAATGAACTCGTCGAATACGCGGCGATACTCTTCGGTCTGCGGATCGTTGTGACCTCCGCCCGGCAGGACGACAAACTGTTTCGGACCGCCGGCCGCGTCGAACAGCTTTCGTCCCAGTTTGATGGGGATCAGTTGATCGTTGTCGCCATGACTTTGCAGCAACGGTCCCTCATAGTTCCCAATCTTCGCGGCTGAGTTCAATCGCTGCGTCATGTTCAGACTGGGCAGGATCCAGGGGAAATGATGGGCTGCAGCATCAGGCAGCGAAGAGAATGTGCTGGCAAGCACAAGTCCCCGTGCACCATCTTTCGCCGCCAGATCCACAGCGACCGCGCCTCCCAGCGAACGTCCCATGACGACGATGTCCGTCTCCTTAACGCCGGCGCGTGAAGCCAGCCAGGCACGAGCCGCCCGCGCGTCCTGCAGGATTCCGCGTTCGTTTGGCTTGCCCTCACTCTTGCCGTATCCCCGGTAATCAAAGGTCATCACCGCGAGCCCATGACGCTCATTCAGGATTTTCAGCGATTCGCCCCGGCTGACAATGTTCCCCGCATTGCCGTGACAAAACAGCGCCACCGCCTGCGGTTCAGGATGATCCAGGTACCAGCCATGCAACTTCGTGCCATCTTCCGCTTCAAACCACGCTTCCTCAAAGGGGAGATTCTCCGGCAGCGCGGCCGATTCAGGAAAGGGACTCGGATAATAAACCAGCGCACGTTCGACCGGAACCAGCGGCGAAAGCGGCCCCAGCGAGGCACAACCAGCCGGCAGCAACAACAGCCCCCACACGAGTTGGCAACAGAGTCGCATGATGATCTCCGAGAGAAAGAAGCGACGGAGCGTACGCGATCTACATCCAATCAGTCAATGTTGATCTCTCGGAGGGGTACTCGAATCGACTATGCCCCTGTCAGACCACAAGTTAGAGCAACAATAACCAGCCCACCAACCCTGAACGCCATTCCGCTCACTAAAAAAACAGGGTGGTCGCGGATGCAATCCGTGCTTACCACAGGCAACAGGAGGTCACAGAACAACCAATCAATTAATAACCAGGTCCCCAACCCGTGATTCGTAGGGGCAGCGCCTGTGTGCCTGCCCGCCTGGCGTCTTTCTTTCTCAGTAAACTTCTTCGAAGGCAACCGGAAAAACGAGCCACCGGGTGGTCAAACGACTCAATCCTTCCCACCCGCTTTCCGTGGAAACTGTTTCTCCAGCAACTGCACCGCTTTTTCAAACTCCCCCTGATCCGACGGGTGATCAATAATGTTCGTGTTCTCTTCCGGATCGCTGTCGTGATCATACAGCTCCCGCGCGATCACTTTACCTGTTTTGAACTCGCGCCATTCGGTGTAACGATAGCGGGGCGTACGCACCGAAACACCCATGTTCTCGGGCTGCTTTTTGTAATACGCGGGGCGTGGGTGCTGCGTGTAAGCAGCCGGCTTCACGGTCTTTGTGGGATCTTCCAGTACCGGCACCAGGCTCTTGCCTTCCAGCTTCTCGGGAGCAGGCAGGTGACAGAGCTCGACCAGCGTGGGATACATGTCGAGCAGTTCCACCAGGGCATCGGAAGACTCGCCCGCCGTCTTCATGTGGGGCACCGAAATCAGCAGCGGCACACGCGCATCGTTTTCGAAGTTCGACGTCTTACACCACAGGCCGTGTTCGCCCAGGTGAAAACCATGATCGGACCAGAAAACGATAATCGTATTGTCGCTCAGCCCCGAACGATCCAGTTCATCCAGCATCTTACCCACCTGCGCGTCGAGAAAACTGATCCCCGCCAGGTAACCGGATCGGATCTCGATGATCTGCTCCCGCGTCAGTTCCCCTTTCGCGGCCCGCATCAGTTCGCGGCTGTCGTGTAAAGCGATCTGGGGAACGTTTTGCGGAGGCTTGGAATTGCTGGCCGGTTTCACGGGACTCTCTTTGTAGAGGTCCCAATATTTCTTGGGAGGATTGAAAGGCAGATGCGGTTTCCAGAACCCGACCGCCAGAAAGAACGGCTGCTGTTTCTGTTCAAAGCCTTTCAGTGCTTTCACCGCGAGGTCACCAATCCGTCCGTCGAAGTACGCCGAGTCGGGGACGTCGCGTCGCTCGGTCCGCGGTGCGGTCGCGAGGTTCATCGGCAATTCCCGGTTATTATTGAGCTGCGGCTGATCGTCATCGTGACGCGCGTAATGCAAAACCGCAGGCACACTCCAGGAGGCGGGGTCGCCTTCGATTTTCTGGCGCCAGTTGTGATACACCTTACCGATGTTCTGCGTGAAATAGCCGTTCTGTTTAAACAGCTGAGGCAGGGCGACGATATTCGGATCAGCTTCGCGAAAGTGTTTCGGCAGATTCCAGATTTCCAGGCTGTCCGGTCGGCGGCCCGTCATCAGGGAGGCTCGCGAAGGATTGCACAACGCCTGCTGACAGTACGCCTGTTTGAACAAAACGCCCCGCGACGCCAGCCTGTCGAGGTTCGGCGTCTTAACTAGCGAATGACCGTAGCAGGCCAGGTCGCACCGCAGATCGTCAGCGGCAATGAACAGCACGTTCGGTTTATCAGCGGCGAACAGCGAAGGGGACACAACAGGGCAGAGGAGCAGCAACAGCGCGAGCACCAGCAGTCGAGGGCGTCTGCCTGAAATATGCATGGATCAACTTTCTATAAGAGATGCAGGGAGAGAAGGTTACGCGTCCTTTATTCTGCAGACTCATCAGGGGGGATGCAACACTGGATCGCCGTGCCCGGGAGTTCGTCCGGATTTCTGAAAAAAGTGGTTGACATTTGATTTTAACTGTATTACTGTGTTGATACAGTTCTCAGGAGTGAAACAATGCAGATTCAACTCTCAGAAGCGGACGGCACCCCGTATTACCAGCAGGTGGTAAACCAGGTCAAGTTCCTGGTGGCCTCGGGGCGTTTGCAGCCGCACGATCAACTTCCTTCGGTGCGCGGGCTCGCACAACAGTTGACGATCACTCCCAATACCGTGGCCCGCGCCTATCGTGAGCTGGAAGCCGAAGGAGTTGTGATCTCCCGACGCGGTTCCGGCGTTTACATTTCCAGTGGCGTTTCTCCCCTCTCGAGTAAAGAAAAACGCCGCATTCTCAACGAACGCATGGATGCCCTGCTGACCGAATCGCGTCAGCTGGGCGTGGATGAAGAGACCCTGCTGAAGCTGCTGCGGGAGCGCAGCCGTAAGTTTGATGCACACCCCCAAGAGGTCGAACCATGAGCACGCACGTCATTGAAATCGAAAATCTGAGCCGCCGCTTCGGCAAGAAGCAGGCCCTGGCCAACGTCTGTCTCTCCGTACCCGAAGGAGCCGTCTTCGGTCTCGTGGGCGAGAACGGCGCCGGCAAAACCACGCTGTTGAAACACATTCTCGGCTTCCTCAAACCGCAGTCCGGCACCGTAAGGGTCTTCGGTCTCGATCCGGTCGCCGATCCGCCGGGCGTGTTGAGTCGCATCGGACATCTCTCCGAAACCCGCGACCTGCCCCCCTGGATGACGATTCGCGAACTGTTTGAATTCACGCGGGCCTTCTATCCCAAGTGGGATCCGGTCTACGCCGAAGAGCTGCGGATGATGTTCGAACTCACGATGACGCAGAAAGTCTCCACGCTTTCCCGCGGTCAGCTGGCCCGTGCCGGGCTTCTGCTGGCGCTCGCCCATCGTCCTCCGCTCTTGGTGCTGGACGAACCATCGTCGGGCCTCGACCCTTTGGTCCGCAAAGACATTCTGGACGCCATCATCCGCACGGTCGTCGATGAAGGCCGCACCGTCCTCTTTTCTTCGCACCTGCTGGACGAAGTGCAGCGCGTTTCGGATCAGGTCGCCATTCTCGACCAGGGCCAGCTGCTGCTCACCAGCCCGCTGGATGAAGTTCTGGTCTCGCATTTTCGACTGACGGTCAGCTTCGCCGAGCCGCAGCCCTTCTTCCCGCAACTGACCGGCGCCTTGACCTGGACCGGTTCCGGCAAGGAATGGGACATCATCTGCAACGGCCAGCGGCAGGAACTGGAAGCCGCCTTAAAAGACCTGGACGCCGAAATCCTGGCCCAGACGGCACCCACCCTGGAAGAAATCTTCGTAGCCCGCATGAAATCAGCCGCCCGGAGTTCGTTTAAGGACTGAGTACCATGGCAGACGGTCTGTTACGGGTCACAACATATTCGTTGAGAACATACTGGCGCAGTGTGTTTGTCATCACATTGCTTCTGGTGCTGCCTCCACTGGTGCTACGGTCACTGCCACCAGAGGGAATACAGTTCTTAAACCGTCTACTGTTCATTCCTCTCCCCGCGGCTACTTTAGATGGCCATTTATTCTTCGTGGCATTCTCCGGATTCCTGTTTCTGGTTCTGGGTTTAAATGTATTGGATCGAGCCCAGAAATCGATAACCCGAATTCCTGTCGCAACAGCAGAAATTGTCAGTGGATTAATTCTGACTTCCTTAATTATCACAGTTGTCGTCAGCCTGGTTTCGGTTGCCGTTTATCGTCAGTTTATCTTCGGAGAAGCGCGATTTAATGAACGCTGGCCTGTGTTGGGGCCTACGCTGTTTCTGTCAACCATGGTGGTTGTCATGCATTGCGCTTTCTGGCACTTGAAGGCCCTTGGTGTATTCAGGCTCATATTCTGGCCCTATTTTTGTGCCGGAGCCATAGGTTGGTTTGTGACTCGCTACTCTCCCGGCGAATCTCCCGGATACTTCGTTCCCTGGAAGCAGGTCACACCTGTGGAGTTTCTGACCATGTCCGTCGTCTTTATAGCGGCCTGGTTCGGGGCGATTCGTTCGTGTGCCCTGGTGCGCTGTGGTGTCGCGGTACCTACTTTGACCTGGGAACGTTTAAAAAAAGAATTGGATGATTTGAAGCGCCGTACGCTCATCGCCAGACGAAAACACCCCGATTCCATCTCAGCTGGTGTAGCCCAATTGTACTGGCTCGATTCCTGTCGCACGCTGATTCTGCTCATTGCTTTATTGGGTTGTCTTGTTTTTTTCATCAATCTGGTCTTTTTCATAGATCATACAACCCAGGGTGAGATTGAATTGAATCCATTCATGAGCCCGATGTTTGGTATTTCCGCAATCTATTCGATACAGGCTGCTATCGCGATCTTGTTCGTGGGCCTGATAAATTCACTTGCGAAGCGAAAAGATCACCAAATGAAAGGTTATCTGGCAGGCGTGCCTCTCTCTGATCGGGAACTCTCCGCTGTCCTGCTACGTTGCATTCTGAAATGTGTAATCCTCTCATTATTGTTTGTTGTGATTCTGGGATTAGCAGGCAGCTATGTCGCCTTTGTATTGTTACAAGGGACGGATGTCATCAGGCAGTGCTGGCAATCTATGGTGGCCTTTGAAGCAAAGGGTGAAATTGTAGTCTTTGCTGGCTATGCTCTTCTGGCATACTGGATCTTCGTCGCGAATAGCATCTCTTTCTTTTGGATGATTTCTTCGCGTTTCTCAGAGAACGTGATTCTGCTACTCCCACTATTATTGATTGCTGCAGTCTGTGGCATTTTTTATCCAGCGTTTGGTTTTATTCTCTTGCTGCTCTTTGCCTTACTGAGCTGGTCTGCCACCGTAATCGCTTACATCCAGGCATACCGTACCAGTCTGATTGGTTCGCAGATCATCTGGCTCGCAGCGCTGTTTTGTCTAATCGTTCCTGCTTTCTACTGGAATTTCTGGAACTACAGTGAATTACCATTGAAGCTCTTTCGATCATCCTCGCTCGTGCTTGCTATCACCCCCTTCGCGACGATCCCCCTGGCGGTCTCGTGGAACCGGCATCGTTAATTGTTCAAGGTGCAACCATGTCATCTGCCTTTGTCATGACAACTCGACTCATCTGGAAGCGTGCCTGGCTGGGGGCACTGCTGACGGGGCTGGTCCTCGTGACGGGACCGGTGGTTTTGCCAGCCGTGCTGCGCCTGTTGCCGGGAGTTGTGAATGAAGACCTCGCACAACTGTTGCGAAGCCAGCTGTTGATCCTCGCGCTGTCCTGGGTGGCCTTTGGTTTGTTGTGTATCAACGCGGCTTATCAAAGTCCGCTTCAGCTCACGCGCGGACTGCCTGTCACGTCAGCCCGCATCGCCAGTTGGGTGATGTGGTCCACGGTGGTGATGGTGGTGGTACCCGCACTGTTGATCAACGGTCTGGTCCGGCTCCTGGTGATGGGCGCCACCTGGCCGGACCGCGACTGCTCTGTGCTGGGACCGACTCTGTTTATGACTGCATTCATTATGGTCGCCTGGTCGGCTTACTGGAGTCTGCAGGCCAAGGGTTTCTGGCGGCTGCTGTTCTGGGCCAGCACGATGGGGGCACTCGTGGCCTGGTTGGTCTCCCGCTATTATCCCGAGGGAAAGCTGGTTCCCTGGAAGGTGGTGACACTGACGGAATGGATCACCGTGCTGGTGATTTGTGGGGTAGCCTGGCTGGCAGGAATCCGTGGCTATGCCCGCATTCGTTGCGGTGTTGCAGTCACGAGCCGTCCCTGGTCCCGAATCGAGAACTGGTTGAACGGCGACCGAGGGCAGCTGCGCGAGCAAAGTATTCCCGTTGTCGGTTCCCGGGTACAAGCCTTCACCCGTCTGCACTGGCAGGATGGTTGTTCTCCAGTGACTTTGCTGGCGGTGATCTTCGGTGGGCTGACACTAATCTTAAATCTGTATGGTTACTTCTATAAGGCGATCTACGGATATGTGAACCCACTGATTGGCTCTAATCAGCCATTGGCCACATTTGGAGTTTTTCTGCTCTCATCTTTCGCCATGTTGCTTCTTCTGGGGCAATCACTGTTACTCCGGGATTTCTCCTCGATGAAGGGATATCTCGCGCAACTTCCGGTTTCCGATCAAGAGTTATCTCATGCCCTGGTTGTTAATTTATTCAAATCGCTTGGACTGCTGCTGTTCTGGGTAGTTATTTTCGGTTTCGGTGTCAGTTACCTGACGATTGTTTGCTATGAGGGATTGGAAGGCTTCTATCGAGACTGTAATTGGTTTTTGAAAGAGAAGTTTTTTCTGGTGCTACTGTTCTCCCTGTTGATGGTCTGGATGCTGATATCCAACGGACTGTCACTGGCCTGGACCGGGCATACGAAATTCATGGGGTATGTCTTCGGTGTTGTCATGGTGTTGTTTTATCCCACATTGATTCTGTCTGTCGGACCATTGAGAAATCAGCGGCCCGGTTTATTACTTGTCTGGACACTGTTGGTCATTGGCATGATCTGTATCGTGGCCATTTTGGCTTTCCAGAATGCGCACCGTCTCGGACTGATATCACACAAGACCATCTGGCTGGCGACCATCTTCTATCTGGTCATCAGCATCGTCTTCTGGAACTTCTGGAAAACCGATCTGTTGATTGACCGCGTTTTGTTTTCCGCCTTTATGATCTTCACCGTACTCCCCTTCGCGACGATCCCCCTGGCGGTCTCGTGGAACCGGCATCGGTGATGTGGGCTTTTCAATATTGTAGTTGTGTTTTCGTAACTTGAATTCTGAGGTGTGGTGATGACAACCGCATTATATGTGACGACGAAACAGTTCTGTAAACGGGCCTGGCTGGGGGCGCTGCTCGCGGTTGGAATTCTCGTGCTCGGACCACTGTTCTTCATGCTGCTCTCGCGGATGCTGGCGGTGAGCGTCGGTCATCTGGCGGACAATCTCCGCGGCTATTACTTCGCTTATCAGCTGATCTCGCTGGTCGTCTTTCTCACAGTCGCCCTGCATGCGCTGACCGGTTGTCAGCAGTTGTGTCGCGGGCTCCCTATCTCTTCGCGGGCAATCGCCTCCTGGATGATGCTGGCAATGGTCGGCCTCGTCGTCGTCCTGCAACTGGTGACCAACGGCGCCTATCGCCTGTTATATTTTGAAACGGAGACCCTCACACGCAACTGGCCCGTCCTGGGGCCGCTGCTGTTTATGATCGCCTTGACGCTGGCGGGGAACCTGATTTACTGGAGTCTGAAATCCCCCAGCTTCAGTCGGGTCCTGTTCAGCGTCGGCTTGATCGGCGGACTCTTCACCTGGTTTCTGACACGCTACTACCCGCACGGTTTTCAAAAGCCGTTCGTGATGTGGCAACAGGTGACCCTGGGCGAATTCGTTACGCTGCAACTGGTCTGCCTGGGAGCCTGGTACCAGGGCACCCGGGAGTTCGCCCGCTTCCGTGCCGGGACCGCGGCGCCCAGTCAAACCTGGTTTCGCGTCGAACAACTCTGGTCGGCCCTGATTTCCGGTAGCGATACCCATGGTCTGCTGCTGCCGCTCTCCAGTCGAACCGCGCTGGCCAAATATCACTGGCGACATACCTGTCAGCGGGCCGTCGTGATGGGCGGCGTGGTCCTCGGGCTGGCAGTACTGCTGATTAACGTCCAGAGTACCATCGCCTTCGATCGGCACAGCCCGGGAATCAATGACTTTCCCGAACTCATCGAAAGCTACTTCGGCATGACGCTGTTGTTCAGCTGGATCGCCTCTGTCTTTATCGCGGCGTTGTTAATGCGGGGCATGCACGCCGCGGGACGGACCAGCA